>JBOHNC010000001.1:0-6138 GCA_050730415.1 Planctomycetota bacterium
TCAGCGATCCGTTGACTGGCAGTTCACAGTCGATAACGCCCGCGTCAAACTGAAGTCCCTCTACCCGAATCTTTAGACATGACAGAACACTAGTCTGACGGCGGCTGGACCGAAAGGCAGACGTCGAAGCTCGGACGAAAACGACGGGGTTTGCTCGTCGGCGAGTGTGCAGGCCGCAACCTTCGGGTGAAGGCCGTTTGAGGCTTCGAAAACGTGGACCCGGGTGCCGATCCTACCGAAACTTGGAGAAGGCCCAAGTTGCGCTCTGACTTCTGTGCCGGCAGACAAACCGGAACAGCCACCAAAGAGCGCGGACCCGGCGGAGTAGAGGCCGCGGCATGCGCACAAGGAATGGTACGTGAAGCACTGGACGGCCCTCCCGGCACGGAACGGTTCGCCACTGTTCCACTCGGTCTGACCGAGGCCGCGGGTCGCAGAGAGGCTCATAGTAGCGTTGAAGCCGGGTAATGCCGGGGGAGCGAAGGGGCCTCAGTCAAGGCGGTTTCGAACGCAGGACGGGCGGGGGTGAGAGGCAGATTGACCGATGATTGGTCTCGAACGCTGGCCCCAGGTCAAGTCTTTGCGTCAGAAGCTCAACGGCAAGGCGAAAGCGGAGCCGGAGTTCCGGTTCTACGTTTTGTTCGACAAGGTGCATCGGAGGGACTTCCTCGAAGCGGCCTACGCGCAGGTTCGTGCGAACCACGGCGCGCCGGGCGTGGACGGGGAGAACTTCGAGTGTATCAAGTCCTACGGCGTGGGGCGGTATCTGGCCGAGTTGGCGGACGAGTTGAAGGAGCTTCGGTACACTCCGCAGCCGGTACGTCGCGTGCTGATCCCGAAGGCGGGCAAGCCGGGACAGTTTCGGCCGTTGGGGATACCGACGATCCGCGACCGGATTGTCCAACAGTCGGTGAAGTTGCTTCTGGAGCCGATCTTCGAAGCGGACTTTACCGACAACGCGTACGGGTATCGTCCGGGCAAGAGTGCCCGCGATGCCCTGCTCGATGTCGATGCCGCGATCCGGTCGAACCACGTGGACTACGTGGACGCCGACCTGTCGCAGTACTTCGACACCATCCCGCACGACGACCTGATGCAGTCGGTGCAACGGCGGGTGGTGGATCGCCGCGTTCTGTGGCTGATCCGTCACTGGCTGAAAGTACCGGTGCATGAGACCAATGCCGACGGGAAGGTGGTCATCACAGGCGGAAAGAAGACGAAGCGAGGGACGCCGCAGGGAGGCGTGATTTCGCCGTTACTGGCGAACATCTACTTTCGACGGTTTCTCAAAGCGTGGGAAGACCGAGGGTTGAGCGACAAGCTCCACTCCCGGGTCGTTTCCTACGCCGACGACTTCGTGATCCTGACCAAGGGACGCGCGCGGGAAGCTCTCGAAGCAGCCCGAGCGATCCTCACCAAAATGGGCCTGCGATTAAACGACGAGAAAACGCGGACGGGACGGGCGTGGTATCAGACCTTCAACTTTCTCGGATATACGTTTGGCAAACTCTACACCGCGGGTGGGAAAGCCTATCTGGGCTTCACGCCTTCGGGCAAGAGCATCCAGCGATACCGGGACACGGTGCGGCAGCTCACGGCGAAGGATCAGGCGTTGAAAAGCGCCGAGGCCGTTGCCGAAGCTCTCAATCGTCTGACGCGGGGATTTTGGAACTACTTCAATGTAGGAACCACGATGGAAAATCGTCGTGGTCTCGACAAATTCCTCTTTGACCGGACGGTGCGATGGGCGAAACGGAAGTACCCGCGCTCGCGTGGACGAGCGGACAGAGGCAAGGCGCGGTTTGCAAAGATCGAGCAGGCTCTTCAGATGCTGGTCTTTGGCCGCACGCTGTCTCGTCATCCAAGCGTTCAGCGCGGCTGACCGCGAACGGGGGTACGGAACCGCTGTGGACTTTGCGCCAGTGTGACCTTGAGGGAGAGCCGGATGCGGGAAAACCGCCCGTCCGGTTCGGGAAGCGGGGAAGGGAAACGGAGCGCGGGCATTGCCTGCGCCACCGCGCCCGACTTCGACTTCATCACATTTTAAAGGTCTTCGATTTGGCTTTGGGTCTGCTGCCTTCAATACTTCAACCACCCCCACCGTACCTGAGACACTCCGAACGGTGACGAGCCAGCGCTCCCGAAGGGGGGAAGAGAGCGCGCGCACGTCTTCGGCTTCCTTCATCCTTCACGCTTCAGACTTCATCCTTCGTTTTCGTTCGCCCCGGAGCCGAATGCGTGGATTGGACCGAGCAGCCAGTCTGATGACCAGGGCTCCCAGGGGCGCGCCAAGACGCGCAAGATGGAACGGAATGGGAACGTTCCCAGTTTCCAAGGACGAAAGGCTTCGCAGGCCATCGTCGCCGGCCAAATCCCTGATTCCAAGGCCCACGCAGGCTTCTTAAATATGCGCATAATATGTGAATATGGCTTTGTTTCGTATCCCGGCCTGCCCGCCTCGTAGTTCGTTTTGTCAACCGCCTTTCGCGTGCCAACCAGTAGCCTAACGTACGGTAGCTTCGTTTGGTTAATCCGCCATCGCCCTTCCGGCCACCCAGCCCCTTGCTGCCGGCCCTCGGTAGTTCGTTTCGTCAACACCGCTCGCTCACCGATCGGTAGCCTAACGTACGTTAGCTTCGTTTTGTAAAACCGCCCCCTGCCACCCGACCGCCCAGACCCTTGCTCCAGGTGGGCCCGAGTCCTAAGCCTTCTTCAGCCTTCAAGCTTGTCTTCCAGCGTCACGACCTGGCGGTCGAAAGCCAGCGCCACGCCGGCCGGCAGCCGCGCGCTCATCGCCGCATGGCTGACTTCATGGTTCATGTGCACGAACAGGGTCTGCTTGGCGCCGACCTCGGCGGCGATCGCGAGCGCCTCTTCCAAACTCAGGTGACTGATATGCTTGCGTTCGCGGAGCATATCCAGCACCAGCAGGTCGCAGCCGCGGAAGTCGGCCACCGTGGCCGGCTCGACCGCCTGGCAGTCGGTCGCATAGATCAACCGTGTCCGCGGCCCGCCGACCCGGCGGATCTGCTCCACGGGACTGATTTCGAAGCTGAGCGAGTGGCTCGGGAAGTGCGGCAGCGGCCGCGGCAGGAAGCGCAACCCGCCGACCTCGAACGGCCCGTCGATGGGCACCAGCTCCCAGCGCGGCAGCGCCTGCCGTTCGTCGATCCGTTCGAAGGCGTATTGGAACATCCGCTTCAAGCCCTCCAGCGTCGGCGGGTCGGCGAAGATCCGCAGCGGCGGCCGGTCGCGCATCGTCAGCGAACGGGTGTCGTCGAGCCCCAGCACGTGGTCGGCGTGAGCGTGGGTGAGCACCACCGCATCGATGGGCGGGCAGCCGGCGGCGATCATCTGCTGGCGAAAATCGGGGCCGCAGTCCAGCAGCACCCGGGTGCCGCCGCCTTCGACCAGCGCGCTGGTGCGCAGGCGCTGGTCGTGGGGGTCGGTGGAGCGGCAGACCGCGCAGCCACAACCGAGGGTCGGGATGCCGGAGGAGGTGCCGGTGCCCAAAAACGTGATTCGCAGGGAGGTGCTCATGGTGCGCCCGGTTCAATCGTAAACAATGTCCAAAGGTAACGCCGCACCCTTCCAGTGTACGCTCGACGGCCCCACCCGGCAATCGGCCCGGCCGGCCGGAACTGGGCAATCGGACCGGCTGCGCGCTGGAAGGCGGTACAATATTTGTTTCTCACGCGAAGCGCAGCGATACTCGCGACGTCTATACATCCGAGCGCGGCGGTGACACGACAGCAGATTCCAGGCAGGGAGCGGCGGGCATGGCGCAGAACAGACTGAATCGATTGCTTTTGCTGGCGGCCGGCGTGCTGGCGGCCGGATGGCTGACCGGCGCGGCCGGGAGCCCCGGGTTGCGGGCGGCTGACGACAACTCGCCCGCCGCCAAGCCGGCCAGCGACGCACAGGCAGTCAAGGATTTCGTGGCGCTGACCGACAAGCAGGATCAGGCCTGTCAGCACGCGGCGAAATGGCTGGCGCAGCACCAGAATCCGGATGGCTCGTGGGACGACCATGGCGCCAACTCCACCGCGATGACCGGGCTGGCGGGCATGGCGCTCCTGGCGACCGGATCGACGCCCAACCGCGGGCCCTACGGCGTGAATGTGGAAAAGGCGGTGATGTTCTGCCTGAAGCATCAGGACGCGCAGGGCATGTACATCGGACACAACGACGGCCGCGGCATGCACGGGCATGGATTTTCGACCAGTTTCATGGCGCAGGCTTACGGGATGGGCCTGGAACCGAGCCTGGAAGACAAAGTGCGCGATTCGCTGATCAAAGCGGTCAAGCTGATCGCGCATGCGCAGTCGCACAACGGCGGCTGGTATTACCAGCCGGACGCCAACGCCGACGAAGGCTCGGTGACGGTGTGCGAGGCGCAGGCGCTGCGCTGCTGCGCGGACGTGGGGATTCCGGTGCCGGACCGGACCGTTCGCGATGGCATCGGGTACATGTACAAATCGCAGAATGCGGACGGGACGATCAACTACCAGATCGGCATGAGCGGCGGAACCGGTTCGCCGGCGCTGACGGCGGCGGGGGCGGTGGTTTTTTTCAGCTACGGCAAATACACGCAAAACGACGAACGCGCGCGCCGCACGATGGACGCGGTGCGGCGGATCTTCGGTGCGCAGGGCATCGCCAACACCGGCCACCAGTGCTACACCGATTTCTACGCCGCGCAGGCCTTCCACATGGCCTCCGAGGAAGACTACGCCAAGTATTACCCGCGCATCCGCGATTTTCTGGTCCGCAGCCAGTCCGGCGACGGGAGCTGGCAGGGCGATTCGGCCGGCCAGGTGTACGGCACCAGCCTGAACCTGCTGGTGCTGGCGATCCCCTACAACTACCTGCCGATGTTCCAGCGGTAGAAAACGCCGGAGCCGCGAATTGCGTTCCGAATCAACCGCCGGCAGAGTCGGTGGCGGGCTAAGTTTTCCTGCATCTGGGTGCGGGCCGATCCGATATACCCGATGACGACCCCGACCAGCCTGAGCGGGTACACTTAACGGATGTCAGAGGATTCTGCCGCGCCGGCTGGGCGGGGTCCAGACGTACCTGCGAGGCCGAAGCCTGTATGCCCGGCGAATCGAAACCGCCTTCACCCCCCGATCACCCGGCCGATCGCCCGGCAAAGGCTCCGGCTCCCGGCGGCCTCGCGCGCCCCGGCGGCGTCTTGTCGCAGGCGCCGGACGAGCACACCCTGGATGTCGACCCGGCGCGCGCCGCCGAACAGGCCGCCGCGCAGCGCGCACCGTCGCGGGCCAATGCAATCTACCTGGATTCTCCCGATCCCTCCGCCGCCCGCCCGGCCGGACCACCGGCGCCGGCCGGACCGACTGGCGTGGCACTGGCCAGCGAAGCGCCCGGCCCCGGCCCGGGCGGCCTGCGTCGTTGCGGGGAATACGAACTGATCGAGGAAATTGGGCGGGGCGGGATGGGTCGGGTGTACCTGGCGCGTTCGCGCAAGCTCAACCGGCTGGTGGCGCTGAAGATGCTGCTGGCCGGACCGGGCGCCGGGCTCGACCAAATCCGCCGGCTGATGGTCGAAGCCAAGACCATGGCCGCGCTGGAACACCCGAATGTCGTGCGCGTGTTTGACGTGGGCGTGGAAGGGGACATCCACTATTTCACGATGGAGTACATCGACGGGCCGAGCCTGTCGCAGGTCATGCACCGGCTGAAGACCGGGGGCGGCAGTTCGAGCAGCCTGCCGGACGTGATCGAGAACCTGCGCAAGCGCAAAGGCTCGTCGGCGAATTCGCTCGAAGCGCGCGCCGTCGCCAACACCCCGGGCAGTGCGGGAGCGCCGGGGGGCGACCGCGCGGCGCGGTTGGACCGTGCCGCGGCGGGGAATCGCGCGGAGTCGGCGGGCGCGGCCAGCCCGGCAGGTTCGGCAGGTTCGGCAGAGGGCCCGGACGGATCGGGCGGGTCGGATGGGCCGGCCGGCGCGGTTCAGTCGGAGCGGTCGGAGGTCTCGGCGGGGGACGCACCGGGGATGGCGGGATCGGCGCAGTTGCCGGATCTGTCGCGGCCGGCGGCAGGTGCGGCGTCGATCCAGGCGCCGGGTGCGGCGCCATCGGCGGCCACCCAGGCGCCGGCGGCTGCGACGCCTCCGCC
>JBOHNC010000002.1:0-13442 GCA_050730415.1 Planctomycetota bacterium
GCTTGTACCCGCGGCATCCCTGCCGCCGTTCCTGGGCGCGGCTTGATGCGCCGTTCTTTCTCTTCGCCATCGAATCGCAAAGCGCTATTTATATTTCGGAAATGCCTTCTGAAATTCGCCCGGCGTCAGCTTGTCCCCCTCGTCGTACAGCTTCTGCAAATCGGATTCGGCATCGAGCGCGTTTTCCACCACCTGCAAAGTCAGGTCCTCGGGCGGCAGTGAGTGCAATTGGTCCATCGTGTCGAGCGCCATCTTCATCTGCTTGCGCGCGCCATTCACATCGCCGCTGGCCAGGTAGCCGTGGGCCATCTGGAGCGCCTGGTCGATCGGCGCGACCTTCGCCTCCAATTCCTTGAGGTGCTTGGCCTGGTCCGCGGTCGGCGGGTGGTTGGCCGCTCCGCCGCTCGCGGCCGGTTTCGAGGTCGGATTCGAAGCCGCATCGATTTTTTGCGCGACCGCATCCACCTCGGACTGATATTTCTGCTTGGTCGCCGGCGTGTTGTCGCCCTCGAGAATGAACCGCTTCAAAAACAAGTTCACCAGCAGCATGTGACGGTTCGCCGATCCGATGTCCGGCGGATCCTTGGCCAAGTCGTCCTCCGCCACGGCCAGGAAATGCTCGATCAGGCTCGACCCGTTGGTCGGTTTGAAATTCCACTGCGGCGGGATCACGACCTTCACCGTGCCATTTTTGGCGAAGGGCTTGTCGAGCGGCAGGTCGGGGTTGAGCTTGTGCAGCATCGCCGGAGGATTGGCGTCGGTGGTGAATTCCGCCGTCACCTCCCCGAAGGTTTCCCCGACATACACCGGCACCGCGAGTACGTCGTTTTCCACCTTCGGGCGATTGTTGGTGAACGGCCACATGCCCTTCATGTACAGCACCACCGGGATGAACAGGATCATCACCACCGTGGCAATGGACAGCGCCAGGAAGGCGACCGCCTGTTTGCGGCCGGCCTGCTTCTGCGCCGCCGAACGCTTCGAACTGCGCGCCTGCGCCGCCGCGTCGGCGGCTTCGCCGTTGCGCTTGCTGCCGCGGCCCAGCCGGCGCGCCGACCCCTTCGCACCCGCCGCTTTCTCGCCCTCGGCCGCTTCGTCCGACTTTTCGCCGGCGCCGTCTTTGCTTTTTTTCTTCTTCTTGCCTTTGCCCGCGCCGGCAGCCTTTTCGTCCTCCCCGGCCGCGGCTTCCGCATCTGCATCCTCGGCCGATTTTTCTTCGTCCTCTTGCGCGTCGTCGCCTTTTTCCTCGTCGGCGGAGTCCTCGACTTCCTCGACCGCTTCGATCTCCTCCCCGTCGCCGCTCTCGTCCGCATCGCCTTTGGCGTCGGCCGCTGGCTCCCCTTCGTCCAATTCGTAGGCGTCGGTCGCCTCGTCGGCAGCTTCCCCGTCCTCCGCCGGCGGCTTGTCGTAGGCCACCGTGGTGGATTCATCGGCCGATTCCGCCCCGTCGCCCACCGCCACCGGCTCCAAATCGTCGGTCGGCTTGATCGGCTCGTCGCCCGCCGGAGAACTCTTGCGCAAGCTCGATTTTTTCGGATTCAGCGCCGGGCCTTCGCTGGAGGAGGATTTTTTCTTTTTGACCTTGAGCACGCTCGACGACTGGCTGCTTTCGCTCTTGACGGCGCCGGTCTTGCCGGAAACCTTGGGCGCCTTGCCCGAAACCTTCGGCCCCTTTCCCGACAGCTTCGGCGCAGGCCCCGAAGTCGCCGCGGCTGGCCCCACCAATTTTCCCGCCGTTTTCTGGCCGGCCGTCGCGCCGGTCGCCGGTTGCTTCCCCGATTCCCCGCCGGGCGTTCCCTTCGGAGCGGCCGCCTGCTTGCCCGAAATCCCTCCCGCCTTTTTCATCGGCTTGGAAAGTTTCGGTTTCAGCTTCTGGCTGCTGCCGGAGGCAGCGCCGTCTTGTGCGGCCATTGGGGTCCACTCCAGTTGGTGCGAATCTAGACAGTTTAAAGTTAAACCACACCCAAACAAGTGGGACTCCACCATGTTTCGTAGATAATCACGGGGCGCTTTTGCGACCTGCGAGCATCCCCTCCATGCCTGCCCAACCCTCGCCCCGCTTTCCTTCCGACCCCGAACGGGGTGGCGTCAACGCGCCGCTGCGTAGCCCGGGGCTGACCGATGCCGCCGGCGCCGTGCCGTATTCCGGCAGCCACACCTGGCAGATTCATCCCCACGATCCCGCCTCGCTGGTGCGCGACGGCCGGCCATTCCTACCGCTGGGCGTCTACGCCCGCACCATCCTCACCCGCCGCGACGCCGATGTCGGCCGCCTGATGCTCAGCCTGGCCGCGCACCGCGCCAACTGCATCGCCTGGGATCTGCTGCCCGAGTCCTTCGCCGCCGTGCCCAACGCGCCCGCCGCCCAATGGCCCTGGCCGCTCGATCACTCCGGTGGCGGCCTGCTGTTCGAACGGTTCCATTCGGCCTATTTCGCGCGGCTGGAAGTGCTGCTGCATGCCCTGAGCGAATCCAACGTGGCGATTCTCCTGCGCACGCCGACGCCCGACCGCGCCCGCGCACTGCAGATTCCCCACGACGCCTGGCGCGCGCTGCTGGCCGAAGTCGCCGACCGCGCGGCCGCCTATCCCCAGGCCGCCTTCGCCGTCGATTGCGACGGCTATCTGCCCACCGTCGCCGAACTGCGCTCCCATCTGCCCGACGCCGAAACCGCCGCATTCCTGGAATCGCCCACCGCCGGCGACGGGGCCGGCGCCATCGATTCCGCCTGCGTCGATGCGCTTGACGACCTGCGCCCGCGCCCCCGCTTGCTGTGGCTGCACGCCGATTCGCTGCTGCGTCCGCTGCCGGCCGCGCCGCGCTGGTCCGGCCCGGTGATGCACTCTTTTCAACGCCCGAGCGACCACGCGGTGCTCGTGCCCACTCCAGGCGGGCCGGACAAGCCTGGCGGGCCCGGCGGCAACGCGGCTGCGCAGGCACTCGGGCCGGCTGCCAACCCCCTGCGCCTCAGCTTCGATCCGGCGTATCTGGCCGCGGCGTGGAACTCGTTCCTGCAAGGCGCCGGGTTGCTCTGGAGCTACGCCAGCGTTGGGATTTTTCAGGCGCCGCTGCGCGATCTGGCGCCGATGCAGGGATTCGCGCGGATCATCGAAGAGCTGCGCATCGACTGGACCGGCCTGTCCGCCGCGCGCCATCTGTTCGGCTCGGACCTGGTGCTCCAGCCGGTGGCCGCGCAGGCGCGTGGCGGCGCGATTCTGGCGTTTTACCCGGCCGTGCCCGACAGCGGAATCCATGCCTGGCTCCGCCCGGTCGCCCATCGCCTCGTGTGGTACCGCCCGGTCGAAGCGGCAGTCGTCTATTCGGCCGGCGGCATCGTCGGCACCGCCTACGCGCCGGCGGCCATTCCCGCGCCCCACGATCTCGTCGGCCAACCCGCCGTTCTGGCCCTCGTCCCCGAAAATTAATTGCCCCCGCGCTCCACCGCCATTCCCACCCGACCGCACCGACGGATCGGCCGGGCTTTGATCGCGCACCTGCCTGGCCGTTCAGACCGGCCCCGAAAAACGTAACATATTCCTGTTTGGCCGTATCCTTAACCCTGCGAAACCGGTCCGGCGCAGAGGAGGCTCCGAGCCCACCCAGGAAAAGCACCCATGTTCGATCCCCGCAGGACCGGCTGGAGCCTCACCGCCCTCGTGGCCGTTGCCGTCTTGGCTGGAGGCTGTTCGATGTCCCCCGACAAGCCCCTGCCCGGCGCCGAATCCGCTCCACCCCCGCCCGCCGCCGTCGCCCCGCCCATTCTCTTTCAGGACCCCATCGCGACGGCCGACGGCCCCATCACCGGCGCGCTCGCCGACGCGGACAAGGCCATCCACGTCTACAAGGGCATTCCCTTCGCCGCGCCGCCGGTCGGTCCGCTGCGCTGGAAACCGCCGCAGCCGGTCACGCCCTGGACCGCGCCGCGCGCCTGCACCGCCTTCGGCCGGCGTTGCGTCCAGCCCGAAGCGCTGCTGGGCAAGGACAACAGCCCGCAGAGCGAAGACTGCCTGTACCTGAACCTGTGGACCCCCGCGAAAACCAGCGGCGACAATCTGCCGGTGATGGTCTGGATCCACGGTGGCGGCTACACCACCGGCAGCGGCTCGACGCCCCTGTACGACGGCGTGCACTTGGCCGAACACGGCGTGATCCTCGTCTCGTTCAACTACCGCCTCGGCCCGTTCGGCTATTTCGCGCATCCGCTGCTGTCGAAGGAATCCCCGCACGATGTCAGCGGCAACTACGGCAGCCTCGACCAGATCGCCGCCTTGCAGTGGGTCCACAAAAATATCGCGGCCTTCGGCGGCGATCCCGGCTGCGTCACGATCTTCGGCGAGTCCGCCGGCGCCGCCAGCGTCACCCGGCTGATGGTCTCGCCGCTGGCCAAGGGTCTGTTCCAGCGCGCCATCGCCGAAAGCGGCGGGCCGTTCGGCCGCAACCGCCACCTGAAAGACACCGCCAACGGCCAGCCGTCGATGGAATCGGTCGGCGTGGACATCGCCAAAAAACTCGGCTGCGCCGACGCCCCGGATGTGCTCGCCGCCCTGCGCGCCGTGCCCGCCGACAACCTCCTGGCCGCCGCCGATCCCCAGCAAGGCCTGTTCGGCAAGGGGATTCACTGGGGCCCGGTCGTGGATGGCTATTTTCTGCCCGCCGACCCCGGCCAGATGTGGCTCGACGGCAAACAGGCCCCCGTCCCGTTCATGACCGGCAGCAACGCCGACGAAGGCACCATCTTCCTGCGCCAACTGCCCATCCACACCGTTCTCGGCTATCGCCTGGCGCTGCGCGCCTACATGAAAACCGACTTCGAAGCCGTTCTCAAACTCTACCCCGTCCACACGGACAACGACGTCCGCCATCAGCTTGCCCAAGTCGTCGGCCTGACCTCCTTCGAAGTCCCCGCCCGCGAAATGGTCCGCTGCCAGGAACAACTCAAGGCCCCCCGCTATCTCTACCGCTTCACCCGCGTGCCCAATATCGGCGGCGTCACCTCCTACGGAGCCTTCCATTCGGCCGAACTGTTCTACGTCTTCGGCAACTTCATCCGCCCGGTCAAGGTCGAACCCGGCGATACCGCCCTGTCGCAGGCGATCATGACCTACTGGACCCACTTCGCCAAATTCGGCAATCCCAATCCCCCCGATGCGGATGTTGCCGGCGTCGGCCCCGGCCCCGGACCCGAGTTGCCCGCCTGGCCCGCCTACTCCGCCCAGGACGATCGCTGCCTCGAACTGGGGGACAAAATCGAGCCCCTCGCCGGCCTCGACAAAGCCGCCTGCGATCTCGGCCACGAACGCCTGATCCGCCTGATGAAAACCGACCACCCCGAAGACGACCCCGGCGAAGAAGCGGAACCCGGCGCAACCCCTGCCGCCCCCACCAACACCACCGACACTCACGACACCCACGCACCCACGCCCAAGCCCTGAATGCGCCGGCCCTCCGGCGCCCGCCTTTGCCTCCCAGCGCCACAACCGCCCTCTGCCCGTCGCCCAGCGCCGTTTCCCCAGTAGAATGGCGGCGAACTCCTTGAGGCTCCGCCATGACGACGCTCAGCGCCCAACTCCAGGAACTGGCCCACGTGGTCGAAGCCTGCCACCGCCACGACGCCGTATTGCAGGCCGCCGCCCGCGACCTGGTCGGCTGCCTGCAAGCCGGCGGCAAAGTCCTGACCTGCGGCAACGGCGGCTCCGCCTGCGACGCCGATCACCTGGCCGAGGAACTGCTCGGCCGATACCGTTCCAACCGGCGCGCGCTGCCGGCCGTCAGCCTGTCGGCCGGCGGCGCGCTCCTGACCTGCATCGTCAACGACTTCGGCCCGGACGAAGTTTTCGCCCGCCAGGTGGCCGGCCTGATCGAAGCCCGCGACCTGCTGGTCGTGTTCTCCTCCTCCGGCGCCTCGCAAAATATCCGCCGCGCCCTCGACGCCGCCCGCTCCGCCGGCGCCCGCACCGTCGCCTTCCTCGGCAAGGACGGCGGCATCTGCAAGGGCCTGGCCACGCACGAAGCCATCGTGCCCTCCCGCAACACCGCCCGCATCCAGGAAATTCACACCGTTTTCATCCACACGCTCTGCGAAGCCGTCGAAGCCGCCTTCCCCGAAACCCCGCCAAACGCCTAGCGGACTTCACACGAGCGATCGGTTGGTCGTGCCTCTGCATTGGAGTCCCGCCTGCGGGACACCAGAATCATTGCCCAGCACTTCAGTGCCGGGAAGCGGGCGACAGAACTGGATCCCCAGTCGCAGCGGGACGACACAACGGCGCCCGGCAGTTTCGCCCCTTCATTCCTGACGTGCCACGAGCCGCCTGTTTCATCCCGATCGTTCCCCCCGCGCCGGGTTCCTCCGGTATACTTTCAGAGGTCGCCAGGAATGCACCGGAACTGCATCGCGGACCGCCATGCCCCGCGCGATGCCGAGCCTGCCGCCTGCGCCTTGGCCGCGATCGATTGGTAGTTCAGAGGGATTGATCTATGGCCCTGGGGGAAACCTTCGCCGGACTGTTCGGAGGCAGCAACAAAAAGCGCATCGAAAAGGCCGCCAAAAAACTCGGCGGCGGCGTGTACAGCGATGCCGATTTCGACGCCGTCGTGCGCGAACTCCAGACCGCCAAAATCCCCGACGACGAAATCCTCATGGGCCTGTTCGAACACCTGCGCAGCCCGCGCATCGTCGTCAAATACGGCCTCGTCGACCGCATCATCTACTTCCCCAATCTCAACATCACCGAATTCCTCCAGCGCTGGCAGTTCGGCACCGGCCCGCTCTGGCGCGGCTTCGTCGAACTGGGCGATTCGAAAATGCCCAAAATCATCGAATACGTCCGCAACGCGATCCTCGACGACAACCTCTTCCGCGCGCTGCTCACCGCCGAAAGCCGCCCCGACGACATCTTCGCCGCGTACTTCGCCGAGCCCCCCTTGCATTCGCCACCGCTCGACCACATGACCACGCTCCTGCAGTGGGACGACGACACCCTGTTCGGCCTGATTCAGAAAAAATTCCCCGACCTCAAACAGGCCGTCGAATTCCTCTGCGACCGCGCCCCCGAACATGCGCCGCGCATCATCGCCATGAACCTCACCATCAACCAGATGGTCTCGGAACTGCTCGAAAAGGCCGGCGATCAGGGCACGCTCTTCGCCAAAGCCATCACCGCGATGAAATACCCGCTGGCGAAGTTCTGGGGCTACGTGCTGGCCAACCACGGCAACGACAAGGTCAACGCGATCCGCTTCATCTTCGCCCGCGGCCAGAATCTGCTCACCCCCATGCTCATGGCGGTGCTCAACGACGCCAGCGCCGGCGAATCCAAGCCCAGCCTCTCGGACATCGTCACCGTCTTCGCCCAGGAATCCCCCGACGTCGAGGAAGAGGACGAAGAATACCTCACCGCCGAATCGGTGGTGGCAAAGCTCGGCTGGAGCGAACACGACATCCTCGCGGCCTGCCTCAGCTACTGCAAGGACGACATCGCCGACCTGGCCATGCTGCTCAGCCGCCACTTCCCGCTGCTGCTCAAAGGCCTCGTCTTCAAAAAATACGGGCTGGCCAAAATCCTCGCCGAACTGGGCCGCAAATTCGCCGACAAACCGCAGCGCTGCGATCAATTTCTCAAGCGCAACAAAATCAAGCCGTCCGAGGCCCTCGCCGCGGTCGAACGCAGCGGCGATCCCGGCGCGGTCGGCGATTTCGGCCAGCGCTTCCCCAACGCCTGCGGCCGAGCACTCGCCGAACAGCTTCCCGACGACCCCTCCGCGGCGGTCTCCGTGCTGGCCGCGCAGCCCTGGGCCCGGCGCTCGATTTTTCTCGCGCTGGTCTTCAAGCTCGACTGCGAAGGCGAATACGAAAAGGTCTTCCGGTTCGTGCAGGAAAAATTCAACTTCCTGAATCTCGAGGATGTCGCCGTCGGCATGCTCGAAGACGGCAACCCCCAGGACGAAGTCCTGCTGGCCCTGTTCCAGGGCACCACCGGCAACCTGCCTGACCTGATTCCGATCGCCCACCAGATGGGATTGAACCAGCGGGAACTCTTCCGCCTCTTCGCGCGGCTCGGCGACGAACAGCGCACCGGCGAGGTCAACGAACTGCTCAGCGATCTGGTCGCGCGGCAGCCGGAATTCTCCGTCGGGCAGCTCATGTCCGAACTGGCGGGGCGCGAGCCGATGGAAATCCGCATCGACCCGCTGAAACTCATCCAGCGCATCGTTCAGAAATGCCCCGGCGTGCTGAAACGCTCCAACGGCTTCGGCGAAATGCACGACGCCTACATCGCCTACTACTCCACCTGCTTTGACCACCTGGGCCTGGTCCTCCAGGAAACCGTCGGCAACGCCACCAAGCGCGACCCCAAGGTCAACAAATCACTCGAGGAACTTTCCGCGATTTGCGCCGCCGCGGCCAAACCCGAAGAAGACAAGACCCTCAACTTCGCCGCCGAACGCACCAACCTCGACCCCGCCCTGCTCGTCCGCCTGCTCAAAGGCGACATCCAGCAGGACCTCGAGGCGCTCGCCAAAGGCGACCCCAACAAGTTCGACCGGCCCGAGCGCACCGTGCTGCGCATGCTCTCGCTCAACCACGCCGACCTGAAACGGCTGTTCGACATTTCACGCAACGTCGACGGCAACTACCCGCTCGATGCAGTTGCCGCGATCTTCGGCACCACGCCCAAAAACACCGCCTACATTTCGATCAAACGCAAAGTCGGCGCAGGCAAATAGCCGCCATGTCCGAACCCCTGTACATCTCCAGCCCGCAAAATGCCCAGGTCAAGCTCTGGGTCGAACTGCGCAAAAACGGCGACGCCCGCCGCGCCGCCGGCCTGTTTCAGATTGAAGGTCTGCGCGCCGTCGAAAGCCTCGCGCGCACGCCCGAGCGCATCCAGGACCTGATCGTCGCCTGGAAGGAACTCGAACGCCAGGCGCCGGAAGCCCTCCCGCGCGCGCAGGCCGTCGCCGCGCAGGTCGCCGCCGCCGGCGGCCGCGTGGTCGATGTCACCCGCGATGTCTTCCGCAAAATCGCCGATGTCGAAGCACCCCAGGGCATCATGGCCATCGCCCGGATCGGCGCGACCACCGTCGCCGATCTCGTCGGCGATCTGGCCGCGCGCAAGGCGCTCGGCGTGGCCGCGGTCGCCGTCAACGATCCCGGCAATCTCGGCACGCTGCTGCGCTCCGCCGCCGCCTTCGGCGCCCGGGCGCTCTTCGCCCTGGAAGGCTCGGTCGACCCCTACCATCCCAAAGTCCTGCGGGCTTCGGCCGGCAATCTGCTGCCGGTCGCCCGCGGCAGTTGGGCCGACTTCCGCGCCGCCACCCGCCAAGCCGCGGTTTCCGTCGCGGCCCTGGCGCTGCCCGATCCCGCCGCCGACCTGCCGGCGCCGGCCGCGGCGCAGTCGCTGGAAGATTTCAGTCCAGCGCCCGCCCGTCCGCTGATCCTGTGCGTCGGGTCCGAAGCCCACGGCTTTCCGCCCGCCTGCCGGGACTTCGATCAGACCCTCCGCATTCCCATGAATTCCGCCGTCGAAA
This sequence comes from Planctomycetota bacterium, assembly GCA_050730415.1. Taxonomy (GTDB): domain Bacteria; phylum Planctomycetota; class SZUA-567; order H5-PLA8; family JBOHNC01; genus JBOHNC01. The sequence continues at coordinate 9,532 of JBOHNC010000002.1, forward strand.
GCCTCAACGCCGGGGTCGCCGGCTCCATCGCCCTCTGGCACCTGCGCCGCCTCGAAGAAAAATCCAATCCTGAAGCCTGAATTTTGAACCTTGAATCGGCTCCGCGGAATACGTCGCCTCCAAGCCTGATTTTGGTCCTGCAAGGGGCCGCCTATAAGTTGCCGTGGATCGAACAACCTGAGCAATATCCACAACTTTCGCGCATGCATCGGAAGTGCCGGCCGCCAGGTCGGCTTCTTCGCGCCAACGGCGCGAGGCAACAAAGCCAGGGGTTGCCGGAGGTCTTCCGCAGGCTACCCCTGGTGCGGTCGCCAGACCGCCCCGCGTGATGCGAAGCGGATCCACGCACCGGACCGTCCCTCACGCGAAACCGCACGCGGCGTTCACCGAAGCGAATGCGTTTCGACGCATCGCCGGCGTCGCTCCGCGCGGGAGCACGTGGAAAGTGCGACATCGCCTCGGCCCGCGCGGGCGGCTGGCGACAAGGAAGGAGGCGACAAGGCGGAACGCGAAAGGACAGCCCCGGCGGAATCCCGCGATTTGTAGTGAAGACCCTTAAAAATCGCCCTAACAAAATGAACGAGTTACAAGATCACACCCAGCAATCTGCGAAGGTCGGGGTAGCGCCTGCGCGCGAGGCTCTCCGGCGCAACCCCTGGCTTCGCTACACCGCGCATTCAGCGCGGGAAATCCTCCCGGGTGCGGCGGCCGCCGGCCGCGGACCTCAGATCATGGCCCAAGGTGTGCCTGGAATTCAAAAAGGCCGATCCGAAAAAAATGTGGGTCACGCACCGGTCGAATGACCCATGTTCGGCCGCCTTCACTTCGCCAGCACCAGGTAGGCCACCGCCGCCAGCCCGCCCAGCGCGGCCAGGCCGCCCAGCACCAACCACGCCCACCACAGCCGCTGCACCGACTGCACCGCCAGCGTGCGCATCCCCGCCGCATAGGGAATCTCCAGCCGCTCCAGCACCCCATGCGTGTTCTCGATCGATGAAACCACCGGCTGCTCCAGCGCCGCCACCGGCGATCGCCCCACGATCACGCGGCGGAAATCGTCGAGCAACGCCGTGATCGTCGCATAGCGATCGGCCGGCGCCTTGGCCAGCATTTTTTCCAGCACAAACGCCCAGCCGGAGGGCAGGTCGCGGCGCAGGTCGAGCGGATTGGTCGCCACGCCGCCCACATGGCCCAGCAGGAGCTCCTGCGAAGTCCCGCGAAACAGCGCCTCGCCGGTGATCAGGTGGTACAGCGTCGCGCCGAAACAGTACACGTCGGCGCGGATGTCCACCAGTTCCTGCCCCCGCGCCTGCTCGGGGGAAATGTACTTTGGCGAGCCGATCGCGCGGCCGCTTTCGCTGCTGCGCCCGCCTTCCGTCTGGAGCTCCTGCGCCAGCCCAAGGTCCAGCAGTTTGCAGAGGTTCTCCTTCGAAATCATGATGTTCTCGGGCTTCACGTCGCGGTGCACCAGGCCCTGGCTTTCGGCGTGCTTGAGTGCCTGCGCGACATCCAGCGCGATCCGTTCGATCAGCGCCAGCGGCAGCGGTCCGTCGCGCAGCAGTTTTTTCAGCGCCGTCTCACCCTCCACGAATTCCATCGCGAAATAGTACAGCCCGCCGGATTCCCCCACGTCGATGCCCGAGACGATATTGGGATGGTTGAGTTTCGCCGTGGCCCGCGCCTCGCGCAAAAACCGGCTGGTGAAGGCCTTGTCCGCCGCCAGCTTGGGCGTCAGAATCTTCACCGCCACGACCCGGTCCATCGAGACCTGCCGCGCCTTGTACACGACGCCCATGCCGCCCTGCCCGATGATCTCGATCAGCTCGTATCCGGCCAACTGCAATTTTCGCGATCCAGACGTCGATGACATGGTTCCGCTTCATTCCACGCAGGCACCGCCTGCCTGCGATACGGCGCGTGCGAATCCGGCCTCCGCCGCAATGTTCAGGCGCCCGCAATCTCATGCAAAGGCTTCTATAGCCTACCATGAGATGCCCGCCTGCCTGTCCTTTGTTTCCGTTCACGATAGAATGTCACCGGAGGCTTTCCATGGGGCTGATCGAGGAGTTCCAGACCGGCTACGCGGCGCTCCGCCGCGCCGTCGCCGATCGCATCGTCGGTCAGGCCGACCTGATCGACGGCGTGCTCATCACCCTCCTGTCCGGCGGCCACGCCCTGATCGAAGGTCTCCCGGGCCTCGGCAAGACCCGCCTGGTCGAAGCCCTCTGCGCCGCCGCCGGCATGTCCCACCACCGCATCCAGTTCACCCCCGACCTGCTGCCCGCCGACATCACCGGCACCCGCATCCTCGAACAGGCCGCCGGCGGCGCCATCGGCTTCCGTTTCGAAGCCGGTCCCGTGTTCGCCAACCTCGTCCTCTGCGATGAAATCAACCGCGCCACCCCCAAGACCCAGGCCGCGCTGCTCGAAGCCATGCAGGAAGGCTCCGTCTCCGCCGGCGGCGAAACCCATGCCCTGCCCCGCCCGTTCTCGGTCCTCGCCACCCAGAACCCGATCGAACTCGAAGGCACCTACCCCCTGCCCGAAGCGCAGATGGACCGCTTCGCCTTCAAGCTCCTCGTGCAGCAAGGCTCGCCCGAAGAACTCCAGCGCATTCTCGCCATGACCACCGGCGAAGCCCCGCCGCCGCCCGCCCCGGTGCTCGACGCCCCCCGCATCGGCCTGATGATCCAGGCGGTGCGCGAAGTCCCCATCGCCGAACCGCTGCTGGCGCGCGTCGCGAAACTGATCGCGCTGGCCCAACCCGACAATCCCAACTGCCCGGCGCAGGTGCGATCGGTCCTGCGCTTCGGCCCCTCGATCCGCGGCGGCCAGGCGATGGTGCTCGGCGCCAAGGCCCGCGCCCTGGCCCACGGCCGCCCCCATGTTTCGCTGGAAGACCTCGAAGCCCTCGCCGCCCCCGCGCTGCGCCACCGCCTGATCCTGAACTTCGAAGGCAACATCGCCAAAACCAACCCCGACGACCTCGTCCGCACCCTCTGGACCGCCGGGACCTAGCCCCCCAGGAAGCACCGCGCGCCAGCGCGGCATCCCGATTTTCTCTCCCTGTCCTCGCCTCTTCCCTTCATCCTTCAAGCTTCATCCATCATCCTTCATCCTTGTTTTCCGCCCCCGCTTTCCCGTTGGCGCATCCGCGCGATAATAGCCCCCAGACCCGAAGGAGTTCCGTTATGCCCGTCAAGATTCTGATCCCCAAAGTCCTGCGCAGCTACACCAAGGACGCCGACAGCGTCGAACTGCCCGCCGCCGACGTCGCCGGCCTGCTCGGCGAACTCGAAAGAGCCTACCCCGGCATCGGCACCCGCCTGCGCGGCAAGGACGGCAAGGTCCTGAAGTTCGTCAATATCTTCGTCAACCGCGAAGACATCCGCTTCCTCGACGAACAGAAAACCACGCTCAAGGACGGCGACGAAGTGGCCATCGTGCCGGCGGTCGCCGGCGGGCGCTGAGCCCCCACCCCCCCACCCGCTCGCTCCGCACCATTTCACCCCACCGCGGCACCCCACGCGCACGCAAGGAATCCGCCGATGTCCTCGCCCCACAAGGCCGACCAAGCCGCCAAAGCCGCCGCCACCGCCGCCACCGCCGCCAGCCTCATCCCACCCCACCCCGCCGCCCGGCGCATTTTTCTGACCTTCAACGGCGCGCAGGTCGAACAGCCGGTGGTCTACACGATCGGCCGCAAATTCAACGTCGTCACCAATATTCGCGGCGCCTCGATCACCAGCGACTTCGGCATCATGGCCCTGGAACTCAACGGCGCCGAACAGGACATCGACGCCGCCGTCGCCTACATTGAAAGCCTCGGCATTCAAACTATGACGATCGACAGCGATGACTAAAAAATCCGGGTCCGCCGCTACGCCTCGCGCCCGCCGCCGGCCCCCAGC
>JBOHNC010000003.1:0-19467 GCA_050730415.1 Planctomycetota bacterium
GTTTGTTTCGCCGCAATTCCGGACGGAAAAGTGGAAGCCACTTTTCCTGGAATTGCTTGGAGGACGCGCATCATGCGGGCCGGCAGCGAGGTGGAAGAGCGGAAGGATGGGCGTGCGATGAGCGCCATGCCGCCCGCCGCGCCCGCCGGTCCGGCGCCCGTCCAACCGCAGGCCGGCTACGGCACCACCGGCGAGCCCAACGAAGAGGACAGCGACGCGGCCAGCGGGAACGGCGCCGGCGGCGACCTCGTCGCCACCGCCGAATTCGCTCGCATCACCACCCTGCGGACCCTCGGCAAAGTCTCCTGGCAGGACCCGCGTTTTCGCACCCGCACGGTGCTGGAAGTCGGCTCCTACATCGTGCCGCACCCGCAAAATCCGGCCAATCGCGTGTTCCTGCTCCAGGACCGCAACCCGACCTGGGCCGGCGGCTGGCTGCTCATCCGCCGCGGCCCCGGCGGCGAGGGCTTTGCGCTGTTCGACGAAGCCGGCCATCGCGTCGAGCCGGTGCTGTTGGCGCGCGCCGACCTGCCGGGGGCGCAGGCGGATCCCGGCCCGGCGGGTTGGGAACTGGTCCGCCTTGCCTGGAACGCCGACGGCGGCAAGCATTTTTTCCTATACAGCGAGCCACTCGAAAAAATGGTGCTGCCCAAACTCGGGACGGTTCCCAATGACTTTCCACCCCTGTTGTTGCGCACCTTCCCGGTGCCGCCGGCGCGTTTCGCCGGCATCAACCGCTGGCCGCTGGGCGTCGAAACCATGCGCACGCGGCTGTTCGATCCGCACGAGGTCCACCGTGGAACAACCGGCCGCCGGTTCAGCATCGACGACCGGATCAATCCTTTCGGCAGCATGGATTCGCAGGACTACTACGCGAGCACCTACGATGGTTTTCTGAGCGTCCCGGTCGCCGGCCGCTACGATTTTTTCCTGGACTACGACGAGTACGGCCTGCTGCTCATCGACGCCCATTGGCCGATCGACGTGGAGGCCATGGCCGAGAAATATGGCCCCAACTGGCGCGCCCAAATCGACAAGCTCGACAAGCTCGGCAAGCTCGCCAAGCTCAAGCCCACCCCGATCAAATACGCCAGCCGCACTCACGCCGACACGCTGCATTTTCACTGGACTCGGCCGCTGGAATTCAACCTCGATGCCGGCCTGCACCGTATCACGCTCATTCATGCTGAAGTCACCGGCGACCAGGGCGCCCGGCTGGCGTGGGAACTGCCCGACGAATCGCAACCGCACCTGATCGCGCCCGACAGCTTTCAGTCGATCCTGCCGGCCGGCGTGCTCGGCGCCCAGCGCCTCTCCACGGTCGACCGCAGTGAGCCCAAAAAGCCAACCGCGGCCGACGCGGCGTTCATTGACGCGGTGCAGGTGGACCTGATCGAGCGGCTGCTCGTCAACGGCGACACACGCAATCGCATCGCCCGGCTGCGCGCGCAGTGGCGTCCGGCCCCGCCGCCCGGCCCACCCGCCTCGCCCGGCCCACCCGGCTCGCCCGCCCCTGCCAGCCCGGCCGCCGCTGCCAGCCCCGCCAGCGCCACCGCCACTGCCACTGCCACCGCCGCGGCGGTCCATCCGGTCTGGCGGCTGGACGGCCGGCTGGAACTCAATGACGGCCAGCCCTCCGACAGCGTGTATTTCTGCGTGCCGGTGGGCGCACCCGCTGCAGTCACGTTGGCGTCGGCGCCCGAGCTGAAGGGCGCGCCGGCCGCGAGCGCCGAGAGCGCCGCTTTCCAGCCCACCCGCTTCGACCTGACCATCCCGAACGACCTGAGCGACCAGGGCTACTTGCAGGAGAACGTGCAGCTCGCGATCGACTCCGAGACGACCTTCTGCTTCCCCGGCGAAGACTGGACGCTGCACCTGTCCGCCGATTGCGCCGAGGGCGATCTGATTCGTCCGCGGCTGCACATTCAATTCGCCACCCGGAACGCCGCCCCGGGCGCTGCCGGCCACGCCGTCGCGTTCGACGCCCGAGCCGCCCGGCTGCGCATCAACGGCCTTGACGCCACGCCCGACGCCCTGGCCGGCAGCTACACGATCGATCTGCCCTGGAACGGACCGACCCGCACGCCGATCCGCCTCGATCTCGATCCCGCCGCTCTGCTCGGCGCGGCAGGCAAAGCAGTGGATGGCACCGACGCCGGCGCCCTCGTCATGACCGCGTGGATTGAAGCCTGCGGCGCGCCGCTGGCCACCGCCGCGTGGACCTTCCGCGACCTCCGCCCACACGACCCAGCGGTCTCCGGCGGCGCCGGTGCGGGCGCCGGTGCCGGTGGGGATACGGGTGGGGGTGCGGGTGGGGGTGCTGGCGATGGCAATTGGGTCGCGCGCCGCGGGCATCTGGAATGGATCGCCGCTGCTGCGCCGACGCTCGATGCTGCTCCGCCGCCGGGCCCCGCCCGGCCGTGGCTGCTGCCGCCCTTCGACCAACTGCCGGAGGGCAATCCCCACCTAGTCGTGCTGCTGGGACGCGAAGATCCGGCCCTGCACCGGCGCTCGCTGGTCACCGCCACGCTGGCCGGTGAGCTCTCCACGGCTCGGCCCGCTGCGGTGCTGTTCGTCGGCGACACGCTGACCGCCGTGCCGGACTTGAAACGGCTGGCGGAGGAATCCGCCGGTTCACCGCCGCAACTGGCCGCGCCGCCCGACCTTCCGCCGCTGCTCGATCCACGCAGCGTCGGGCCGGCGGCGGCCGCCGCCGACCTGGCGTCGCACTCCACCAGCGGCCGCTGGCTGTACCTGCCGCTCGACGCGGTCTACCGCTACAGCCTGCACCCGTGGCCGACGGCCGGAGCGAAAGCGTCGTCGGACAGCTCCAACCTTTTCGGCGCGACCGTGAACGCCGGGGATGCGCCAGCCTGCACCACCGCCGCGATCGCGGCCGCCCTGAGTGCACTCGACCCCTTGCCCGGCGGCAATGGCCTGGCCGTGGTGTCGCTGGGCCCCCGCGACTGCCGCAACGCGCTGCCGCTGGTCGAAACGGTGCGCGGACTCGACGCCACCATCAGCGAACTGCGCCGCCTTGGCTACCCCCGTGTGATCGTGGTGGGCATCACGCCGGTTCCCGGCGACGGAAATTTTTTGACCGCCGGCGCCGCGGAGTTGAACGGCGCGCTGGCCGACCTGTGCACGAAACTCGGCGTGGACTACATCGACGCCATCGCCCAACTGCGCAGCGTCGATCCGGAACTTACCGGCCTGTTCCGCGCGCCCGACGGTGAACGAATTCTGCTGCCCTACCCCAACGCCGGCGGCCTTGACGCTCTGCGCAAAGCGGTCCTGCACGCGCAATAGCGCACATCCCAAATCCATTCACACGGTGGTAGGCGGCGCCTGCCGGTTGGGTCGGGCCGGCGGAGACGGCTTGGTTTCTGCTTGGCGCGCGGGAAGTTCCGCGCGGGCGTTTCGGGAAACCGCAGCCATCGTCTCGGGCCGCGCGGCAGATCGTTTTGATCCTGCCGCTTTCCCAGGAGGCGGGCTACGGACTGCGTCCTTCGCGTAGCCTCCTGGACTGCAATCGGCCGTGCCTGACGGCGCTCAAAGGCAGACGCGGGGTTCAGCCGGAACGCAGCCGACAGAACGACGGAGCGACGGAGCGACGCGGCATTGCGGAGGCCGCAAGGTGTGAATCGATTCGGGACATGCACGGCGCAGTTCTTGCCTCTGTCCTCTGCTCCCTGTCCCCTGCTCCCTGTTCCCTGTGCTCTGTGCTCTGTGCCCTGTGCCCTGTCCCCCGGCCTACGCCGGCAGTTGCAGAGTCAGGCATTTGGCGCTCCCGCCGGCCTTCAGATATTCCCCCAGTTCGACCGGCTTCACGGCGTAGCCCCAGCGTTCGAGTTGCCGTCGCAGCTTCGGGCATTGGGCCGGCGTGACGACCGTGCTCTCCAGCGCCACCGCGTTGCAGGCGAATTTGCGCGCCTCCGCCGGCGTCACGGCATAGCGTTTTTGCGGCGGGAAATGCTCTTCAATCACCCGGTTGGCGTATTCGTCGAAGGCCGGCGGATGGTAGATCACCTCGCCGCGCGCCAGCGGGCAGAAGCAGGTGTCGAGGTGGTAGAACCGTTCGTCGGTCAGACACAGCGAAAAGACTCGCACGTTCCACAGCCGCCCGATCCAGGCGTGGGATCGAATGTCGGTCCGGAAGTGGTAGCCCGCGAACAGGTCCGGTCCGGAAAACAATGCATCCCCCGCGCCTTCAAAGAACACGCCCGCCGGCGGCTGTACCGTCTCGAACCCCCGCGCGCGGAACCAGCGCAGAAAGTGGCGCTCCTCGCCGCGTCGTTCCTTGTGGCGGAAGCGGCTCACCACGCAGCCGTTGCCGTACACCAGCCCGGCGTTGGCGGTGAACACCAGGTCAGGCAGGTGGGGGATCGGCCGGAGCAGTTCCACGCGGCAGTGGAGGTCCTCCTGCAACACCTGGTAGAGGCTCCACCACTGATCGCGCGCCCGCGCGGTCACCGCCTTGACGGTGCGGTGCATCCAAGGATTGATCTCATATTCTATGCCGTAGAAATCGGGCGGGCACATGAAAATCGTCGCCATACACAGGACCTCGCGGGACCGCCGCCAGCGCGTAAGATGGTGAAAGCCGGTTGCGCAACCGGTCGCAACAGCGCCCCCTCCATTCTATCCAGCGGCGGGGGTTGGCGGAGGTCCCGGCAAGCGTGCAGTTTTCCCGTCCCATCTGGATCACCGCCGGCGCGCCGCGCGTGCCCGTCGACGGCGTACGCTACCTGACGGCCGCCGCCACCGGCGCCACCGCCGCCGAACTGGCCGGCATTCTGCGCGCCCGCCGCGACCTCGCTCTGTCCGGCCTGAACTGCCTGTGTTCGCAGGATGCCCTCGCCTGCCACGCCGCTCACCGCGACCACCCCACCTTGTTCGATCGCTTCGAAACTTTCACCACCTATGCCGAACTGGCCGCCCAACTGCAAAGCGCGTTGCAAGCCGACACGCGCGCCGCGGTGATCATGTCGGCGGCGGTCAACGACTACGAGGTCGCCCGCGTCGAAGCACCCGCCGCCGGGCTGAGCATCGACCCCGCCATCCACCCCGGCGCGAAACTGCCCAGCGGCCTGACCGATGTGGCCATCCGCCTCAAGCCCACCGCCAAAATCATCGAACGTATCCGCCGCGAATGGGCCCCCGACGCCTACCTGGTGGGTTTCAAAAATGAACCGGCCGACACCGTGGTGGCGGCCGCGCGCAAGCTGCTGGAACGCGCCGACTGCCACTTGGTGGTGGCCAATTCGATCGGGCTGGACTATAACGCGATCGTGCGCAAAAACGGCGCGCTGGAACCGTACCCCGCGCGCCGGACGATGCTCGATGCCCTCGCGCGGCTGCTCCTGCACGAAGACGGAATGTAATCCGCGCCCGAAAAGGAATCCCCGCCATGCCCCGCCGAAAGCCTCCTCACGCGACGACCAGCGCCCCGCCGTCCACCGGCCATGGCGAATTCCTGCAGACGCTGCAAAGTCGCTTCGCGAAAAACATGCCGCGGCATCGAGGCCTGGCCTGGAACGACATCCTGGAAAGACTGGCCGCCCAGCCCGAAAAACTTGCCGCGCTCCAGGGAATGGAACGCAGCGGCGGCGAGCCCGACGTCATCGGGCAGGATCCCAAAACCGGCGCCATTGTTTTTTTCGATTGCTCCGCGGAATCCCCCCAAGGCCGCCGCAGTCTATGCTACGACCGCGCGGCCCTGGACGGGCGGAAGGAATTTAAACCGGAAAACAACGTCATCGATCGCGCCGCGGCCCTGGGCATCGAACTGCTGGACGAGGAACAGTACCGGGCGTTGCAGAAACTCGGCGAGTTCGATCTCAAGAGCTCGAGCTGGCTGAAAACGCCGGAGGAGGTCAGGCAGCTGGGCGGCGCGCTGTTTGGCGACCGCCGCTACAACCGCGTTTTCGTGTATCACAACGGCGCGCAATCGTACTACGCCGCGCGTGGTTTCCGGGGCATGCTGAAGGTTTAACCTTTCGTCAGACGCGCTCCCAGGGGGGCGCTGCCTCGGCACCGGACGGCTATATTGAATCTTGATGCGCGCTAGCAGGCTTGCTATTGTCCGCTTTCGCCGATGTCGAGCAGCACGCGGAAGCCGACATAATCGCTGCCGGCATCGTCGATGAATTTCTCGTCCACATAGTTGTCGTCCGGTTGAATTTTGCAGGCCATCGCCGAGTGATGGAAGCTGCCGCCCTTGCAAATCCGCTTCTGCGAGGCCGTCCCCGCCTCGGCCTTGGGGTCGTTCAGCGCGGTCCATTCCTGCACGTTGCCGCCCATGTCCATGCAGCCGGAGGGCGACTTGTCGAGCGGAAAGCTGCCCACCGGCGCGGTGTTCAGATATCCGTCCAGCTTATAGCGGTCCACGTTGTCGGTGAAATCTTCCGACTCCATCCCCGAATAGTTCATGAAATTCTTGGTCGGGGGGTCGGGCATCTGCGAGCCCCACGGATAGGTCAGAATCGTTCCCTTGCTTGGGTCCAGCCCCGAATCGGCCTTCCAGCCGGCCGCGTCGATCCATTCCGCCTGCGTCGGCATGCGCACGCTCCACTTGGGATTGAGCTTCTGCGCGAACGGGGCCAGCTTGGCGCAGTAGGCGCGGCAGTCGAGATACGACACCAAAACCACCGGCTGGTTGTCGCCGTTTTGCTTCTGGAAATCGGGCCGCTTGACGTAGTGATTCTTGACGATCTGCTCGTATTGGATGTTGGTGATTTCGGTCTTGCCCATGTAAAAGTTGCCGCGCGGCGATTCGACGTACACGAATTCGATTTTCACGTTATTGCCCAGGTCGAGCACCGGCGGATTGTTGTGCCGCCGGCAGCGTTCCAACTGCGCCGCCACCGACGCCAGGGATGCGGGCTTGTCGGTGCCTTCCAGCACATCCCCGAGCGCCTGCTGCTGGGTCAGCGCCGCGAAGGCGCCGAGGAAGTCAGATTTCTTGAGCAGCCCCGAGGCGGTCTGGTCGGCCAGCGCATAGGCGGTCTTCACCGAATCAGTCGCGGCGGCAATCCGGTTGTCGAAATCCACTTTGGGCTGGTAGTCCGCCGGCAGACCGCGGACGGCATCGCGCGCAATGCGGTAGCCCTTGAGCACCGCTACCCAGTCTTCCTTGCCCTGCGTCGAAGCCGCCTGGACCTTGACCATCGCGGCCAGGTAGGCCCGCTCGCCGGCAATCGCCGCCGGCACGGCCGCCAGCCGCGCCGCCTCGTCCTGGATCGTGGCCTCGTATCCCGCGGCGATCACGGCCTTCTGGAACTTCTGCGCATTCACCATTTCCTTGGCTGCACTTTCGGGATCTTCGGTGCGCAGGAGCTTGTCGATCTGCACCAGCGACGCCTGCAGTTGGGCGATGCCCGACTGGAAGATCACCTGTTGCTGCGCGTCATGCAGCTTGTCCGGCAGGGTGGCCAGATCGGCCGGCGTCTCGTCCGGCCCGAACAGCTTGCCCAGGTCGGCGGCCACCTGCCAGGCCTTCTGCGCGTCGCCGAACTGCTTCCGGTCGAACAGGTCCTGGCCCATTTTCAGATTGTTTTCGAACAACTGGAGCAGGCGGGTGTGCGCGGCCTTCTGCTTTTTGCGCAGGTCAGTCACGTTGCTGGGAATCGGCACCGGGGCGCCGGTCAGTTGGTCGGCCAGCTTCACCGCCGAATCCAGCGACCGGATGGCGTCGCCCATGAAGTGCTGATCCTGCTGCGCCTGGGCCCACAGGTTCAACGCATCGGCGCACTGCTTCTGGTAGACTTCGCGTTCGGCGCAAAGCTCCGCAATGTTGCGCAGCGTATTCCCGCTGAATTCGGTTTTTTCCGGCAGCGGTCCGAGCAGCCCCTGCAACTCCTCCTTGCTGATCTTGCCGCTCATCAACTGGTCGGCCAACGCCGCCGTGTCGCGCCATTTTTGCTCGGCGTCCGACCATTGCTCCTTGTCCATCGCGTCCTGCGCCGCCTTGTGCGCGTCGACAAACTTTTCCAGCAGGTCGGCGATGCCCGGCGCTTCGATCAGCACCTGGCAGTTGGTGATTCCCGCCTTCGCACCCTCATCCAGTTGCTGGCTGGAAGGGGTCACGGAGCCGGCCTTCACCAGGGTCTGGCTTTGGGTGTAAATTCCGATCGCGATATTGGCCGCGGCGGTCACCTGCGCGCCCTGGTTGGCCTTGCTCGCCTGCGTGGCGACATCTTTCTGCTTGCGCGCCAGTTCGTCGAACCGCAGCGCCATCAGCTCGATTAACGCCTGCCTCACCCGGACCTGGTCGTCGAATTTGTCGTCGGTCCCCTTGGCGCATTCCAGCCGGCCGCTCAGGTCCTCGATGGCGTTCAGCACCGTCTGCGCCGTGGTCGATCCGTTGTTGTAGAGCGTCAGCAGTTTCCCGCGCGCCTGCTCGAAACCGGATTTGTCCGACTGCGGCACCAGCAGCGAGGCGACGTCGCACACCCCGCCCAGTTCCTTCGGCACATCGGCGGCGGCGGCGGTTTTCAGCGACTCATTGATCTGGTCGCGCAGCGCCGAGAACTGCTTGTTGAACGCCGCGTCGGTCGCCGCCACCAGGCCGTCCAGCCGGTCCCGTTCGGCGCCGAATTTCTTGGTATCGATCCACGCCGCCTTGCTCGCAATCAGCGTGCTCAGCCGCGCACTCGCACGGCGGTAGTCGCCGGCCGCCTCGTCCTTGCCGATTCCCTGCACTTCCACCGCCACCGACAGCAGATTCTGCAACTGGCTGTTGTCCTCCGCCGAATCGGCGTATTTTTTGGCCAGATCGTACTGTTGCAGCGCGTTGTTCAGCCCCTCGGCCTCGATCCCGTCCTTCGGCGTGAAGGCGTTGTCGCGCAGGTGCTGCGCGTTGCTCATGGCCTGCAGGAAGCTGTCTTCCCGTTTGTGGACCCACCAGACATAGCCGCCCGCCCCCGCGCCGGTCAACAGCAGGAGCATCAGAATCAGCAGCAGCACCAAGCCGGCGTTGCTTTTTTGTTTGATGATCACGATCGAGGACTTGCCCTGGCCGTAGCTAAAGCCCTCTTCGGCCAGCCGCCGCACGAGGTCCTCGTACATTTCCTGCGCGGTGGCGTAGCGCTTGCCCGGGTCCTTATCGACGGCCTTGTTGAAGACCTGGTCGAGCGCCTTCGGCAGCTTCAGGTCCGGCCGGATTTTGGTCGGCGGCTGGGGCACTTCGGAAATCTGCTTGGCGATCCACTGCATCGCCGAGGTCGCGTTGTAGGGCAGCTTGCCGGTGGCCATTTCGCACAGGATCATGCCCAGCGCGTAGACGTCGGTGCGGCAATCGACATCGCCGCCCGTGGCCTGCTCCGGCGACATATACTGCGGCGTGCCGAGCACCATGCCGGCCTGCGTGGCGCCCATCGTCTTCTGCTGGTGAACCTCGTCCTGACCGGTCGCCGCCTCGACCATCTTGGCCAGGCCCAGGTCGAGGATCTTGATCACCTCCTGGCCGGTCGAATCCTTGGTCAGCATCAGGTTGGCGGGCTTCAAGTCGCGGTGGATGACCTGCTCGTGGTGCGCCACCGCCACGCCGCCGGCGATCTGTGAAAACAACGCCATCAGGCGGTCCAGCGGCAGCGCTCCGTGCTGGCGGAGGTATTCATCGAGCGGCATGCCCTCGATGAACTCCATCACCATGTAAGGTTGCCCTTCGCTGGTGAAGTCGCTGTCGTAGAGAATCACGATGTTCGGATGGTTGAATTTGGCCTGGCTGCGCGCTTCCTTCTGGAAACGGCTTTTGAACATCTCGTTGCCGGCCACGCTGGCCTGCAGGACCTTGATCGCCACGAGCCGGTTCAGCTTGACGTCAAGGGCCTTGTAGACGGCACCCATGCCGCCCTCGCCCAGTTTTTTTTGAATCTGGAATTTCTGGCCGAACAGGCCGCTGCCGCTGCTCATGGAGCGCCCAAACTCCCGTCAATCCGCCGCCCCGTCTCGCCGTGTGAATAGCCTCCATTCTAGCAAGATTCGCCCGTTGCGCGCGCCCATTCGGCAGCGAATTGGCCGGGAGTGCTACTGCATCCGGTAGATTTTGCGCAGCGACCATTCCAGGCAGATCAGCACCAGGAACAGCGCCCACAACCACCAATCGATGGTATTCCGGTCTTCCTGACCGGGTGTGGTATAGGTCCGATCCCGCACCGGCAGGTGCTTGGTGTCCGCCAGGTCGTCGATGTGCGGCAGTTCCACCATGCTCCCCTGCGTGTAATCGGCAATGGTTGTCAGCATCTGCTTGTTGGCTTCGAAACGCTCGGTTTCCGCCGACGGATTCTCGATGGTGATGTCGAGGTTCGCGGCCGGATTGCCGTTTTCATCGTTCATTTTGACGGTGTAGCGGCCTTCCTTCGGGAAAATGTAGGTGGTCCGGTACTTGTTTTCCGTGCCCTTTTCAAGTTCCAGCTTGATTGTCCGCGACTCGAAGGTCGGGTCGGCCGAACTCAGCGTCACCGACAGCGTGCCGTTGGGCGCCATCGTCGGCACCAGGTCCTTGGCGATGTCGCCCTCGATCGCGAAGGATTCGCCCACCACGCCCGTTTCCTTGGGCGCCGACAGGTTGTAGCGACCGCGCGTGGCCACCAGCGACCGGATGCCCTCGAACCACAGCTTGTAGAAATACTCGTTGTCGTAGCGCTTGCGCAGGCGCCACAGTTCGTCGGTCCCGACGAACATCGTGTTGCCGTGGCCGACCGGCATCGTGGCGATGATCGGCAGCGGATTGTTGTCCACGCCGTTCACCTCGGGGTGCGCGAAGATTACCTTGGCCAGCAACTTCGCCTTCTGCACGGCGCGGCAGTACCAGTACAGCCCGGGCATTTCGCTGTACAGCTGGTTCGATTCGGCCAGATTCTCGTCCAGTTGCGTCCAGTGTTCCAGCATGCCTTCCTCGGTCGGCTTGAGCTGCCACTCCTGGTCCCAGATTTCATCTCCGGTGTCCGGCTGGTCCTTGAACACCACCGGAATCAGGTCGGCCAGGGGCGTGTTGAGCCAGGTGTACGGCATCCGGTATGGACCGGCCAGGAACACCAGTGCGCCGCCGTGATCGGTGACGAACTTGACCATCGCCTCCGGATCGCCCTTGGAGAACATATCCGGCGATACGTCGCCCAGGATGATCACGTCGTAGTCGTCCAGCGGATCGACCTCGATGCCCTTTTCGTTTTTGTATTTGTGCGGGAAGCCCGTCAGCGGTTCGGTCTTGTCCGTCGACCCGTCCCAGAACCAGCTGCGGTCGTCCGGGTTGGTTGAATCCGAACACACCCCGAGCAGCGTATCGAACAGCACCGTCTTGTCGCGCCGCAGGCCATTCTTCAGATAGTGCCACTCCCAGCGCGGGGCGTTCTGCCCTTCGACGTACAGCACCTTCAGCCGCCGTTTGCTCACCGTGAAGAAAAAATCCTTCTGGTTGTTCGACAGGTTGTTGTCCCACTGGCGCAGGTCGTTCTTGATCCGCCCCACCCACATATGCGTGTCGGTGCCCTGGGGCGATTCCACCGGCGGGGTGGGCACCACGAAGGTCACCTTCACCGGGGTCGTGTCGGACTGGTCGTAGCCCTCGATGACTTTGCTATCGAGCACCATGCCCTTTTCGTCCACCAGTTCGAGCACCGGCTTTTCCGGCGCGAACTTCGACGAGGGCAGGTTGGTCTGCTTCACGTAGAAGTTCACCACCATGTTGTCGCCTTCGTTGAGCTTCGTTGCGCCGCGCACGCGGATGATCGCCGCGTCGCTCGGCTGCTTGGGCGAACCGACCATCACCGTGTCGACCGGAATCGGCAGGTCGCCCTTGTCGAAGTCCTTGGCGGCCAGTTTGACCGCCTCGGTGGACTCGGTCTCCTGCCCGTCGGAGATCAGGACCACTCCGGCCAGCGAATAGCTGTTGCGTTCGTTGCGTGCGACCCGCAGCGCCTGGGCGATGCGCGTGGAGGGCGCGTAGGCTTCGAAGGTGAAATCCTGGCCCGGCTTGTAGGCGGGCGCTTTTTGCTCTTCCGGCGCCCCACCGGTGGCCGCATTGGCCGGCGAGCTGGCCGGCGTACCGGCGGGCTCATTGGGCTTGTGCGCCGTCCACGGCCCGGCCGAGTCGCCAAACTGGTACAGCAGCACCTGGTGATGCTGACTCAGGTCGTCGAGAAAATTGTTGCCGGTCGTTTTCGACTTCAGGACGGCGTTGACGAGGTCGATGCGCGGCACCCGCCGCAGTTGGGCCAGCGTCAGCTCCTTCATCATCACCTGTTCGTCCTTGGCGCCGGGCACCGCCGCCTTGACCGTCAGCAACGTTTTCGGGTCGATCACTTTGCGGTAGTCGTCGAGTTCGCTCTTGTCGAGCAACGGATCGCCATGGCCCATCGACAGCGACTGGTCGACCAGCACGATCACGGTCGATTTTTCGGTTTTGACCTGCTGCATGACCAGTTTCGGCCCGAGCAGAATCGCGAAGGCCACCACCAGCACCGCAATGCGCAGAACCGCCAGGAACACCCGCATCCAGGTCGGCGCTTTGCGGCCGTCCAGGTAGTAGATCAGGCCGACGTAGAGCAGCGCCGCGACGAACAGAAAGAACATCGCCCACACTGGCATCGCGTCGGCGCCCAGTTCGCGCTCCAGGTGCCAACTGGTGGTCGACACGTCCGTGGCAGCCAGGAATGGCAGAAAATTCAGCACCGCAACTGACCCTCGTTCGCTACTTGAAGAACCCCGTCACGTTGGCCCACATGTGGCCCATGATCTGGTTGAACCGCCCCTCGTAGTCGCCGAAATACATCGCCAGAAAGCTTTCCACCAGGAGCGCCGGGAGCATGATCAGCAGGAACAGCCAGCGCAGTTCCAGGTTGCCGGCGGCCTTGAGCAGGTCGCCCTTGGTGTTGTTGATGTCGTCGGCGTTGCGCACCACCAGTTCGCAGCGCTTTTTCAGCGCCGCGGCATCGGTGGGCGCCACGCGCGAGTTGTACAGCGCGTCGCGCCAGCTTTCTTCCAGATCGACATTGCCGATCCCCGTCAGATCGCTTTCGGCGGTGACCGGGTTGACCGACACATACACGGTGCGCTGGGTGGGGCCTGCGTCGGCGGTCTGGCCCTTAATGATGGTGGCGTAGGACCCGACCCGCTCCAGCGGCGGACCGACCAGGGTCGGCACCTGGCTTTCGTCGCTCGCCAGCGGCGGCGGCGGGGTGGTTCCGGTGGCGCCGGTGGCACCGGTGGCGCCGGGCGGATGATTGGAAATCGTCGCCGTGCCGGGCGCCGGCGGCGCCGGTTCGCCGCCCAGGCGCAGGTTCAGCGGAACCTCGAATTGTTCACCCGTGTCGAAGCCGTCGCTCAAGAGCTTGGCCACCGGCGGCGACTGCCGGGTCGGGGCGATTTCGGTCTGTTTCAGGTCGATCGCGATGGAATCGCCCGGCAGCAGATTGCGTGGCGCGCCGGTGCCCTGAATCAGGTAGCCCATCATCGTGTAGCACAGAATCGCCCCGTTGGAGGTCGGGATCATGTCGTTCCAGTCGGGGTTCGCGGTGGTGGTGACCAGCATCACCCGGCCCCGCCCGACCCGCCGTTCGATGATCGCCGGCTGGTGGTCGCTGTAGCGCAGCACCACGTCGATGTTGGGGTTGTTTTCCGGCACCTTCACCAGCAGGCGGCGATAAATGTGAATCTGCGTCAGATCGATGCCGCTGCTGTTGCGGATCGGCATCAGCATCGGGTGGTCGCCGAGCTTGTCGTTGAATTCGAAATAGCGATCATGGTGACGTTTTTCGCCGTCCCCGCCCAGCAATTCCGCGGGCAGAATATCGATGTCGTCCTGGCTTGCATTTTCCGCCGTGCGCCTCTTCCCCAGTTCCTCGTTGTACAGCTTGAATTCGGTCTTTTCGCCGGGGAAAATCAGCACCGCTCCGCCGTCCGCCACGTAGCGCTCCAGTACCACCCGCTTTTTGGGCGGAATCAGCCCCACATCCGCCAGCACGATGGCGTCGAACCCATCCACCCGCATGTCGGCAAACTGGAGGTCGCTGATGTGGGTCACATTGAAAATCTTGTGCTGCGCATCGACGCTGTAGGGCGGGTCCAGTTCCACCGAAAACAGCCCCAGGTCGCTCTTGTCGATGTAGGTGCTGTAGTCCCCGTCAACCATCAGCACGTTCACTTTTTCGATCGTGTCGAACGAGTAGAAGCGCTGATCGTCAAAGGCCAGCGAACTGCCGGCCCGCGAGGAATCCTCGTCCTGGATCAGTGCCCGCAGCGTGTGCGAAGCGCCCGGCGGAACCAGGTAGCGGAACTGCACGACCCGGTCATCCACGGGCTTGATCGATTCCACTTCCTGCTTCTCATATTTCTTGCCGTCCGAGAACAGGGTCACGCCGACCCGCCCGCTGGCCTGGTCGAAGCGGTTGCGAATCCGCACCCGCACGTTCACGGTCGATCCCACCGCCGGCAGCGCCTCGTCCACCGACAGCCCCTCGACCGAGAGGTTGTAGACCGGCTCGGTGGGCGGCAGCGTTTTCGGCCGCAGATTGAACACCACGATCAGCGGATGCTTGCCGCCCTGCGAGGGATCGGCCATCGTGCGCAGCAGCGCCTTTTCGTCCGCGCCAATCGGATGCAACTGACCGTCCGGCTCCTTCCAGGCCCGTTCGGTGCCGTCGGTGATCAGCAGAATTTCGGTCTGGGGGCAGGAGGAGTTGTTCTGTTTAATTAGCTGGTGCGCCAAGACCAGCGCCCGCACCGCGTTGGTGCCGTTGGGCCGCAGCCGCGCGTCCTCGATCTGCCGCTTCACATCCTGCAGTTGGATCGAATTGGTGGGCATCACCGCCTGGGCCACGTCGCTCATCAGGATCAGCGAACACTCATCGCCTGGCTTGAGGCTGTCCACCTCGCGCAGCGCCAGCGCTTTTCCGCGCTCGAAGAGCGTCTTGTCGCCGTCGGCCAGGTCCATCGAATAGCTGTTGTCGAGGATGATCACGCGGTAGACTTTGGCGCGCCCGGACAACAGCGATGCCGTTCCGCCCAGGACCATCCGCATCAGCGCCAGCGCCAGGAGCAGCAGAATCAGGACCCGCAAAAGCAGCAGCAGGAGTTCCTTGAAGGTCAGAATCCGGTTGCTTTTCTTCTTGGCCGCCCACAGGAAATGCATGGCCGCAAACCGCACGCGCTTGAAGCGCTGGCGGTTGAGCAGATGGATGATCACCGGCGCGCCGGCGGCCAGCAAGCCAAACCCCATCAGTGCATTGAGTACTTCAAATCCCACCGCCTGGTTCCATCCCCTGCCGGTTGATCAGCGTTTTTTGGTCGTGAGCCGCCAGGCCAGATAGGCCGCCAGCTCCACGTCCAACGGTTTGCTCGTGTCCAACCGGATGTAGTCGATGCCCGAAGCCTGGCACCCGCGTTCCATCCGCCCGCAGAAATCATTCATCTCTTTCAGGTAGCCCGCCCGCAGGGAGCGCGGGTCCACCAACAGGTCGGACCAGCCCTCCATCCCCTCGAACATCGTGAACTCTTCGTAGGGAAAGCTGATCTCGAACTGATCCATGATGTGGAACACGATCACCTCGTGCCGCCGCATCCGGAAGTGGCTCAGCCCCTTCAGGATGTTCTCCGGCGTGTCGAACAGATCGCTGACGATCACCACCAGCCCGCGCCGGTTGAAGCGCTGCGCCAAATCGTCGAACAGGCTCGCCACGTCGCTCTTGTTGGCCGGGTTTTTCTCCGCCAACTGATGCAGCATCAGCCGGAAATGGGTCGGCGAACTGCCCGGCCGCAGGAAGGTGTCCACCTTGCTATCGTAGGTCACCAGCCCCACCGCGTCCTGCTGCTGGGTCAGCAGATAGCTCAGGCTCGCCACGATGTACTTGGCGTATTCCAACTTGCTTTCGATCTTCGGATCGTGGGTGAAAGCCATCGACTCCGAGGTGTCCAGCACGAAGGTGCAGCGCAGGTTGGTTTCGGCTTCGTATTGTTTGATGTAATAGCGGTCGGACTTCGCGAAGACTTTCCAGTCCAGGTGGCGCAGATCGTCGCCCGGCGCGTACTCGCGATGCTGCGCAAATTCCACGCTGAACCCGTGGAACGGGCTGCGGTGCCGGCCGGTCAGGAACCCTTCCACGATCAGCCGAGCCTGCAGGTCCAGCTTCTTGATCTTGGTCAGGATCTTGGGATCCAGGTATTGGTCGAGCTTCTTCGTGGTTGTCATGCGCTCGCTTTCACGCCCCCGCGCGACTTTGCGCGCTTCCACCCCCGGCTCGGATACGGTTTCACGGCAGTTCGGCCGGCCGCGCTTCGGCCGCTCCTGCCTACGCCGTCACCTTCGGCATCGGTTTCGAGGACAACGTGGCGCTTTCGTTGGCCGGTACGTGCTTGATCATCTGGTCGATGATGTGGTCGGAACCGATGCCTTCGGCCTCGGCCGTGAAGTTGGCCACGATGCGGTGGCGCAGCACCGGGTGGGCCATGGCGATGATGTCTTCGGTCGTCACCAGGTAGCGGCCGTTCAAGATGGCTCGCGCCTTGCCGCCCAGAATCAGGTTCTGGCAGGCGCGCGGCCCCGCACCCCAGCTCACCCAATCGTTGATGAACTTGGGCGCCTCCGGGGTGTTGATGCGGGTCATCCGCACCAGCTTCATCGTGTAGCGGATCACGTGGTCGGCCACCGGCACGCGGCGCACGATCGCCTGAAGCTTCTGAATCTCTTCGCGGTCGATCACCACCGAAACCTGGCTGTTCTGCGGGGCCGTGGTGCGGCGGATGATCTCGAATTCTTCTTCTTCAGTCGGATAGCCGACTTTCACGTTCAGCATGAACCGGTCGAGCTGCGCTTCCGGCAGCGGATAGGTCCCTTCCTGTTCGATCGGGTTTTGCGTCGCCAGCACGAAGAACGGCTCCGGCAGCCGGCGGCGTTGCCCGCCGGTGGTCACCATGTGCTCCTGCATCGCTTCCAAGAGCGCGGCCTGCGTCTTGGGCGGCGTGCGGTTGATTTCATCGGCCAGCACGATGTTCGCGAACACCGGCCCCGGCAGGAATTTCAATTCGCGATGGCCGGTCGTCTTGTCTTCCTGAATCACTTCCGTCCCGGTGATGTCGCCGGGCATCAGGTCCGGTGTGAACTGGATGCGCGCGAAGCTCATGCCCAGCGACTGCGACAGGGTATTGATGAGCAGCGTCTTGGCCAGGCCCGGCACGCCCACCAGCAGGCAGTGGCCGCGGGCGAAAATCGACACCAGCAGTTGCTCGACCACCTGCTCCTGTCCGACGATGACTTTCGAAATCTCCTGACGGATTTTCTCGTAGGCGGATTTCAACCGCTGCACCGAAGCAATGTCGTCATCCGCCTGCTGCGGTGTGGCCGGCGCTCCGGCGGCCGCTGCCTGCGCTGCCTTTGCGAGTTCGTCGGTCATGCATTCTCTCCTGGTTTCCAAGCCGCTTGTTGGGCGGGAATGGCCTGGGGTTTCACACGGTCTAAATAACGCCCCAAGCCATACCGGCTTCAGATTTCATTTCAAGCGTTTGAAATGTTTTCACTATTTTGAACGATGTCCGCGAAAATGGATGCTCCATTCGCCCGGAAAATCGCCGATTTTCACTGCCGCCATTCCACCGGCGAAGCCGCGCCGTTCGACTACACACGTAGCCCCTGGGCGCTTTTTCCGCCGCGCCTGCATCCACCATCCAGCAAGCCTCATCCTTGCGTTTCCGTCACGACATCGAACTGCTCCACCGGCAGCCAGCCGTCGGCCAGCGTGCCTTCATTGGCGAACTGCACCCGCGCGCGACCGGTGCGCGGTTCGACCAACCCAAGGTGCAGTTGCACCGGCCCCGGCTTGAACTGCGATCCCAGCGTGAAGCCCTCGGTCAGGCTGACGTCGCCGGGCAGCCAGCGTTGCACGTCGGTGCGGAAGACCACGGTCTGGCGTGCTCGCCCCTGCGTCAGCCGCAGCGTCAAATCGTACGGGTAGTAGATCGGCGCCACGCCGATGTTCTCGATCCAGGCTTTGATTTCGAACCGCCCGCCGCGCCGCACCTCGGTCGGCAGCAGCAGTTGGCGCACGACAAAACGGTAGCCCATTTTCTTGTGGAACTCCGCCATTTTCGGCAGCCATTGGTCGGGGAAGGCGCAGGACTTGGGCATGAACGCCGACAGGTGCCATTTCAGCCCCTGCTGAATGAGGAAGTCCAGGTCCCAGCCCTGCTGAAACCAGTGCATCGGCACCCAGCACGACTCCATCACCACCGGCTGTTTGCGCCAGTGATCGCTCAGGCCCAGATCGCAAATCGCCTGCGGGTAGACGTCGTACTGGTGGCACCAGCATTTGCCCGGCCCCGGGCCGCCCGGCGGCACCGGCTTGGTCATGTCGAGGTCCCCGAAGCAGTTCCAGCGCCAGCCCGCGCCCAGCTTGGTCACCGCTCGAGCCAGGTCGCCGTTCAGTTCGCTGAGCAGCCGCGTCTTGGGCCAGGCGCGCACCCAGCTTTCATTCAGCCGATCGGCCGCCTTGCGCGTCACCGTCCCCGCGCCCTCGCCCCACGGCCCCAGCCATGAAATGTCGCAGGTGTCCAGGCCCAGGCGGCCGTCGAAGCGCTCGCCGAAGGCCTTGTTCAAGCCGCCCCAGTGGCGGAAAAAGAAGGTCGAATCGAAATCCGGCGCGCCGTTGGCGTCGATGGCGCCGCCCAATTCGGTGTACCACGCCGGCAGGCCGTGCTCGCTGTGCCCCGGCTTGCCCGCACCGATCGGCATGAAACGGATCTGCAGCGTCTGCCCGCGCTCGCTGGCGCTGCGCAGGGATTGCTCGACGAGGTCAAACCGGTACTTCCCTTTTTTCGGCTCGAGCGTGTCCCAGTACCAGCGCACGTAGGCCACGCCGGTGGGCGGATGGTGCGGCACCGTCAGCGGATCGCCTTTTTTGAAGCGCCGGAATTCGGTCGGTCCGCGTTCCGACCAGGTCACGCCCTCAAACAGCGGATCGCCGTTGAAACGCTGGAAGGTGGTGATGCCCTTGTGCGGGTTCAGGAGCACCGCGTGGCTTTCCTTGGGCCGGACGCGGTTGACGACTTCTTTGGCCATGGCGGAGGAGCGCTCGCGTGGGGTGCATGCAGAACGCGGCGCGCGCATTGTAGGTCTCATCGTGCGGATGACCACCGTCCGGCGGCCGCACAATCTCGAACCCCGCCGTACAATTTCAGCCACCGATGTTCCCTTTCCGCTGCGGAGTCTGCCCCCCAATGCCCACCCGTGCCCGCCCTCGGCCGGCCTCAGCCACGCCGCCGACCTGGCGGATGGAATCGGTCGGAGCCACCGCCGGCGCCGCCGCCGCGCGCAACCGCCTGTACCACGGCGACAACCTCGCCTGCCTGGCTCATTTGGCGGCCGATCGCTGGCGGCCCGATCTCATTTACATCGATCCGCCCTTCGGCACCCAGCAGCATTTCACGCTCGGGGCCGGCGGGCCGGCGGATTCGCCGGCTGCGAAGTCCTCCCGC
>JBOHNC010000004.1:0-4837 GCA_050730415.1 Planctomycetota bacterium
ACGTAACGTCGCGCCGGGACCCTCTAACCGTGGGTCATTCGACCCTCCAACCGTGGGTCATTCGACCCACAGCCAATTGCTGCGGCCCCGCCGGGGCCAAGAAAAGAGACAAATATTGGAGCATGGATGGAGAGGAGCGGGGGCTTGAAAAGAGCAGGGGAAAAAAGGTACGGAAGGCGGCGGAAACACGGAACTCAGGGGGATTTCCGACCGAGTCCGCTGGATGCCCAGACGGAAGAAATTAACTGGGGATCATATAAAACGACTGGTTGGGTGGCGCCGGTTCGTCGTGGGCGCGGTTATCTGTGGAGGACGAAGTACAGGACGACGACGATGGCGATGACGACGACCACGCCGACGACGGCGATGATCATGCCGTTGCCGCCGCCGGATTTTTCCTTGGCCTTGTCGTCGGCCAGAGCGGCGCCGAAATCTTTGGCGGTTTTGGGTTTGCCGGCCATCCCGCCGAAGCTCGCCGCAGTCGCGCCGCCGGACTGCTGGGCTTCCTTCATCTTGCGGATTTTTTCCTGGATCTCCCCGCCGTCCATCACGAAGGTGTTGAGGGTGTCGGCATCGCCTTTGGCGGCGGTGGGGTCGGCGGTTTTGCCGGGGATCGAGACCGCGCCGTCGTCTTCGCGGGAGAAGCGCAGTTCGAACTTGCCGAAGGACACGACGTCTTTGTCATTGAGGTAGTGTTCGCCGACTTTCTGGCCGTTGACGAAGGTGCCGTTGGAGGATTTCAGGTCCTGGACGACGAAGGCATCGCCGCGTTTGAGCAACTGGCAATGAGTGCGGGAGATGCCGAGGTTGTCGAGGTGGATCTGACAGGAGGGATCGCGTCCGATCACCATCTGGTCCCGGTCGATGAGCACCTCTTTTTGCAGAGCGCCATTGAAGTGGATGGATACTTTTGCCATTCTCGGCGCATCTCCAGGGCCGCGGGCCACACGGTCGCTCAACCCAACGATCAATGTGCCGGTATTATACCCATGTCGCCGCGTTGTTGGCGGCTTGAACCGGCCGATTTCGGCAATGTTGCCGCAGCGAGGATGGATTTGCAACATTCTCGCAGGCCGAGGGAGCTATCGGCATGGGAGGGCGGAAAGTGGAGGAAAAATCGATGGGCGATGCGACGCCGGCGGGTGGAGGAACGGCCAGCGAGCGATTTCGCCGGGCGGTGGCGCGGTTCGAGGCGGCCAACGACGGCGATCCGGTGCAGGTGGAGGTGGACGGGCGGCAACGCGGGCGGGAGGTGGTGTACGCGCGGCGGGTGGCGGCGTGGATCGAGCGTTTGACGCAGGGGCAGGGGGCGGCTTCGGAGGCGCTCCGGCTGGCCGCGCACTGCCAGCACCTGTGCCGCTGGGCGATCGCGCGGGGCGAGTATCCGGCCGGGCGGCAGGGGTACTTGCGGTGGCGGGAGGCGCTGAAGAAACTGCACGCGCAGAAGGCGGCGGCGATTTTGCAGGAGGTCGGGTACGACGCGGCGACGATTGGGCGGGTTGAAACGATTGTGCGCAAGAAGAACTTGGCGCAGGATGGCGAGGTCCAGATGATGGAAGACGCGCTGTGTTTGTTTTTTCTCGAGGAGCAGTTCGCGGATCTGGCGGCGAAGGAGGGGGACAAGATCGTGGCGATCGTGCAAAAAACGTGGGCGAAGATGTCGCCGGCGGGGCGAGCCGCGGCGCTGGCGTTGCCGCTGAACGCGGCGGAAAAGGCGATTGTCGAGAAGGCGCTGCAGGGCTGAAGGGCGGGCCGGATTGGGCGGGTGGGGGTCGGCTGGCCGATTGGCGATTCGGCCTACAATGTTGGGATTGGCGGGCAGGAAAAAGGAGAATAATCATGCTGGAAACTGGCCAAAGCGCTCCGGCCTTCACCTTGAAGGACACGCAGGGCAATACGGTGAAACTGACGGAGCTTAAGGGCAAGAAGGTGGTGTTGTATTTCTATCCGAAGGACGACACGCCGGGGTGTACGAAGGAAGCGTGCGATTTCCGGGACAATCTGGCGGCGGTGAAGGCGGCGGGGGCGGTGGTGCTGGGGGTGAGTCCGGACGACGAAGCGAGCCACCAGAAGTTCACGGCGAAGTTCAGTCTGCCGTTTCCGCTGTTGTGCGACGTGGAGCACAAAATCGCCGAGAAGTATGGGGCTTGGGGCGAGAAGCAGAACTACGGCAAGACGTACATGGGGATCATCCGATCCACGTTTTTGATCGATGAAAACGGGAAGCTGGCGCAGATTTGGCGCAACGTGAAGGCTGACGGTCATGTCGAGAAGGTTCTTGCAACTTTGAATGCATGAAGTAGGTTACAGGAATTTTTTAGGCCGGTCTTGCGATCGGTCTTTTTTTGGTGTATATTTGGGAACGATCCCACTGGGAACGGTCCCAACGGTGGTTGATTTGGGCGTTGCGTCTGTATGACGTTTCCTGTTCCTCGATTCAAGAAGCCCTCCATGTCGACTGCTCCGAACGTGTTTGATATCGCGCGCGAGGCCGGCGTCAGCAAGTCGACGGCGGCGCGAGCGCTCAGCGGGACCGGCGCGGTCAGCGCGACTGCGCGCGCGCGGGTGTTGGCGGCGGCGGAATCGCTGAAGTACCGGGTGAGCTCGGTCGCGCGGAGTCTGCGCAGCGGGGAGAACCGGTTGCTCGGCGTGGTATTGCCCATGTCGGGGTCGGCGGGATTTCTGAGCCACACGATCAGCGCGCAGAAACTGGAGGGGATTGCGTCGGCCGCGCGGCGGCTGCGGTATGACTTGCAGATTTTCATTGAGAACCTCGATGACCCCGAGGCGCTGCGGGCGCTGAGCACCGATCGATCGGTGCGCGGATTGTTTTTTTTCGGCCGGGTGGCGCGGGGGGTATTGGAGCATTTGAACGCCTACCAGGTGCCGTGGATCGGGCTGAACTGGCGGCATGTGGACTGGGAGGCCGGGGCTTGTGTGTGGACCGATTTCCAGCAGGCCGGCGCGACGTTGGCGGGGCACTTGTTTGACCAGGGCTGCCGGCGGGTGCTGGCGTTCGACTGGCTGTCGGCGGAGTACGGCCCGTACGACGAGGGGTTCACGCAGGCGGTGTTCGACCGCAACTTGCCGTATGCGGCGTTGGAGGTTCGCACCGGACGGCGATATTACGACGGGGCGCCGGTGGCGGCGGAGTTGGCGCGGGCCTTTGCGCCGGGGCGGGCGGCGCCGGACGGGTTGGTGCTGGGCAGCAGCAGCGGCGCGATTGCGGCGTACCGATTTTTGGCGCGCGAACGGCCGGAGCTGCGGATCGGCGTCGATGTGCGGATGGCGACGTTTGATGACCTCGACAAGACCGCGGCGCTGGAGCCGGGGTTGACGGCGTATGCGCAGGACATGGCGGGGATCGGGGCGCGGGCGCTGGAGACGATGGACGGCTGGCTGGCGGGGCAGACGCCGCCGGTCGAACAGCGGGTGGCGGGGGAGTTGCGGGTGCGGGGGTCATCCGATGCGGCGGCGGCGATGGCAGGTGCGGCGGGCCGGGGGGAGGAAGGCCCGTTGTGAGGGCTTTGCCGCCGGCGGTGCGGGGCGAGGTTGGGGCGAGGTTGGGGTGGGGCCGGCGAATTTTTGAGGCTTGTTTTTGAGGGCTTTTTTTTGGAACTCGTTTTTTTGAGGAGTCGTTTTTTTTTGAGAACTCGTCCTTTTTTTTGAGGCCTGTTTTTTTGAGGCCTGTTTTTTTGAGGCCAGGTGGGAACGTTCCCATTGGGCCGATTGGAGTCGCTTTCCATCGTTTTTAACCCCATGTAAAGGAGTCGGTTATGGCGTTGACCAAGGCGCAGATCGAGCGCTACCAGCAGGACGGGTTTCTGCTCGTGGACGGTCTGTTTGATCGGACCGAGCTGGCGGGCATGAAGGCGGAAATTAAGCGGGTGTTGCAGCAGGCGGGCAAAAGCGGGATGTTGGAAGGCGGCACGGGGGTGTATGTCGGGCTGACGGCGGCCAGCCGGATGTTCCATGACATCAACGCCGACCGGCGGGTGGTGGAGCCGCTCACGCAACTGATGGGGCCGGACGTGGAGTTCTGGTCGGACAAGGTGGTGTTCAAATCGGCGAAGGTGGATTTTGCTTCGCCCTGGCACCAGGACTGGTGGTATTGGGAGGGGGCGAACAAGGTATCGATCTGGATTGCGCTGGACGACGCGACGCCGGAAAACGGCTGCCTGAAGTTTTTGCCCGGAAGCCACCGCAGCGTGCTGCGCAAGGCGGCGGGGGTGAACGACGACAAATTTGTGAACCGCATGGAGGATGGCGCGGTGGACGAAGCCAAGGCGGTGACGGTGCCGGTGGCGGCGGGGGGCGGGGTGTTTTTCCACGACCTGGCGCTGCATTCATCGCTGCCGAATGTGAAGAAGCAGGACCGCTGGGCGCTGATCAGTACTTACCGGGATGCGGCGCAGGCGGACAAATTGACGGACTTCGCGACGGGGGCGTTTATGGTGGCGGGGGAACGGAAGGCGTTGGAGCGCAATCCGCAGGCGGTGTATGCGGATTTGACGTCGGCGGCGGTGGGGTGAGTGGATGGGTGCGGGGGGAGGCAGGGGCGATTTTAATTGCGCTGTGGGTGCGTTTGGAGGAAGGAGAAAAAGGCGCGAGCTTCGCTCGCACTGTGTATGCATCGGTCAGCGACCGATGCCACAATGCCGCGGGCGTTCGAGGGGAATGGATCGGCTGCCGGAGCCGAAGAGGCGGATGCGATGTGCGTGTGCTTGGTTGAATGGCGTTGACGGTGCCGCGCGATGGGACGGCGGCGAGGTCAAGATCGCTTCGGGTCGCGCGGAAGAGCCTCTTGGGAGGATCGTGGCGAGACGAGGCGTCTCGC
>JBOHNC010000005.1:0-4083 GCA_050730415.1 Planctomycetota bacterium
GGCTACGAATCGTCTGCGCCCTCCGGGCGCAAGAAAAGGCCGGAGAAAAATGTGGGTAATGCACAGGTTAAAACCCCCGGAATGATGTGTCCTGGCGCGGCACCCGCTCCAGGACACAGCCAAAACGCGCTTCCTACCGCACACCCCGAGGCAATCAATGCCGTCCCCGCCGATTCAACGCGCGGAACCGCACCCGCCGCGCCCGCTGAAGAGGTGGGTAAGTCTCCGCCGCAAATGCGTTCGCTTGCATCCCGAAACCAACGCACAGACGACGGTTTTTGCGGCGCGGCGCGACTTCAAATTTCTCGTTCAAGAATACAATGACCGCGCGTGCCCGGACGCTGCCCGTTGCGGGCTGCGGCCGGCCGTTGGGGGCTCAGCCGTTTTGGCGGGCGGCACATGCGAGGATCCGGTATGGTCAGGCGAACTCCGCTCCGCGGATGGGTCTATGTTCTGGGCCTGGCGCTGGCCGCATGGCTGGCCGCCCCCGCGCAGGCCCACGCCGCCGACATCCAACCCGACCCCGCGCCGCTCGATGTCCTGTTCCTCGTCGACAACAGCCATTCGCTCAAGCGCTACGACCCCTTCCACCTGCGCACCGACCTCATCAAGTCGCTCGTGGAGTTCTACGCCGGCGCCGGCGACCGCTTCGCCCTGGCTACCTTCGGCCAGAGCCAGGTCGATTTCGAAGCCTACAAGCCCGAAGACTGGGACAAGCTCGTCAATTCCACCCTCGGCGACACCGACGCCTACACCAGCGATCCCGAGGACGCCCTGTCGATGCCGCTCAAGGCCGCCGCCAACCGCGCCGACCCCAATCCCCTCTGGGTCATCATGGTCACCGACGGCGACATCAACGTCTACAACCAGGAACACACCCCGCAGGCCTACATCGACGCCGCCTTCCGCGCCTACGGCCGCGCCGCGGTGCTCGCCAACCCCGACCTCATCAACACCCAGGCGGCCAATACCATGGGCCAGCCGGATTTCGTCAAACAATTCACCGCCCTCAAGGCGATCTACACGTCGGTGATTTTCCAGGACCATGCCGACGCCTTCTACACCGCGCTGGCCGCCACCGCCGCGCAAAACGCCAAACCGGTCCTGTTCAACAGTCTGACCCTCAATTCGCTATTTCTCGGCGTCCTGCACGCCCGCCCCTACGCGACCCAGCCGTCGATGTTCGCCTACGGCAGCAT
This sequence comes from Planctomycetota bacterium, assembly GCA_050730415.1. Classification (GTDB taxonomy): domain Bacteria; phylum Planctomycetota; class SZUA-567; order H5-PLA8; family JBOHNC01; genus JBOHNC01. The sequence continues at coordinate 1,200 of JBOHNC010000005.1, forward strand.
GAAGCTGGAAGGCGGCATGGCGCAGACCGTGCCGATCGACCTGCCGCAAGGCCACCAGCATGCGCGGCTGGTGTTTTTCGGCGTGGGTGAAAAATTCTCGCTGCGCCTTTTGCAGGGCGGCGAAGAAAAAGCCGCCGCCGGCCAGAACGACGCCGACCAGCACGCCGTGCTCAACCTCGAAACCCTCCCCGCCGGACACTACGACCTCGAAATCAAAAACACCGGCCGCGGCCGTGAACTGGTGGCCGAATACGCCCTGTTCCTGAAAATCGACGCCCACGCCGAAATCGCACCCGCCCAGCGCACCGCCATCGACAGCCTGCCCTTCACCGCCGCGCTGCGCAACAGCGACAAGAAAACCCTGACCGATCCGGCGGTGCTCAAGGACCTCAAAGCCACCCTCACCCTCACCCCCGCCGGCGCGCCGGCCGGCGCCGAGCCCGTCGCCACGCAGGCGTTCGACCTCAGCCAGTCCAAGCAAACCCTCGGCAACCTCGTCCTCCCCGTAAAGATCTCCCTGCCGCCCGGCGATTACACCGCCGCCGTCGAGTTCCAATCGCTGCCGCTGAAAACCGGCGGCTTCGGACTGGACCTCGCCGCCACCGCCGTGGTCAAGCTGGCCCCCGTGCTGGAAGTCAACTTCACCGACGATCCGAAAGCCAAGCACTTCGTCAACGAAACCGCCAACCTGACCGCCCAGTTCAAATCGCTGCCCGCCGGCGGCGCGACCGACGAAACCCAGACCGTCACCCTGGTCAACGACCAGGGCGGCGATCCCGCCAAGGTCGTGCTCACCAAAAATTCCCAGGGCGCCTACCTCGGCGCCTTCCCCGCCGAACGCGCCGGCCGCTGGACCATCAAGGCCGAATTCACCGACTCCCTGGCCGTCGGCCCGGGCGACAACGCCAGCTTCATGGCCACCCCCTTCGACCTCACCGCGCACAGCGGGCTGGTCAAGCAGGTCTACGTGCGCCAGCCGTACCAGCCGATTTTCACCTCCGACGACTTCCAGAAATTCAGCAACAAGGACCCCGAACCGACCCTCGCGTTGACGCTCGCCGTCACCGTCCCTACTCCCGCACCCGCTCCCGCTCCCGCCACCGGCGCGGCCACCGGCGCGCCGGCCAACACACCCGCCAACACACCCGCCGGCGCGCCCGCGCCCGCCACCCCGGCCGCCAGCCACTCGGTCACCCTGCAACTGGCCCTCGACAAGGACCTCTACGCCAAGGATCAGCGCGTCAGCTACTCGGTCACCGCCGGCAGCCGGTTCCTCGACCCCGGCAGCTACCATTGCGACCCGGGCTTCGTCGGCGCAACCTACCTGTTGACCACGCCCATCGCCATTCAAGTGCTGCCGCGCACCTTCACGCTGGAAGTCAAACAGCCCGACGGCTCCTGGCAGACGGTCGGCGCCGCCGAACCGGCCAAAGTCACCCTGCAACTGCCCTGGGATGAAGCCTGGCCTTCCGCGCCGGCCGATCAGGCGAGCTGGATCCAGAATAAATTCAACAATCAACTGCACCTGCGAGCGACCGTCAGCCTCGGGCAGCACGCCGCGAACCAGCCGGAAAAAGCGGTGCTCACCCTGACCCCGATCGAAAACAAATACAGCCCCCTCGCCGAAGAAGCCGGCGCCGACAAAGACGACATCTACGCCTTCCAATCGCTGGACAACAAGAATGAAATGTCCGGCGCCTCGTCCGCCGACAACCTCACCCCCCAGTCGGCTGAAATGACCTTCAGCCTCCAGCCCTCCCGCGCCATCAAGTTCGACGGGCCGCTGTGCATCTACGCCGCCAAAGTCAAAATCGACGGCTACGAACTCCCCGACCAACCCCAGTTCGACGTGACCGTCGAATGCCCCGACAAGGCCTGGCGTCAGTTCATGGAACTGCTCCCCTTCATCCTGATCGGCATCGTCGTCGTCGCCCTGATCATCTGGTGGGTGACCATCCCGCGCTTCAAGGAACACCAGATCCGGCCCCTGCGCAAAGGCCAGCCGCTCAATACCGTCCACATGCTGGTCGGCATGAAAGTCGGCATGACCGGCCGCGAAGCGGTCGCCACGCCCGAAGCCCCCAACTGCCTGAAATTCCGCCGAGTCAATTCAAGCACCACGGCGGTCACGAGCATCAACGAAAAAGTGTTCGTCTTCGTCGGCAGCGACAAGATCACCGGCTGGCGCAATCTGAAGCACGGCGACGAAATGGTCGTCGACGGCGCCGGCGTCTTCCAGCGCTACCGCTACTTCGAACGCCAGCCAACCGAGGAAGAACTCAAAGCCGCCTCCGCCAGCGCCCTCGACGAAGACAGCGACATCATCGTCGAAGGACTCTAACCTCCGGCGTGCCACGAGCTGACCAGCCCGTGTCCAGCGAGTGCTCAACAAGTCCAAGCGTTTCCCCTGGAAAGCGCGTTTCGCGCTCTCTTTTCGCCGGGCCCGCGGGCGGGCACGCCCGCTCTTCGTCCGATCCGCGCATTCGGCTCCGGAAGTCCATCCATCCCTCTCGCACGCCCGACGCATCGTGGCACGGGACGCTGTCCCGTGCAAAAACAGTGCGAGCGCAGCTCGCGCCTTAACTTTCCTGCGCGCGAGCGCATCTCAAAGTGCCACGAGCTGACCAGCCCGTGTCCAGCCCGTGCTCAACAAGTCCGAGCGTTTCCCCTGAAAAGCGCGTTTCGCGCTCCTCTTCGCCGGGCCCGCGGGCGGGCACGCCCGCTCTTCCTCCGATCCGCCCATTCGGCTCCGGAAGTCCATCCCTCTCGCACGCCCGACGCATCGTGGCACGGGACGCTGTCCCGTGCAAAAACAGTCCGAGCGCAGCTCGCGCCTTAACTTTCCTGCGCGCGAGCGCATCTCAAAGTGCCACGAGCTGACCAG
>JBOHNC010000006.1:0-2989 GCA_050730415.1 Planctomycetota bacterium
CACCGCACCCGCGGCTGCCGGCGAGGCTTCTGTGGCAGCGCAGGATGTGGCGAAGGCGGCGGTGCAGGTTGCGGCACCCTTATCGCCGGTGGCGTCCGGCGGGGACGGCCGCATGGCGCAACGTGACGCGCTGCCGTCGGATTTTGCGCTGGCCTCGTCCGAAACGTCGGCCGGCTCAGCCGCCGAACCGGACCTTCCGCCGGCGCCCGATCCGGTGCTGGCGAAGGTCGAAACGCTGCGCTATGGCCCCGAACAAAACCCGGTGCGGCGGTCGGGCGAGTTGCTTCCGCGGGCCGGAACTTCAGCTGTGCCGAAACCGGCCGACGACTCGCGCGAACTGCCGGTGCCGGCCCTGCGAACCACCGCGCTGGATCCGTCGCCGGTGGCGGTGCCGCGGGTGGGGGCAGGGCTGGGCGCGAATCTTCCGGCCGCTGCCACGCCGACCACGCCCGCCCTGCCCGGTCCATCGAATTTTTTGGTGGCCTCGGCGGCAATGCAGCCGGCAGCGCGGACCGCCGATCTGGATCGATTTTTCAGCGAGAGCGCCGAGAACGTGCTGGGGGAGGGTCTGGCGGCGCTGCCGCGTGAACACACCCGACCCACCACGGCGGTGCGCACTGAAGGCGTCGCTGCGGCCACGCCGGAGTCGCTCCCGGCGGCCGAATCTCATTCCGAGGCCGAAGCGGCGGAACTTGCACCGGCACCCGCGCCGGTGCCTGCGGTGGCCGACGCCACGATCCAGGCGCCCGCGCTGCCGCTGGTGCCGGCCGATGCCGCGGGGTCGCTGATTGGCGACCGCTGCGATCCCTCGCGAGCCGGCCAGTCGGCCGTGCCGCTGATCGTGTGGGTGGCGGTGGTGGTGTTGGCCGTCGGCGGAGTGACATTCTGGCTGACCGACCGAGCGCTGCATCTGCGCACGCAGGCGATTGAACGGTCGCAGGCCTACCTGCGCTTGAGCGATCTGGCGGTGGCGGAAGGGGAATGTTTTGCACGGCCGCACACGGCCGCCGCACCGCCCGGCGTGGCCGGCGCGACCCGTTCGACGGATTCGGTGGGCGGCGAGCCGCAGGGCACCTACGTTGCGGCGCTCGCGCCGCTGGCCGCCCGTGGGCTGCTCAATGCCGACCTTTGGGATGCGCAGGCGATCGGCGCGGATGCGCAGGCGATCGGCGCGGATGCGGCCGGCGCCAATGCCAACGCCAACGCCGGCGCGTCGCCGGCCGGTCAGGCCAACGATCCTTCGGACCTTGCGCCGCGCACGCTGGCCACGGTGAATGGCTACCGCTACGTGTTCTGGTTCAAGCGGCAGGTCGATCCGTCGAAGTCGCCGGTGGCCTACACCGACGCGGCGGGCCGGCTGACGCGCGGCTTTGCCGTGGCTGCGGTGCCGATCGACGGGCCCAACTGGGCCTACGCGATTGACGACCGCGGGCGGATGATCGAATGGCGCACAGAGCCCTCGGCGGGCGCAGCGGCCTCGGGGCCGGAAAGCGCCGACCGGAACGATCCGGTCGCGACCGGAACCTATCCGGCCGACTCCGATTTCGAAAAAATCCCGATCCGGTAGGAATCCCATGGCCGCACCTCCAGCTGCACAGCATTTCTACTTCAAGAGCCCGAACGGGCGCTACCGCGTGCATGTCGGGACGAAGGGCCCGTTGGTGATGGCCTCCTGCCAGGGCGTGGCGCGGGTCAAGATGGACACGCAGCGGCTGATGGTCGAGCGGAAGCATTTCGGATTGAAGTTTCACCTGGCGAGCGGCTCGCGCGAGATGGTGGATCTTATCCTGTTCACCAACCGCGCGGAAGTCAAAGAGGTCCGCGTGCGGATCGACGGCTTGGACTTGGAGGCCGTTTCCGAAGCCATGTACCGCACCGGGGAGACGCAGGCCTCGGGGGTTTCGCCCGCGGCCAGCACGCTGGTGCAGGGCCCGCCGGGCTTGGGGTTGGCCGGGGACCTGCAGACGCCCAGCCTGCTGCCCGCGCCCGAGCATGACGATGTACTTGACCGATTGGCGATCATGACCGGCAGCGGCAAGCATCCGGCGGTGGGCCGGATTTCTGAGCCGGTGGTGATGGCGCATCCGGCAGGAGGCAGTGGCCCGGTGCCGTCGGCGCCCACCGGGGCGGCGCGGGGCGCAGCCGGCGTGGGGCGCAGCCGTCTGCCGGAGGTCAATGACCCGGACATCGTGCCGCCGGCGATCGACGAGGACGCACCGACGCCGGCCTTCGGGGTCCCTGCAGTTCCGCCAGCGGGGGCGGCCAAGGCGCCGGCGCGACCTGGTGCAACTCCGGCTTCGGCCCCGCCCGCGAGGCGGGCCGGGTCCGGGACTCGGCCCTCCGCCTCCGGCTCCCCCGGGCCCTCGTCAGGGGTCCGACGCGGTGTGCCGCCGGAAACGCTGGACACGATCCCGTCGCTGCCGTCGGCGGCGCACACCCATCCTGACGAAACGGCACGTCGCAATCCGATCGATTCGGGAATTGCGCCGGGCCCCAGCCGCAAGGTCAAGCCGGCGCGCTCATCGGTTGCCGCGGCGGCCAAGTCGTCGGTGCAGTCGCGGCCGGCCGGTGTCGGCAGCCGAGCCGGCGGTGCGGGGGTGTCGGCGGCGCTGGCTTCGGCCGCACCGGCGGCGGGCGGGGCGAATGTCAAGCCAGCCGCGCCAGCTGTGCCGACCCCATCGACGCCATCGGCGGGCGCGGATCAGAAGAGCAAACCGGCGGCGCCCGGTGGCGGCATGAAGACGAACAAAAATGCGGTGGTGCCGGAAGGGGAGTTGCAGGTGCCCGAGGGGCTGGACGATCTGCTGAAGGCCGCCGACGAGGTGGCCTCCGGCGATGACTTGGAGACGGTCGATCCCATCGACGAGGATCCCGATCAGACGCCGCCGGGGACGCCTTGAGCGGGTCTGGCGCGAGGCGAGGTACCTTTTCGTGAGCCATGAGCCATGAGCCGTGAGCCGTGAGCTGGGAATTGGCGCCAGCGAGGGAA
>JBOHNC010000007.1:0-9671 GCA_050730415.1 Planctomycetota bacterium
GTTGGCGGCGGGGGGCGTTTCATGGGTTTTGAGACGATGCCAACCCTGCGGGCCGGGCCGTCCGGTGAATTTTGGCAAGGCGCGCCGACGAGTCGATGCGCGAGCATCGAACGAGGAGGCGCAACGCAGCCAAAATTCACCGGACGGCCCGGCCCGCAGGGTTGGCATCGTCTCAAAACCCATGAAACGCCCCCCGCCGCCAACGCGGGCGCGGAAGCCTTCCCACACTCCCTCTAAGAGAGTGTTCATGGCTCAAGGCGCGGGCTTGCGTCGGGGGGTAATCCTCGTAAACTCATTTACGGAACCGAGATTGGCTGACGCCCGGATTGGGTGGGAGGACGGAAGCCCAAGCATGAGCAGAAACCTCAGCGAACTGGCCTTCCGCAAGGGGCTGGACGGCAATCTGTTTGACGCCTATGTGGCGGCGGCGGCCGACAGCGGGACGGTCGCGAAGCCGCAGGCGGCGGCGCTGGCCGAAGCCACGCTGGTCGGATCGGCGACCACCTTCGGGGCGGTTTCGTTCTACGATTTTCTGAAGGCGGAGAACGCGGGCAAGCGGGCCTACGTCTGCAACGGCAGCGCCTGCCTGACCGCCGGCACGCAGGCCGCCGTCCATGGGGCGCTCCGTGCGCACCTGAAACCCGACGAAATCGGCCACATCTGCTGTCTGGGGCGCTGCCATGAAAATGGCGCCTTCCAGCTTGGCGGTCGGAACTACAGCGGGAAGTCGCCCGAGCAAATCGCGGCGATCGTGAAGGCTGCCACGCCGGCAAACGCTGCCGCGCCCGCCGCAGCCAATTCGAGTGCGCCCGACGGCGCCGACCGCTACTTCGTCGGCACGAATCTGGCCGAGCCGCTGCTGACCGCTCCGGCCGGGGACCTGGCCGCCTTCTATGCGCCGCTCGAAAAGATGCTGACCACGCCCGCCGAAACTTTGCTGGCCGAGCTGAAGGCATCCGGCCTGCGCGGACGCGGCGGCGCGGGATTTCCGACCCACCTGAAATGGAACGCCTGCCGGGTCGCGACCGGCTCGCCCAAGTACATCGTCTGCAACGCCGACGAGGGCGATCCGGGGGCCTACACCGACCGCTACCTGCTGGAAGAACGTCCGCATGCGGTGCTGTTTGGGATGCTGGCGGCGGGGCTGATCACCGGCGCCGACGTGGGCATCCTGTACGTGCGGGCGGAATACCCGGAGGCCTGCGACCGAGTGCAGGCGGCGATCGACGAAGCGGCGCGGCTGGGTTGGAACGGCGCGAAGCTGCGCGGCAGCGGGTTCTCCTTCCGGTTCAAGCTGGTGAAGGGGGCGGGGGCGTATATTTGCGGCGAGGAGACGGCGCTGCTGGCGTCGATTGAAGGCGGGCGTCCGGAGGTGCGGGTGCGGCCGCCGTTCCCGACCGACGCGGGACTGTTCGGGCGGCCGACGGTGGTGAACAACGTCGAGACGTTTGCGTGCATCCAGCCGATTTTCGCGCGCGGCGGCGCGGCGTTCGCGAAGACCGGCAGCGCGGCTTCGACCGGCACCAAGTTGACTTCGCTGGACGGTTTCTTCCGCCGGCCGGGGGTGTACGAAGTTGCGATGGGCACGCCGCTGAAAACGGTGATCGAGGAATTGGGCGGCGGCCTGCGGGTGCCGGTGAAAGCGATCCAGATCGGCGGGCCGCTGGGAGGCCTGGTGCCGCGCTCGCATTGGGATCGGCTGACCGTCGATTTCGAGTCGTTCAAATCCAACGGGTTTTTGCTGGGGCACGGCTGCATGGTCTGTGTGCCGGAGAGTTTCCCGCTGATCGACTACCTGATCCACCTGTTCGATTTCACAGCGCAGGAATCGTGCGGGAAGTGTTTCCCGTGTCGGCTGGGATCGGTGCGCGGGCGGGAGTTGCTGGAACGAGCGGCCGGTCGAGCGCACTCGACGGGCGGGCACGGCGGACCCGGCGCGTACGCCGCGCCGGCTGATCGGGCGGCGCCGGCCAGCGCGGCGACGCCGGCCGACCGGCAGCTTTTCGCCGATCTGCTGGACACGCTCGAACAGGGATCGCTGTGCGCGCTGGGCGGCGGGGTGCCGCTGCCGATCCGCAACGCGCTGCAACATTTCGGCGCCGAACTGAAACCTTACTTCCGCTGAAAAGGAAGACGCCATGGCGGTAGCCTATATCGACGACCGGCCATTCGAGATCGCAGCCGGCGACACGCTGCTGACGTTCCTGGACCGTCACCGCGGGAAGAGCTTCGTGCCGACGCTGTGCTACGACCCGAACCTGGCGCCGTTCGGCTCCTGCCGCGTCTGTTCGGTGGATTTGGCGCTGGTTGAGAACGGCCCACGCAAGGCGGTGGCGGCCTGCCACACGCCGCTCAAGGAAGGCCACCGAATCTATCCCGAGTCCGCGTCGGTGCTGAAGCTGCGGCGCAACATCGTGGAACTGGTGCTGACCGACCATCCGCTGGATTGCCTGACCTGCGAAGTAAATGGAAACTGTCAGCTCCAGACGGTGGCGGCGCGGGTCGGCGTGCGTTCGGTGCGCTACCCGGCTGGCGCGAATCATTTGGACCGCGCGCCGGACCACAGCCATCCGTACATGACCAGCGACCTGTCGAAGTGCATCAATTGCTATCGCTGCGTGCGGGCCTGCGACGAAATCCAGGGGCAGTTCGTGCTGAACATGCATGGGCGCGGTTTCGAGAACCGGATCATCAAGGGGCTGGACACGAGTTTCAATGAGTCGGACTGCGTATCCTGCGGGGCCTGCGCGCAGACCTGCCCGACAGCGGCGATTTCGGACGTGTTCCGGTCGAAGTCGATCGAGGCGACGCGCAAAGTCCGGACGGTGTGTACTTACTGCGGGGTGGGCTGCAACCTGGAGGTGGCGGCGAAGGGCGCGGAGGTGCTGGGCGTGCGGGCGCCGTCGGACGCGGCGGTGAACCACGGGCACACCTGCGTGAAGGGCCGCTACGCGTGGGGATTCTACCGGCACGAGGACCGACTGCGGACGCCGCTGATCCGGCGCGACGGTGAGTTGAAGCAGGCGAGCTGGGACGAAGCTTACGACCACATCGCCGCGCGGCTGAAGCAGATCCGCGACGAGCACGGCGCGGATGCGATCGCTGGGATTTCCTCGGCGCGCTGCACCAACGAAGAAAACTACCTGATGCAGAAGTTTCTGCGGGCGGTGATCGGGACGAACAACATCGACTGCTGCGCACGGGTTTGCCACGCGCCGACGGCGCTGGGGATGCAGAATAGTTTCGGCACCGGTGCGGCGACCAATTCCATCGACGACCTGGCGTACACCAATCTGATTCTGCTGATCGGGGCCAATCCGACGCAGGGGCATCCGGTGACGGGGGCGCGGATCAAGCAGCGGGTGATGAAAGGCGTGCCGCTGATCGTGGTGGACCCGATGAAGATCGAACTGGCGCGCTACGCCAAGCATCATTTGCAGTTGCGGCCGGGCACCAACGTCGCGGTGCTAAACATGATGGCGTATTTTATTGTCGAGGCGGGTCTGGCCGACCGGGATTTCATCGCGCGGCGCTGCGAGGACTTCGACGCCTACGCGGCGCAGTTGAAGGCGCTCGATATTCCCGCGCTGGAGGCGATCAGCGGGGTGCCGGCGGCGGCGGTGCGGGCGGCGGCGCTGGACTACGCGCTCGCCGGGAACGCGATGAGTTTCCACGGGCTGGGCGTGACCGAACACACCCAGGGCAGCAAGACGGTGATGCTGATCGCCAACCTGGCGATGCTGACCGGGAACATCGGCCGGCCGGGGGTGGGCGTGAACCCGCTGCGCGGGCAGAACAATGTCCAGGGCGCGGCGGACATGGGGGTGCAGCCGCACCAGGGCGCAGGGTATTTGGATGTGTCGCTGCCGGAACACCAGACGTACTATGCGCGGGCCTACGGTCGGCCGTCGCCGACGGCGGCGGGGCTGAAGATTCCGCAGATGTTCGAGGCGGCGCGGCACGGAGCCCTGAAGGCGCTGTGGATCATCGGTGAAGACGTGGCGCAGACCGACCCGAACACGGAGGCGGTCAAGGCGGCGCTGGCGGGGCTGGAGCTGCTGGTGGTGCAGGAACTGTTCCTGACCGAGACGACCAAGTTCGCGGAGGTGGTGCTGCCGGCGGCGTCGTTTCTGGAGAAGGACGGGACGTTCACCAACGGCGAGCGGCGGATTCAGCGGGTGAACCGGGCGGTCGAGCCGCTGGCGGGCACGCGGCCGGACGGGCAGATTTTGGTCGAGATCATGAACCGGATGGGGTATCCGCAGCCGGCCTACGAACCGGCGAGCATGCTGGCGGAAATCGCGGCGGTGGTGCCGTTTTTCAAGGGCGTGCGCTGGGAAGACCTGGGCGAGCAGGGCAAGCAGTGGCCGGTGGCCGCCGACGGCACCGACACGCAGATTCTGCACCAGGAAACGTTTAAGCGCGGGCGGGGGAAGTTCTACTTTCATCCGTGGGTGGAGTCGCCAGAACTCGTCGCCAACCATAGCCATTTCCCGTTCATTTTGACGACCGGCCGGCGACTGGCGCACTACAACGCGGGCACGATGACGCGGCGGACGGCCAACCGAGTACTGATGAGTGAGGACATCCTGGTGATCCACCCTGACGACGCGGCGCAGAAGGGCATCGACGACGGCGATGCGGTGCGGATGAAATCCGAGCGCGGCGAGGTGGTGCTGAAAGCCAGCCTGGCGCGGGACGTGAACCCCGGCGTGGTGTACACGACCTTCCATTTCCCCGAACGGCTGGTGAACCGAATCACGTCGGACGCCACCGACGCAGAAAGCATGTGCCCGGAATACAAAGTGACCGCGGTCGATTTCGAGAAGGCGGCGCAGGCGTGACCGGGCCGACCGGTCCGACGGGGCCCATGGGGCCGAACGGGGAGATGGTCTGGCGCTGGAACGGCGCGGGGCCGCTGCGCGAAGACCGGGATGAACTGGCGCCGGAAGCGCCGCTGGAAATCCGGGTGAACCGCCGGCCGGTATCGGTGACGATGCGCACGCCCGGCCATGACCGGGAACTGGCGCTCGGATTTTTATTCACCGAAGGCATTGTGCGGCGGCGGGAAGATATCGCCGAGGCGGTCGAACGGGAAGGGTTGGTGGATGTGCGGCTGGCGCCGGGCTGCAACGCCGATTTGGGCCGGTTGACGCGGCATGTGTTTGCGTCGTCGTCGTGCGGGATTTGCGGGAAGGCATCCATCGAGGCGGTGGAAGGGTGCTTCGCGCCGCTGGACCCGCCCGCGCCGAATGTGCCGGGCGGGCCGCTGCCTGCGTCGTCCGCGCCGGTTGCCTACACGACGCCGGCGGTTGCGCTGCGCTGGCTGGCGGGACTGCCGGCGGCGCTGCGGGAGGTTCAGGCGACCTTCGCGCGCACCGGCGGACTGCACGCCACGGCGCTGTTCGACTGCACCGAGCCGGGGCGGCTGATCTGCGCGCGGGAGGATGTCGGGCGGCACAACGCGATGGACAAGGTGATCGGACGGGCGCTGCTGGACGGGTTAATTCCGCTGTCGCATCATTTGCTGCTGGTGAGCGGGCGGTCGAGCTTCGAGATCGTGCAGAAAACGCTGGCGGCGCGCGTACCGATTCTGGCGGGGCTGTCGGCGCCGTCTTCGCTGGCGGTGGAACTGGCGCGGGAGAGTGGGATTACGCTGGTGGGTTTTCTGCGCGAGAACCGGCTGAATTTGTACTCGCACCCCGGGCGGGTGACGGCTGACGAGGCTTGAAGCGGCGGGGGATGCGCAAATTGACGGCGCTGGCACCGGCGCGGGTTCCATGCAGCCTGGAAATTCGGCGCGGGTCGCCTACGCAATCTCGCGTGAATTTGAATCGGTAAAACACAGAGTGCGCGCTTCGCGCGCAAGAGTTTAAAGGCGCCGGCTACGCCGGCCATTTTACCCACGGGCCATCGGCCCCAATGGCACAAAGATAAGGATTACATTTTTATAAGAGACTGCCAGAAAATGACTTCCAGTGTTTAGCCCTGCTCCGGCGACCGGGGCGAAATTGAGGGTCTCAAAATCCGCAATTTCCCGTCATAGGGCACCTTCGTTCAAGTGCTAACTCAGGTTCCGAGTCAAGAAAATCCCCAAAATTCGACCGCTCTGGAAACCGTTCCTGGAAAATGAGTTGTGAGGAGTTTTGCTAAAAATGTGCCATTGGGCTGGTCAGCCCGTGCCACTACGGAATGCGCGCGGCGCGCGCAAGAGAAAGAAATGGTGCGCGCTTCGCGCGCGCTTTTTTTTGCACGGGACTGGCGACCCGTGCTACGGGGCCTCGGACATTTGTGGGGAATGGATGGGCGCGCGGAGCCGAAAGGACAGATTGGACGAAGAAGCCGGTCTGATGACCGACGCTCCCAGGGAAGAGGGGCTTCAGGCGGTGCGGCGGGTGGCGCCGGGGCGGAGGGGGGTTACGCGCTGCGACCAGCGGCGGGCGGCTTCGGACGGGTCGCCGGTGGCGTCGGCCGCGGTGGCGCCGCCTTGGTAGGTTTGTTTGACGCGGTCGCCGACGCGGCAGAGGATTTCATGCGGGACGGTGCCGGCGGCGAAGGCGACTTCTTCGACGCTGATCCGCGCGTTGCCTTGGTTGCCGATCAGGACCGCTTCGGCGCCGCGTTGGGGCAGCCGGCCGGTCCGGGCGAGGTCGGTGACGTCGGCCATGAGGTAGTCCATGCAGACGCTGCCGAGGATCTTGCAGCGCTGGCCGCCGATGAGGACTTCGCCGCGATTGGACAGCGAGCGGGCGACGCCGTCGGAGTACCCGGCGGTCAGGGTGGCGACGACGCTGTCGCGGGCCAGCGTGCAGTTCAGGCCGTAGCCGACGTTGTGTCCGGCCGGCAGCGCGCGGACGGCGGCGAGCGAGGTTTTGACTTGCAGGGCGGGGGTGAGTTTCAGCGCGCCGACTTCGGGGGCGGTCCAACTGCGCACGCCATGGAGCACGATGCCGGGGCGGATCATGTTCAGCCAGGTGCCGGGATGGAGTTCGACCGCGGCGGAGGCGCCGGCGTGGTAGAGCGGCGCGTCGATGCCGGCCAGTTCGAGTTCGCTGCGGACGGCGCGGAAGCGCGCGAACTGTTCGCGGACGCGTTCGCCGTTGCCTTCGCCGGCGGCGTGGAAGTGGGTGGAAACGCCTTCGAATTCGACGGTGGCGAGGTCGGCGAGGGTGCGGGCGATGCGGAGGGCATCGGCGGGCAGCGCGCCGAGCCGGCCCATGCCGGTGTCTACATTGAGGTGGACGACGGCGCGGCGGCCGATGCCGACGGCGGCGGCGTGGAGTTCCTCGATTTCGCGCAGGCTGCCGACGGTGACGGAGAGGCCATTGGCGAGGGCGAGGCCGAGTTCTTCGGTGAGGGCGACGCCGAGGACGTGAATGGGGGCGCCGATGCGCTGGCGGCGCAACTGGCAGCCTTCGGCGACGGAGGCGACGGCGAGGCGTTGGGCGCCGGCGGCGAGGACGGTGCGGGCGAAGGCAGCGGCGCCCTGGCCGTAGGCGTCGGCCTTGACGACGGCCATGACGGCGACGTGGGGGCCGACTCGTTCGTGGACGGCGCGGGTGTTGCTTGCCACCGCAGTGAGATCGATCTCGGCCCAGACGCGCGCCATTGCCGTTTCCCCGTTGGCGTCGACCCTTCGACGCCACGCTGTATCGGTCGAAGGGGGGTAGAACTGCAGCGAAATCCAGAAAAGAATGGCTGGGGCGGCGGGGCGGGGCGGGGTGGGCGTCGGGGGCTGGGCGGGGTGGCGGAATTTGACCGCAGCGGCGAGAGTTGGCGGGGCGGGAGGGGGGCGGGAAACGGAGGTATAAGTCCTATTTCGGCAGATAGTTGAGAGATTTCCGTAGAAATCCGTCAGGAACGGGGGGAATCGGCCGAGCGATTGCGAAGAACTTGCACGAGTGCGTATCGCGGGGCATCTCGGGAAGCCACTTTTCCCTCACGCGGCCGATGGGCGGTGGGGGAAAGGTTCAACTTTTCGCCTGCCGAGTCCGATACATACCAATGTAACTGCATCCCGGTTCCTCCCAAGGCCGGCGACAGGGGTCGGTGGCGGGGGATTGTTTAGCCTGTGCGCCGGGGTGCTATTTAGGTGTGGGTGAGGCCTCGGCTGGGCTTCGCCTCGAATGAGGGTAATCGCCATGCGAAATTTTCGCGCGCTCATCGCCTGCGCACTGGGAGTGATGCTGATTGGCACCACACTCTCAGCCGCCGACGCTGACGGAACGAATGTACAAGCCGAACTGGCTCAGATCCGAGCGGATATCAAGCGGCTCAACGACGCCCGGACGTCGATGGGGATGACGCTGCCGTTCACGGTCGACGGATATGTCGATGTGACCGGCAACTACAACTTCAACCGGTCGCCGTCGCGGCAGAGTCTGGCTCGGGCTTATGCGACCAATGCGGACACGTTCACGTTGAACGTGGCGCAGGTGAACTTCCACCGTGATGCGGCCAAGGGCAGCATTGTCGGGTTCAACGTCCAGTTGGACTTCGGCGAGAACGCTCGGGTGCAGAACACGGCCACCAATCCGACCGGGACGTATAACGATGTTGCGGACATTGAAGCCGCGTATATCGATATCCTGGTGCCGGGGCATGAGGACTGCGGGATCACGGCCGGCAAGTTCGCCACGTGGGAAGGAATCGAAGTCATGGAGAGCACGCTCAACCCGGTGATCTCCCGCGGCTTCCTCTTCCTGTACGCCGAACCGCTGACCCATGTCGGCGTCTTCACGCACTACACCCATGACGTGAACGGCATGGATTTGAACGTGAAGCTCGGCGCGGTGAACGGGTGGGACCTTGAAGCGGACAACAACGCGGACAAGGATTTCATCTGGTACATCGGGCTGACCAAGTCCAAGCTGTTCGACGCGCACCTGAACGGCACCTGGGGTGACGAACAGACTGCGTCCGGCGGCACGACCGGGCACAAAGCCGGCCATCCGCGCACTTCGGTCGACCTCACCGGCTACGTCAATCCGATGGGGCCTTCCAACACCGATCTGACGATCAACTACCAACTGAACTGGGGCAGCGAAAAGGATCCCGCCGCGGGCATCCACTACGCGCACTGGGCCGGCATGGCAATCGAGCCGGTCTATGTCTTCAGCAATTCCCCGAACTGGTCGCTGGCGGGCCGCTTCGAAGTATTCGACGACCACAGCGGTGTGCGGGCGAACGGCCTAACCGCCGACGAACCGCAGACGATGTACAACATCACGCTTTGCCCGGCGTACAAGGTTTCGGACGCGTGCACCGTGCGCGGCGAATACCGCTACGACTGGTCGAACCTGAACCGGGGCACCGGCGGCCGCGCTTTCGAGGATTCGAAAGGCGCCGACAACCTCGACCACCAGTCGACCCTGATGATCGAGTTGCTTTACTCGTTCACCACCGCGCCGACTCCGCAGTAGCGCCCCGGCGACTCGTTGCTCCTGACAACGAAGCCATTCACAGCCCCGCAAGGGGCTGTTTTTTTTTGGGGGGATTGCCGCGGTCAGGGTGCGGTTCCGCGGATAGGATGAATTAGGAAAGGCATCGCCATGACACCCGCCACCCCGCGCGGCACGTCCAACGACCGATTGCTGATCGCCGCCGCCGAAGCGGGCGACTGGCCGCATGTGCTGGCGCTGGTGCGCGCCGGCGGCGACCCGCGCGCGCGC
>JBOHNC010000008.1:0-13639 GCA_050730415.1 Planctomycetota bacterium
GGCGGCGCGATGCGCGCATCGCCGGCGGCGGGGCGCTGATGGACCCTGGCGTCGCGTTGATCGACCTCGTGCAGTACCTCACCGGGCAGCGGATTCGCGCAGCGCAGGCGGTGCTGGACGCACCGCGCGATCCGGCTGCGGGCCGGGTCGAAAACAGGGCGGACGCATTGCTGGAGCTGGACGGCGGCGCGGCGGCGTCGTTGCATGTTGCCTTTGGTACGGCGGCGGCGGCGGTGCAGGACGGCAGCTTGACGGTGATCGGCAGCCGGGGGCGTGCGGTGCTTGAAGGCGTGTGCGCGGCGCGGGATGGCATCGGCGCGCGGCTGACGGTGGTGGATGCGGAGGGCCGTCGCGAACTGCCGCTGGAAATGGTCGATCTGGCTGCCGCGGCGCTGCGGGAATTTACATTTCACCTGCGCGGCAATGGTCCGTGCCGGCTGCCGAACGGCGCTGCGGCGCTGCACACGCAGGCGGTGGTGGATGCCACCTATGCGGCGGCGGCGGGCGGGCGGCGGATCACGGTTGAATAGCCAGCGCTACACCGAGGGTTCGTGCAGGACGATGCGGCTCAGCCAGAGCCGCTCGTCGAAGCGCTCCGGGTTGGCCACGAAATCCTGTTCGATGGAGAGGCGGTAGGTTTCGAACAGGCGCTGGCGGGCTTCGCCGGCTTCCTGGCGGAGCAGCGTTTCGGCGGCCAGCCAGTTTTCCAGATCGCGGCCGGGCAGACAGCCGGATTCGACCCAGACCTGGTGGGCGCGGTGGGCGATCTGGTCGCGGGTGAAGGTGGGCGGGGCCAGCAGGGCCAGTTCGTGAGCGGCCAGGCGCTCATGGCGGAGCATCGCGGCGGGCGTCGGCGTCGGCGTGGTTGGCTGCGCTTCCGGCGGCGGCTCGCGCCGGCCGCGGCGGCGCTCCTGGGTCACCGGTACGCGGTGGCCGACCTGGCGGCGGTCGGGGCCGTGGTAGGGGGTGTGTCCGGCACGGGAAAAAAACCGTCCCGAGGGCGCGCGTCGATGGCTCATGCGGGAACTCCTGTGGCAGGTGCAGCGCGTCCGGGCGGGCATCGCAAGGCATGTTCGGGAGTCCACCGCCGACGGCGGGGAGGCAGGTTCATGCACGCGCGAAAGGTGCTCGAACGCTTGCAATCGCAATTGGTTCCGAAGGAATGCCGGTCCTGAAGGGCGCCCACGTGCAATTTTGCACTCGCCATGGCTCGATACCCGAATTTTCGGGATTTCAGGAGCAGCTTTTCAAATCCTACCGAACTGCGGCGATGAAATCAAATGGAAATTCAAAATTGCACCAGTGGTTGGGGAATGGGAGCCGGTCCAAGCACTGAAGGAATGGGCTATGGCTCTGGCTACTTGCGAGTTTGACGCGGCACGAGGCGTACGCACGGAGCCGAATGTACGGATCAGGCGAAGAAGACGGTCTGATGACCGGCGTTCCCAGGGTGCGCGCGGAGGTGCGCATAGAGAGCGCGAAACGCGCTTTCCAGCGGAAACGCTCGATGACTCGCTGGACACGGGCTGGTCAGCCCGTGCCACGACGGAGGCGGGCTTGGGCGGTGGCGAGCAGGCCGGCCAACACCAGGGCGCACAGCCAGACCCAGGCGTCGTCGGGGCCGCCACTGGCAATGTCGCAGCCCGACTTTTTTGAGGCGCCGGCCGACGGATCGCTGACCGTCAGCGTCACGGGCAGGGTTTGCGACTGCCCGCCGGGGCTGTTGGTCAGGGTCAGCGTGCCGTTGATTGTGCCCGACAGGCCGCTGGGATCGGCCGTGACGGTGATCGTCGCGGTGTGCCCGGCGGCGATCGTGACCGTCGGCGTCGGGCTGGTCGTCAGCCAGCTCTGGCCGCCGGCCAGCGTCACCGTCACGCTCGAACCGGATCCGTTGGTCAGCGTGAAGGTGGTCGTCACGGGGGCGCTGCTGCCGGTGGGCGCGCTCAGCGTGACGGTGCTCACGCCGGCCGTCACCGGATTGACGGCGGCGTTCACCGTCAGGGTTGCGGCGGCGCTGGTGATCGAACCGTAGCTGTTGGTCACGGTCACGCGGTAGGTGTTGCCGCTGTCGGCCAGCGTGGTCGCCGGGGTGGTGTAGCTCGATCCGGTCGCGCCGCCGATGTTGGCGCTATTTTTCTGCCACTGGTAGGTGAAGGGCGCGGTGCCGGTGGGGATCACGCTGAAGGTCGCGGTGGCGCCAGCGGTGACGGTCTGGTTGGCCGGCGGCGTCGCGATGCCCGGCGCGGTGCCGCTGGAAGGCAGCGTCACAGAAAGGCCGCTCAGGGTGCTCGTGACGCTCGCCTTGCCGTCGGACACGGTGACTTTCAGCGCGTAGGTGCCGGAAGCGGCGAAGGTGGCTGTGGTCGCGTCGGCGGTGGTGGTGCCGTTGACGGAGAAACTCACCGTGCCCGGGCCGCTGACTTTGCTCCAGGTGTAGGTCAGGGCGCTGGGCCCATTGTCCGGGTCCAGGGCGGAGACGCTCAGCGTGGTGCTGGCGGCATTCACTACGGGGTCGGGGGAGGCGCCGGCGGCGGAGACAATGACCGGCGGCCAGTTGTACGGCGCGATGGTTTTGAAGGCGGTGGCGATCGCCCAACCGGGGTTGCTGGCGCCGGTGAGTTCGTAGGCGCCGATGTCCGGGGCGTTGGTCCGGCGGGTGGTGTTGAAGTCGTCGGTCGGCTGGTTCGGCCCGCTGCCCCAGCCGGCATCGATGTAGGCGCTGCTGGTGGGGTAGAAGTTCAGGGCGCCAGGGTTGTAGCCCGGCGCGGTGGTCAGGTTGTTGGTCCCGAAACTGGCCGAGGACCAGTAGTTGTTGCGCACGGTGCCGTTGGGGGTGTTGGTCGCTTGGCCGTCGACGATATTGTTGACAAAGATCAGCGTGGGATTGCCGGAAAAGTTCACCGCCACGCCAGCGTTCTGAAAAACATTGTTGTAGACTTCGTTGCCGGCGCCGGAAATATCGAGTGCCGCGTTCCCGGCATTGAAAATAATATTATTGCGCACGATGGCGTAACCGTGAACCTGCATCGTGTTGTCGGGCGTCTGCCAGCAAACGTTGCGCTCGATCAGGTTGGGGGCGCCGGGGTTGGTGTTGTCGAGCATAATGCAGGGAATGGTGCAATCGAAAATCACATTGTCGCGCACGATGTTGCCGTGGGAGTTCATCCGGAGATTGATGCCCTTGCCGAGGGAGCTGTGAATCTGGTGGATGAGATTGCGTTCGAACAGGGAATTATCGACCGCGTAGCTGCCGTCCGCGCGGCCCAGGTACATCGCGCAGTCCGAAGTCGAAGGGCCGGTCGCGTAGATGTTGCAGTGGCGCACCGTCAGGTTGGTCATGTTGCCGCCGATGCTGGAACAGTTCACGGCCACGCCGTCGATGTTATGAATCGTGCAGTCTTGGATCAGCATGTCGCTGTCGGCGCCGGTGTACTTGACGCCGTCTCCGGCGGTCCCCCCGCCGGAAATCTCCAGCCCGATAATCGCGATGAAGTGCGAGTTCACCACGTTGATCATGTTCTGGCCGCCGGGATTGGACAGGATCGGCGTCTGCCCGCCGCCGGCCTGAAGGGTGATCCAGGCGCTCGTCGTGCCGCTTTTGCTGGTGAAGGTCAGGTTGTTGGTGGTGTAGGTGCCGCTGCTGAGCGAGAGGGTGTCGCCGGCGTTCAAGCTGTTGATTTTCGCTTGCAGGTCGTCGCCGGGCGCGGCAGTGAGGTTGGCGGCGCCGAGCCAGCCGGTGCCCGCTCCCAGCAATACCAGACCCACCCAGCCAAGCAGGCAGGCTCGCGTCACGCTTCCCGGTGGGCGCCTATCCATCCGGTGATCTCCTGAACCATTTCTGTTCCAAGAGGTAGACCTTGGGGGTACCAATTCAGACAGCAGACCCGTTTTATTTTGGTATTAATTGGCCTGAAAAATTACCATTTCGACCATTGATCGATGGGCACAGTTCATCGTAAGAAGTTTACTTCCATGTAGTTATAATGTTTAATCTGGCGTGGCAGGCCGCCGAGCCTGTTCAATTGGTCGGCTTGTGAATCCGCCAGATGTTCCACATGCCGCGCCGGTTCGAGCGGAAATAAACGTAGTCGCCGAGCACCACCGGGTAGTCGTCCACCGAGGCATTGTGGGTGAGCCGCTGCGGCGCGGTGCCCTTGCTGACGTCCATGTAGTAGATGTCGAAGTTCGGCTTCTGGTCATTGACGGTCTCGTAGTTGCTGGCGAAGACGACATGGTCGTCGTCCACCCAGGCCACGTCTTTGACTTCGGTTTTGGCCGCGCGGGGATCGGTGTCCTGCGGGAAGATCTGTGAGAACTTGTTGTTTTTGAACAGGCACAGCGAGCTGGGGAAGAACTTGGCGGTGAAATCGTCGCCGTCGATTTTCTTGTCGTAGTCCCAAGGTGTCTGGCGGCCGCTGGTGTCGCTGTAGTTGCGCTTGATGTAGGCGATGGTGTTGCCGTTGGGGGCGAACTTGGGCTGGTCGGCGTAGGTGATCAGCGACTGCTGGCTGGGCTTGTCGATGTCCTCGCGGCCGAGCTTGCGCTGATCCCCGCTGTCGCAGAACGAATACACGACCTGCTTGCCGCCGGCCGGCTTGATGTCCGGCCAGAGGTAGCTGGTGGTGGGTCCGCCTTTTTCCTTCTGCACGATCACGTCGTCGAGGCTGGCCGAATCGATTGAAAACGGCGTGAACACTTCGCTGAGGTGACTGCGCGAGAAATACACCCGCCGCTTGTTCGGGTCCCAGCATGGCATGATGTAGATTTCCGCCCCCGATTTGGTGCTCGGATCGCCAATCAATGTGACGCCGCCATCGTCGGTGGAAACTTCTTCCAGGTGCGCGGCCAGGGCCGGCTTGTCGCCGACCACGGTATTGTGCAGGACCGAGTAAATAATGAAGCCTTTGCCGTCGATCGAGGCCGGGGTCAGACCGAAGTACGGCATTTTCGAACCGGAGGCCGTCACGACCACCGCGTCGTCGCCGCCGCTCTGGAGCATCGCCCAGACAGTGTCGGTTTTCAGGTCGAAAAACGGATTGACGTATTCGCGGCGTTCCAGGTAGCAGTCGGTGGTCGGGACCATGGTGATGGGGTCGAGGGTCAGCTTGGGCACCACCACTTCGCCGGAGGTGCTGAAGGCCACCGGCACGGTTTTGGTTTTGTAGCCCGCGCCCGAGACTTCCAGATTCACCGGCTGGTAGTCCGGCGCGCTGTCGGGCGAGGAGAAATCCCCGGCGCGTTGGAAGACGATGCCTTTCAGCGTCACGTTGGTGTTGTCGATCGCGCCGGTGGCGGTCTGGCCTTCCATTTTCGCCGTGAGGCTGGCCGAATCGGAGGAGACATGCACGTTGGCGATGCCGTCCAGCGCCAGGTAGACCGCGTCCTCGCCGCCCTTGGGATTGAAATCGACTTCGACCTTCTTGCTGTCGACGTGATTGGGCGCCTTGGCGTAGACGGTCATCGGCTTGTAGTCGGCGCCGGCCTTCACGAAGGTCAGCTTGTATTTGGCGACGCCGGATCCGATCGGGTTGTCGTCCAAGTAGACGGTGGCGTCCTTTGGAGAGGTGTACACGGTCAGGAGGTTCGGCGGCGTGCCGCACCCGGCGCTGTAGAGGCCGGCCAGGAAAAGAAATACCAAAGCCAACGAATAGCGACGCATGGCACCGTACCTCCCAGAAAACCCGTCGGCGGCGAACGCAACCGGTTGTATGCAGGCTGTGAAGACCGCCCGACTCTCGTCCCGGCGGCATGAAAGTTCTCCAGTATACGTTTGGCCATCGGTTGGTCAAATGGCTCGCCGCGGTCCGCCCTCGCGGGAAGAGAGAAGAGAAGACCTCTCGCCAAGCCGCAGCGACGCCCAGACCAAGACGCCAAGTCGCCAGGACGAGCGGGAAGGGGACCCGGTTGCGGCGAGGGCGGGGTGCCGAGTGCGCTCGCCGGGGCTCGCGAGGCGCGCATTTCCCGCCGGGCGCACCTGCCT
This sequence comes from Planctomycetota bacterium, assembly GCA_050730415.1. Taxonomy (GTDB): domain Bacteria; phylum Planctomycetota; class SZUA-567; order H5-PLA8; family JBOHNC01; genus JBOHNC01. The sequence continues at coordinate 5,981 of JBOHNC010000008.1, forward strand.
TCTTGGGCCACCCCACGGTAAAATTGGCGGCGGCCTTCAGCGGTTCGTCGCCGTCACCCTTCACCCCTACCCGCAAGGCCTGCCTGGAGATCCCATGTCCACCGCCAAACCGAAAATCGCCGGCCTGAAAATTGGCTACATTGGCGGCGGTTCGCAGGCCTGGGGCCGCGGTCTGATGAACGACCTCGCGCAGGAACCCGATCTGAGCGGCGAGGTCCGGCTGTTCGACCTGGACTTCGCCGCGGCGCAGCGCAATGAACGGCTCGGCAACCGCATGAAGGAGCTTCCCGGCTGCGCAGCGGCTTGGAAGTACCGCGCGGTCAAGTCGCTCCAAGCCTGCCTCACCGGCGCCGATTTCGTCGTGATTTCGATCCTGCCCGGCTCGTTTGCGGCGATGGCTTCCGATATCGGCATCCCCGCAAAGTTCGGCATCCTGCATCCGGTTGGCGATACGGTCGGCCCGGCCGGCCATGTCCGCGCGCTGCGCACCGTGCCGATGTACCGTGTGATGGCCGAAGCCATCGCGCAGTACTGCCCGCGAGCTTGGGTGATCAACTACACCAACCCGATGACCGTCTGCACGCGCACGCTGTACAAGATTTTTCCGCTGGTGAAGGCCATCGGCTGCTGCCATGAGGTCTTCAGCACGCAGCACCTGTTCGCGCAGGTCGTCGCCGACCAGTTCAAGGTCGAGGCGCCGCCGCGGCAGGAAATCGAGGTCAATGTTCAGGGCATCAACCATTTCACCTGGCTCGACCGTGTCCAGTGGAAGGGCACCGACCTCATCCCGCACTACAGCGCGTACATCGCCAAGCACAAAAAACGGCTGCAGCGGGAGGCGCTCAAGCCGAACAAACCGTTCGACCCCTTCCGCAACCTGAATCTGGTCAAAATGGAACTGTTCGAGCGGTTCGGGCAGGTGGCGGCCGCCGGCGACCGGCATCTGGCCGAGTTCGTCCCGTGGTTCCTGCGCGACCCCGACACGGTGCGGCGCTACGGGTTTGCGCTGACGCCGGTGAAGCTGCGGGTGCAGTGGATCGCCGAGCGCACCCGCAAAACCAAGGCGCTGCTGGCGGGCAAGGCCAAAGTCGAACTGCACCGTTCCGGCGAGGAAGGGGTCTTGCAGATCAAGGCGCTGCTGGGCCTCGGCGATATGGTCACCAACGTGAACATGCCGAATGTCGGGCAGTTGTTCGGTTTCCCGCTGAACGCGGTGGTGGAGACCAACGCGCGGCTGTCGGCCGATTCGATTCAGCCATTGAGCGCCGGACGGATGGTTCCGCAGGTGGAAGCGCTGGTGCGGCGGCATGTGTCGAACCAGGAGACGATCATCGAAGCGGCGCTGCACAGCGACCGCGAACTGGCCTTCACGGCGATTTTGAACGATCCGCTGACGGCGATCCCGATCGACCGCGCGGCGCAGATGTTCGACCAGATGCTGAAGGCGACGAAGCCGTGGCTGCCGGCGGGGATGCTCAAGTAGCCTGCCCCCTGGGAACGCCGCGCTCCAGCGCGGCTTCTTGGATTTCTCTTCTTCCCCTGGCCCCTGCTCCCCGTCCCCTTGCGCACGCTCAAACTTTTGCCTTCCGCCCCGAATCCGCTAAAATGATCGATCCGCGCTGGGCCAGGGTGCTCGCGCGCACCTCAGGAGACTCACCGGTGGGAAAAACGCTCTTTCAGAAGGTCTGGGACAGCCATGTGGTCCGCAAGCTGCACAGCGGGCAGGCGCAACTGTTCATCGGCCTGCACCTGATTCACGAAGTCACCAGTCCGCAGGCGTTCGGGATGCTGCGCGAGCTGGGACTCAGCGTGCCGTTTCCGCAGCGCACCTTCGCCACCGTCGATCACATCGTGCCGACCGACAGCATCGCGCGGCCGCTGGCCGATCCGCTGGCCGAACAGATGTTGGTGGCGCTGCAGAAAAATTGCGCCGACTTCGGCATCACGTTTTTTGACCGCAGCTCCGGCCGCCAGGGCATCGTCCACGTCATCGGCCCGGAACTGGGCCTGACGCAGCCGGGCATGACCATCGCCTGCGGCGACAGCCACACCTCGACGCACGGGGCTTTCGGCGCGATCGCGTTCGGCATCGGCACCAGCCAGGTCCGCGATGTGCTGGCCACGCAGTCGATGGCGCTGGAGCCGCTCAAGGTCCGCCGGATCGATATCACCGGCGAACTGTCGCCCGGCGTCTACGCCAAGGACGTGACGCTGCATGTCATCCGCACGCTGGGCGTGAAAGGCGGCAACGGGTTCGCCTACGAGTACGCCGGTCCGGTGATCGAAAAGATGTCGATGGAAGAACGGATGACCGTCTGCAACATGTCGATCGAAGGCGGCGCGCGGTGTGGCTACGTGAACCCCGATCAGACCACCTTTGACTACTTGAAGGGCCGCCCCTATTCGCCGCAGGGCGCCAAATGGGAGGCCGCGCTGAAGTACTGGCGCTCGGTCGCCAGCGACCGCGACGCGAAGTACGACGATGTCGTCACGATCCGCGGCGAAGACATCCCGCCCACCGTGACCTGGGGCATCAACCCCGGGCAGGCGGTGGCGGTGGACGAATCGATCCCCACCTACGACGGGCTGTCGGCCGCCGACCGGAAATCGCTCGACGAAGCCCTGGCCTATATGAAGCTCCAACCCGGCCAGCCGATCGCCGGCGTCAAGATCGACCGCGCCTTCATCGGCAGTTGCACCAACGCGCGGCTGACCGACCTGCGGCTGGTGGCGCAGTACGTGGCTGGCCGGCAGGTGGCGAAAACGGTGAAAGCGATCATCGCGCCCGGTTCGATGCCGATCAAGGCGCAGGCGGAAAAGGAAGGGCTCGACAAGATCTTCACCGCCGCCGGGTTCGAATGGCGTGAAGCCGGCTGTTCGATGTGTCTGGCGATGAACCCCGACAAGCTGGTCGGCGACGAAGTGTGCGCGTCGTCGTCGAACCGCAACTTCAAGGGCCGCCAGGGCAGTCCCACCGGCCGGACGTTACTCATGAGCCCCCTCATGGTGGCCGCCGCCGCAATCGAAGGCAAAGTGGCGGACGCGCGTGAGGTGTTTGGCTTGGCCCCGGTGAGATGAGGGCGGGCTTTGGGCTATGGGCTATGGGCTTTGGGGAAGAGGGGAAAAGAGAAAAGAGGGGCGCTGGGAAAATTGGGAACCGCGATGGGTCTTTTTGGGTTTTCGGCCCAAAGCCCAAAGCCTAAAGCCCAAAGCCTAATCGCCCGAACCATTTGAACTGTCCATGCGAGGAACCAAATCATGACCTTGGCTGCCATCAAAAACGTCACCGGACGCGGCGTGCCCGTGCCGGGCGATGACATCGACACCGACCGGATCATCCCGGCGCGGTTCATGCGCTGCGTCACGTTTGACGGGCTCGGCGAATTTGCGTTCTACGACGTGCGGATCGATCCGGACACGAAGCAGTCGCTGAACCATCCGCTCGACCGGCCCGAATTCAAAGGCGCGACGATTCTGGTGACGGGCAATAACTTCGGCTGCGGTTCGTCGCGCGAACACGCGCCGCAGGCGTTGCAGAAGTTCGGCATCCGCGCGATCGTCGCGGGGAGCTTCGCCGAAATTTTTTTCGGCAATTCGACCACGCTGGGCATTCCCTGCGTCTGCCTGCCCGACGCGGCGCGGGAAGAACTGATGGCCGCGGTCGTCGGCGACCCCAGGCTTTCGGTCACGATCGACCTCCAGAACCGGCGGGTCTCGGCCGGCACCGGCACGGGGCTGGGTGCGGGCGCGTTGTCGTTCCCTTTCACGATGCCCGAAGGCGCGCGCGAGAACCTGCTCACCGGCCGCTTCGATTCGTTGAACGAACTGCGCGAAGCGCCGGAAAAGGTCCAGGCGACGGCCGCCGCGGTACCCTACGCGAAGTGGTAGGGGAGCGGGTGTAAGGCGCCGCGGTCGGTCGAGCTGACCGCAAGAGCGTTCAGTCGTCCCGCTGGGACTCCCTTGTATTTTACCTGGCGCCTTTCCCAGCACTTGCGCCCCCTGTCGAACAGGCGGCGCCGTGCTGGGCTCCACTCACTCGTCCCGCTGGGACTCACAAAGCACCGGAAACCGGATTTCAAACCAAAAGACCCTCTGGCTCTTCAGGAGTGCCGGAGGCACGCGTGAGTGGAGCCCAGCACGGTCGGTCGCTTCGACCGCAAGTGCTGGGAACGCGAAAGCCATTCAACGCCCCAGTCCCAGCGGGACGGCTGAACGCTGCCTGCGCTTGGGCGCGCTGTCTGCGGGCATCGCGCGTCGTGGAATTCAACCCCAACCGTATTTTGGATCGAAGGCGATTCCGTGCTTTTTCAGGAAGCTCAAATATTCCTCCTGAAAGCTCTTTTTGCGGTGATGTTCGTGCTGATTGCGAATGTAATCCCGCGTTTTCAGTACCTGGGAGATCCCGATGCTGAAGGCGGCATAGCCCTGCTGCCAGATGGCTTCGCGATGAGACGGTAATTGCTCGTTCAGCCATTTGGCCGCGCCGGCTTTAATCAACTGCACCGCCTTGGCGGCCGGCATCGTGGGCGGAATCGCGATGAGCGCGTGCACGTGGTTTTCGATCCCGCCGATTTCCAGCGCTGTGAAGTTGTTGGTGCGCGCGATTCCGCCGATGTAGGCCCACAGGCGCTCCAGCAATTCAGCGGGGATTAAAGGCTCCCGGTCCTTGGTGCTGAACACGACGTGGAACAGGCAGGTGGTGAAAGAGTGTGGCATGGACGGCTCCGGGTAGGGCGTATTCGGCGCAGGGAAATGTGGCATCGACCGTTCAGTCGTCCCGCTTGGACTCCCTTGTATTTTACCGACTGCCTATCCCAGTACTTGCGCCCCCTGTCGGACAGGCGGCGCCGTGCTGGGCTCCACTCACACGTCCCTCCAGGACTCAGAATGCCGATCGGCAAATCAAAACCAACCGATTGACCGCTTCGTATCGCGCGCTATGCTATCCGCGGTTATAGCACCGGACCACCAAGACCCCCGCGCGACGCTCCGTCCGCCATGAAATTGCGCCAGAAACTGCTCCTCCTTTACCTCGCCAACGCCGCGCTCGACAGCCAGGTCGTGAGCTGGTCGATCTACGACGGCACGGGCAGGGAAAAATTCGAGGCCACCGGCGAACCGGCGCCGCCCTACGATTCGGTGCTGGCCGCCATGAAAGACGGCTGGCGGGTCATCCAAGTGCCGCCGATGCCCACACCTTTTCCCGGCCGTGAATATTCCACCGATTACCTGAAGTTCGAGTTCGTGCTCGAAAAACTGGAGGATATCGATGTCTGACCAACCGATTCTGCTCAACAGCAAACAGATGGCCGAATTCGCCGCGCGGGGATTCATCCGGCTGGATGAAATCGTGCCGCGCGACCGGTGTGAAGCCGCGATCGAATACATGCGCGCCAACCAGCATCACGACTGGAAGCAGGGCAACGGGAAACCCTTCGACGAGATCTTCCCCGCCGACAGCCTGATGGGCGGGATTTTCCGTCTGCCGAAGTTCCGCGGGGCCATCGAAAGCCTGGTCGGCCCGCATCCGCGCTACGACCACCATTTCCCTCACCGCGTCGGCCCCAACACCCATGTCGGCGCCAACCTGCATCAGGACTCCGAGATCGACACGCGCACGCGGGCCTTCGACATCCAGTTTTCGTTTTTCCCCGACGACACGCCGGTCGAAATGGGCGGGACGCTGTTTGTGCCCGGCAGCCAGTTCCGCCAGGTGCATGAATCGCAGCTTAGCCGCTACCAGAACATCGTCGGACAGGTTCAAGCGGTCTGCAAAGCCGGCACGGTGTTTTTCTGGCACCACAATATCTGGCACTCGGCGCGGTCCAATCACACGCCGCGCGAGCGCTTCATGTTCAAGGTGCGGCTCAACCCGACCGTGCCGCAGGTACGGCTGTGGGACACCGCCGACCTGGACGATCCGGCGGTTCAGAAAACGCTGTTCAAGCCGGTTCCCTGGCACGGGCAGGAAGGCCGCATCGAGGAAATCCAGCGCATCAAGTTCTGGCGCTATCTGACCGGCAACCCGACCTACGACCACGCGCTGTGGCTGGGCCGGCTGGAAAACGATCCGCAGCCGGCGGCGGCGGTGCAAGCCTAGCGCCGCAGGCGATATAATGCCGGTCAGCCTGAGCGTCCCTGAGCCGGTCAACCATCCTCCGCCTGGGCGGGGGCAGCGGAGTCTTTCCATGAAAACGAGTCTGCTTCACCTTCGTGTTATCCCGGGCGCCGCGGCGATCGCCGCCCTGAGCCTGCTGGCCGCCGGCTGTTCGGCTGGAATGATTTCCGGGCCGAGCGTCAACGCACCCAGCGCCGACATGGGGTCGGTGAACGCGCCCTCCGCCGACAGCAACGGCGTCAACGCCGGCGCGGTGAACGCGCCCAGTGCCAACGGACCGTCGGCCGACCCCGGCTCGGTTGCCGCGCCGTCGAAATAATCCCGGCCCGTGCCGCAGCCTGTCCCGCCCGACCCGCCCAATCAGCCCGTCCCGCCCGGCCCCCCCGGCCCTGGCGTCCCGCCGAAACTCGCCGGCGCTGCGCCGCCCGATTCGGCTGACGCTGCGACCGACCGCCCGATGCGAGCCTCCGGGCTGACGCTGGCGGCGGCCTTCACCATCGACCTGGTGATCGGCCTGTTCTGGACGCTCGGGGGCGTGCTGATGGCGGTGAGCAGCGGGGCGGAAACCGGGCCGACCGCCGATTTCGACTTTCACTCCAGCCTGGTCTGGCTGCCAGTGGGCTTGGCCATGATCGCCGGCGCTGGTTTGCTGGGCACGCGCCGCGCGGTGTTCTACCGCCTGGGCGTCTGGATCAATTCCGGGGCGATCGTCGCGACGCTGTTCATGTTTGCGCGCGGCTTCATCGACCGCTGGGCCACCATGGCGCATGCGCACGGCAGTCCGAGCGCCGCCGTGGAGCCGCTCATCAGCGTGACCGCCATCGTGGCGCGGATCGTCCAGGTCGTGCTGCTGTCGATTGCGCTGCAAGCCTGCCTGCGGCTGGCGCGGCACACGCTGGAGACCGAGCCCGCGGCCGCGCCGCGCCGCGACGACGGAGCGCCGCGAGCAGGCCGGGGCGGTACAATGTCACCATGAGCCAACCGCGGCTGGAACATCTTGCCGTCGCCGCCGACCGGCCCCTGGAACAGGCCACCGGTCGTCGGCCGCCGCTGCCCATCGGTCTGTGGCTGCCGCCCGCGGCCGCGGTGTTCGGCGTACTGGCGGCGACGCTGGCGCTGTGCCTGAGCGGCCCGCAGGCGCCGGCTGCCGCGACGCCCGGCTGGCGCGATCCGCATCAGGCGCCGTTGCTCATCGCCTGGCTTGGCACGCTGGCGGCGGTGTTCCTGGCGCCGCCGCTGAGCGCCGCTGACGATCCGAACGCGCCGCGCCTGCGCTTCTGGCAGCGCGCGTTGCAGGCCGGCGCGCTGGGCCTGCCGATCACGGCGGTCGTCTGGACCTTCCATTCCATCGCGCTGTTACTCGACACCACCGCAGCGGTGCGCATTCCGCCCGCGGCGCTGGGCTGGAGCCGCCACCTGCCGGACGGTTTGATCGCCGCGCTGGCGGTGGGCGCGAGCGCCGCCGGGGCGTGGCTGTGGGCGCGCCGCTGGCCGCGCGCCGGCGTGGTGCTGCTCACTGCCTGGGCCGCGCTGCCACCGCT
>JBOHNC010000009.1:0-2010 GCA_050730415.1 Planctomycetota bacterium
GCGCTGCTCGCGGGCCTCTATCCGGCATGGCGCGCGGCCGTGGGACCGATCGCCGGGGAGATGCGCGAGGGATGAGAGTGCGCCCGGGAGCTCTTGCCGCGATCGGCGCGGCGGCGATCACGCTCGCGGCGCACGCCGGCCGGGCGCAACAGCCCGCCTTCGCGCTAGCATTGACGCCCAAGCCGCTCCAGTTTCCGCGCGACCAGGGCCCTCATCCCGACTTCCGCCAGGAGTGGTGGTATGTCACCGGAAACCTGGGCTCCGCCGCCGGCGAGCGCTTCGGATTCGAGCTCACCGTGTTCCGCTTCGCGCTTGCGCCCACCGCCGCCCCGAGCGCGCCGACCGTCCGGCCGGGCGCCAGGCGCTCCCCCTGGCGCACGCGTCAGATTTACCTCGGACACTTCGCCATCACCGATGTCACGCGGCACAGGTTCCGGTTCGCAACGAAGCTCGCGCGGGGCGCGCTCGGACTCGCAGGCGCGCAGGCGAATCCATTCGAAGTCTGGGTCGGAAACTGGCGGATCGGCCAGAGCGCGGCGCTCCGACCGGCCTCGACGGGCTCGAAGTCCCCGGCCCACTCGGCCACATGGCTGCTCCAGGCCAATGAGCGGGGCTATGTCCTCTCGCTCGAGGCACGGCCCCTGATGCCGCCCGTCCTCAATGGCGAGCGCGGGAACGGGCTGAGCCGCAAGTCGGGACAGCCCGGTGATGCAACCTACTACTACTCCATCCCTCGCATCGCCGTTCGGGGGACGATCGTCCGCGACGGCCGGCCGCTCGAGGTGCACGGCCTCGCCTGGCTAGACCGCGAGTGGGGCAGCGGCAGTCTCGGACCGCAGGAGGCCGGATGGGACTGGTTCGGGCTGCAGCTCGACGACGGCTCCTGCCTCATGTTCTACGTGCTTCGCGACCGCAACGGTGCGGAAGACCCCTACAGCGCGGGCACCTGGGTCGACGTGCACGGCCGGGCGCGGCCGCTGGCCCGTGGCGCCGTGCGCATCGAGGTCCTCGGATATTGGACCGACCGGACCGGCACCCGGTATCCCTCGCGCTGGCGGCTGCTCGCCCCGGCACTGGGTCTCGATGTCACCGTGCATCCCGTGCTCGCCGACCAGGAGCTCACGACTTCGCCGCGGTACTGGGAGGGAGCGGTGAACGTCGCCGGGACCCGGGCCGGGCGTCGCGTCGCGGGCCGGGGTTATGTCGAGCTGGTCGGATACGCCGGAACGACTGCCGGACCGGCTGGAATCAGATGACAGCGCTCGAGTAACACTCTGCGCGACCGTTCCGCGATGGCGCTGTGGCGAGGGTTGACCGCCGCATATCCCAATCGGGAAAAACTCCCTTGCGCCTGCAGTGCAGGCGAGGCAAGCATGCTGAAAATGAACGGACAGGCATTGGAGGATCCCCGAATGACTCCCGAGCCGATAGCGCGGACGACACGGGTTGTCGCCGCACGATCATGACGAAGTCCGTCATGGAGAGCCAGAACGGCACCGCCGCCGAGAACCGTGCATTGGCGCTCGTCGTCGGCCAGGGGAAATTCTGCAGGACCCATCCGGACAAGTTTCGCAAGCTGTCATCCCTTCTCGTCGCCGCCGGCGCCTGCGTCCTGGGCGCGCCGTTGTTGGCGCGGGCCGCCAATGCCGGAGCCGCCACCGCAGCCGCCAGCGGCCCGGCGGCCAGGGAGGCGCAGCCGCAGCTGCAGCAGGTGATCATCAGCGCCACGCCGTTGCAGGATTTCGGTCTGCCTTTGAATGAGATCCCGTCGGCCGTGCAGACGCTGAGCGCCGCGGACCTCGAGCGCCAGCAGTCGCTGGATCTGGTGGACTACCTCGACAACAGCTTCAGCGGCATCAACGTCTCCGGGAGCGCCGGCAATCCCTTCCAGATCAACGTCTACTAGCACGGCTTCACGGCTTCCCCGCTGCTCGGCACCCCCGAAGGACTGTCCGTCTACGTCGACGGCGTACGCGTGAACGAGTCCTTCGGCGACACCGTCAACTGGGA
>JBOHNC010000010.1:0-4563 GCA_050730415.1 Planctomycetota bacterium
CTTCCTCGTCGACGCTGAGGGGCAGCGCGGACAGGTTGACTTCGCGGCCGGGGGGAAGAATCAGGGCTTGGGGCGGGGGCAGTTGCAGGCCGGCGGGCTGGGGTTGATCGGGGTGGGCGAGGCGGAAGTCGACGAGGACGGGGAGGGGCGCCAGAAACGTATTGAGCACGCGCAGGGAGAGATTTTTGGTGAGGCGGTCGACGGATTCGAAAGGGTCGGCGGGGTCGGTGAGCGTCAGATGGAGCCTCCCGGGCTGGCGTTCGATGAACACATCGCGGGGCGGCAGGGAGCGGGTCCAGACGAGGGCGGAATTTTCGCGGGTGACGGTGCGGAAGCGGATGGTGAAGGCGCCGTCGCGGAGGGCATCGGGGCCGAGGGCCAGGCCGTCGATGCGGCCGGTGAATTCGACGCGGCCGTCGGCGGCGCCGGGGCGGCGGGTGAGTTCGATGGGGGCGCCGACGCGGGTGGATTCGTTGAAGATGCGGCCGCTGGGGTCGAGGTTGGGCGCGAAGGGGCCGAAGACGTCGGCGGTGACGCGGGTGTGTTCGCCGAGCGTTTCCAGATTTTTGCCGCCGCCGACCATGTAGACCGACAGATCGATCGGTTCATATTGCGCGGCGCGGCCGGGGGGTTCGGCGGGATTGACGACGAACTGCAGCCGGCGTTCGATCACGATGTCGACGAGTTGGAAGTCGCCGGCGGTCTGGAGGGTGTAGCGGCCGGCGGGGGGATGGTCGGCGATGGCGATCTGGTAGCGTTCGGGCCGGATGAAATCCTGGGTGGCGGGGAAGAGGCGGCAGTTGGGGTCGTCGAGGAGTTCAATTTTTTTGCCGGCGGGGGTTTGGATCGAGACTTTGGACAGGAAGCCGATGTGTCCGGCGCCGGGCCGACCTTTGCCGCCGACGCCGATGATGCCGATGCGCAGCACGTCCGGGCCGACTTCGAAGGAATTGGGCAGGGGCGGATCGAGGCGGCCGATGTTCTGGCTTTGGACGATGACGCTGAGCACTCGGTCGATCAGATCGGCGGCATTGGCGACTTCGATGAGCGTGCCTTTGGATTCCTCGCGGATCAGGTTGAGCTGGGCGGTGGAGATTTCCTTGCCCAGGCCGATGATTTTCATTTGGAAGTCGTAGGCGCCGCGGGCGTAGGCTTTTTTGGCGAGGGTGTGGACGCTGAAGCTGAGGGCTTCGTTGGTGACATCGACATCTTCGCCGTCGGTCAGAAAAATCACCATGACGCGGCCGTGGCCGGACCAGGCATCGAGGGTTTCCTGCGCGCGGGCGAAGGCGGCGACAAAATTGGTCCCGTCGGGAATGGTGTGTTCGTCGGGCGGCCCGAGGGCGGCGGGAACATCCTTGAAGCGGTCGGCGACCGACCCGACGGAGGTGGGCTTCAGAAAGACCTTGGCGGCTTTGCGGAAACGCACGACCGCCCATTGGTCGCCCGGCTGCGCGAGCGCCAGGGTGAGCTGCGCGGCTTGCAGGCGCAGGTCGGTCGGATCGTTCTGGTGCATGGAAGAACTGTCGTCGATGATGCAGAGGTACAGGGTGGGCGGTTCAGCCACGGTTTCGGCGCCGGCGGCGTTGGCGTCGGGGGCGGCGTCAGCGCTGTCGGCGGCGGGTGCGGCGGGCGCGGCGGCGAGGGTGGTGAGGGCGGCCAGGAGGCAGGCGAGGGCCAGCCGGCGGAGGCGGCCGCCTGGTTCGAGCGCCGAGATGGGGGGGTTCGGTTTGATCGGGCCGGTCGAGCCAATCGGGCCCATCGGGCCAAGCCGGCCAATCCGGCCAATCCGGCCAATCGAGCCGGTCGAGCCAATCGAGCCGGCCGAGCCGGTTGGGCCGGCCGGGCCGGTCGGGCTGGCCGGCCGGGGCGACGGGCGGCATGGGGTGCGGCGGAGCGGGCGGCCGAAGCGGATCGGTCGGTCCGGGGAAGCCGGCGGGGAGTTGCGGTCCGGAGCCATGCCAGCCAATATTTTCTCCGCTACGGTCCGAACTGTTCGATGGCAGTTTCGATCTTGGCGATCCGCCCGCGTTCCAGGCAGCCGGGGTATTTGGCGAGGAGGGCTTTGAGGTCCTGGGCGGCCTGGTGGGGATCTTTGCCGGCGCGGGCGACGATGGTGAGATATTCGCGGTGGGCGGTTTCAACGTCGGCCGCGGCGGCTTGGGGTTGTTCGAGTTTTCCGCCGGTCAGGTCGAGGAACTCGGGGGTCGGGCCAAAGCCGGAGGCGGCTTGGAGGGCCTTGATGGATTCGCCGAGGCCGGCGGCTGCCAGGTTGTCGTGGGTCGCGAGGCAGGCGCGGTAGGTTTGCAAGTCGCGGGCCTGGGCGGCGCGGAGGGCGGCGATTTCGGCCACGATGGCGGCGAGCTGGGCGTCGGCGGCCGGGGTGAGAATTTTGGATTGGCGGGTGGTGTCGATGGCTTGCAGGGTTTCATCGGTCGGACGGGTGGCGGCTTCGGCGAGGATGTTGGCGAGGGCCTGGTCGGCGCGGCGGGCGCGCAGCTTGCGATCCAGTCCATCGAGGGAGAAATCGAGCGATTTCAGATCTTTGGTGACGGCGGTTTTGAGGTCCAGGGTTTCGGGGAAGCGCTTGACCAAGGTGCGGCCGTCGGCGATGTACTGTTGCACGCCGGCGATCGAATCGTCGGCGCCGGGCTGGTGTTTTTCGAGCGCTGCCAATTGGGCTGCCGCGTCGCTGCTGGCGGCTTGCAGGAAACGGTCCTGGAGGCTGGCGTAGCCTTCCTTGTTGCCCTCTTTTTTGGGCACCATCGCGGCGAGCAGTTTTTTGGCTGCGGTCCAGTCCTTGTTTCCGAATTCCTGTTCGAAGGTCTGCACCTGGTGTTCGTAGGCGGAATCGTCGAGCGTGGCGTCGCTGCGGTGCCGGGTGAGTATCAGGCCGACGGTGATGCCGCCCGCGCCGACGGCGACCGCCAGGAAAATCGCGGCCAGGACCCAGGTCCGGCGGGAGAATTTCGCGCCGGTCAGGTGGGGGGTGCGAACGATTTCGGAATGCTGGGACTCCTGCCCGCCGCTTTCCTGCTCCTGGATGCGCTGCTCCACCAGTTGAAGATTCTTGAACATGGTTTCGCGGACGACGGGGTCCTGGATGTAGTCGATGGAGTAGCGGTAGATCAGGCGGGCTTCCTTGAAGCGATGCTCGTTCAGGTGTTTCTCGGCGATCTGGGGGTAGAGTTCGAAGGCGAGGTGCTGAATGGCGCCGGCGTCCAGCATTTCGGAGATGATGGAGCCGGTGCGGAAGCGTCCGAGACAGGATTTGGCGACGATCGATTCGAAGGTGCGCAGGTCGTTGATGAGGGTGAGGACGATCTGGGTATTGCGGTCGGCGGTCTGGAAGAATTCGCGGCCGGCTTCGGTGACGGTGAACAGGGTGGCGCCGCTGGGGATTTTGGTTTCGATGGCGGACCATTCGTCCATGCGGCGGGCGGCTTCGAGGAGCACCGAATCGGGGTTGATCTGGAGTTTGACGAATTTGCCGCCGAGCGCCAGTTTGTCGTCGAGGACGGTGCCGGCGAAGAATTCAAATTCAGCCGATTTGATCATGAACAGGTCGCAGATTTCCTCGGTGATCTGGAAGCGGATGGCTTCCTCGATTTTTGCCTGGGTGCAGAACTTGTTTTCGATCAGGATTTCGCCCAATTTGGCGGTGCGCGTTTTTTGCATGTTGAGGGCGACGCTGAGGTCTTCGGTGGACAGAAAGCCGTGGTGGATCAGGAGATCGCCCAACAGGAGCGCGCCGCCGACGCCGGACACGGCGCAGATCTTCCCGCGGTCGATCTCGACGTAGTGCGCGCCGTCGCTGGCGAATATCTGCAGCAGTCCGGACTGCGCTTGACGGGCCAGAATCTGGAACACGTCGGGCAGACTGACTGTTTCGAGATTGCCCTTCAGGGCCATGGCAGTCGCCCTCTGGCTTCCAGTCCTTCGGTCGTCGTCGGTGAATGGCATTTTAGCAGGGGGGCGAAAAAGAACTATGGGCGCGGGGCGGCGGCGGCGGCCGATGCACCGGCGAGCGTTGCGGCGGGCGGTCGATTCCCCGGGGCTGCCGGGTTGGGCATTTCTGGGTATAGTAGGTTGTCCGGGTCTGGCAGACGAGCTCAGCCGGCGCCCGGCCGGGGAAGCGCGGGCGCGGGCCGACGGGCGCAGGCGGGTGCAGGATCGAGCATGACCGACGCACAGAATACGCCGCCCGGTGCGCCATCGACCGGCTCCGGGTCCGCGACGTCCGGCGCGTTAGGCCCGTCCGGCCCGACCGGCGCGTCTGGCGCCACCAGCGTGCCTGGCGGCGGCTCGGGCAGTGCGCCGGGAGCGGCCGCGCCGGCTGTTCCGGCCGTTTCCTCGGGGACCTCGGGGACCTCGGGCACGGTGGGGACGGCGGGAACGCCGGCCGCGGCGGTGCCGACCGCGCAGTTCAGTTCCGACCACCCCCGCCACCCGGTGCGGCTGCGGCACTGGCCGATCGTGTGTGTGGTCTGGTCGGTTTTGACGGCCCTGTGCCTGTTGATCGGACGGCAGGCTTTTTTCTCGAACCTGAGCACGCGCCTGCCG
>JBOHNC010000011.1:0-24805 GCA_050730415.1 Planctomycetota bacterium
GCGGTGGCGGCGGTGGCGGCGGTGGTGGAGGTGGCGGCGGCGGCGGGAGTGGCAGCGGTGACAGCGGCGGTGGCGGTGGTGGTGGCCGGGTCGGCGGCGGCGACATCGGCCGCGGCCAGGCCGGCGGACCACCCGGTTCCGCCAGGCAGCAGCACGACCGCCGCGAACATCAGGCCGGCGGCGCAGAGGAAACGGCAGCAGGTCGGGAAAGGTCCGAGCATCAGGCAACATCTCGCAGGAAAACGCACGCCGCCGGGGGTCGGCGCGCGCGGAGTGACGGGCGGCGCACAGCGAGCGCAAACCGGCATTGCCGCCGCCGCTGCTCGATTGTACACTCATCCCACTGGTTCAACCGGGAAACGGTCATGACGGACACATCGACACACACACGCTGGCGAATTGGCGCACCGACCGCCCCAGCCGCACCCGGCGGGTCGCGGCCTGCCGCGGCCTGGCAAGACCTCGCGCCACGCGCCGGCATAACCCTCCTGGAACCGGTCGGCAGCGGCTGCATCGACCGCCTGGAAATTGCAATCGAGCTGGCGCCGCTCGATCCGCAGGCGCTGGCCGGCTGCTGCGGAGCCGGCGGTGCGACAGCACAGGACCGCACCGGAACTTTCACCCTCCCGCGCGCCTGCCTGGCGCTGGAACTCCGCTTGGAACTCAGCCCCACCCCGCCGATTCACGAAGCCGGCCCGCGCCCGCGCGCCGTCGACGTGGCCGTACCGCTGCCGGCCCTCGGCGGACTCCCCGGCGGCTTCGTGCGCAGCGAAGGCCCGCAAGTGCACCTCGGATTTTCGGCGCTCGCCGGGCGGGCGCTGCCCTTCGCGAGCGGCGCACGGATCGGCCTGTTCAACCATGGCGCCGCGCCGCTTCACGTGCAGGCGATGGCGGAAGGCCGCACGCTGCCGCTGCCGGCGAACACGCCGTTTTTGCGCGCGCAGGTGGCCCAAAGAGTCGATCCCACCGCTTCCAAGTTGGCTGCCCCGCGCGAAATCGACCTGTTTGAAACACACGGCCGCGGCGCCCTGCTCGCGATCGTCGCACTGGACCTCGCCTTCCCTCCAGATTCAACCAGGCCGTTGAACGGTGGGACCGCCCCCCTGGGAGCGCCGACGTTCACGTCGGCTCTTGGCTCGGCCTGGGACCGGTCTCCAGACCGGCTCTTGGCTCTGTCTTCTCACCCCACCCTCGAATCCAATCTCGACCGATCCCTTGTTCCCCCGCCCGACGAGCACCCTTGGCGCGCCTGGCAGTTCGTGCGCTACGTGGACGGCGACGAACACCGCCCGCAGTTTGACACGCAGCCCGCCGCCGATCTGTTCGCCACGCCGGACCCAGGTGCGCCGGACCCAGGTGCGCCGGACGCAGGTGCGCCGCCAGCAGATGCGCCGCGCGGTGAAACGCCTCCGGATCCGGCGCCGGCGTCAGCGCCTGCCGCGGCGACGGCCGGCGCGTGGAGCCCCTTCCACGAATACATCAAATGCACCTTGGCGCCGATTCCGGGCGCCACCCGAACGTCCGACGCCCGCGAAGACAGCCGCCTCGAACCCCCTGCCGCCGCAACCCTCCCGGCCCGCCAGCTCGTCACCTTCGCGTGGGTCGAAGACCGCCCCATCGCCTGAGAGAAAAGTCGCACGCAAGGAGGCGCCTCCATCCTGGGACCGCGGCTGACCTCACCCGCTCTTCGCCCCAACCGTCCTTCAAGCACCGCAACTCTTTCCATGCCTCCCGAACGCCCGAGGCATTGGCACGGGACGCTGTCCCGTGCATAAAAGCTGTCCCGTGCATAAAAAGGGAGCGCGAAGCGCTCGCCCTATACTCTTGCGCGCGCGAGCGCGCATTCCGTCGTGCCACGGGCGAACCCATATCCAGCAAGTCCCCGAGCCTTTCCTCGGAAGAGCGCGCCCTGCGCTCTCTTCGCTGGGAGCGCCGGTCATCAGACCTGTGCCTTACCCACATCTTTTTTTAGATTCCCAAAATTTTTGCCGGGCTGGCACCTCGAACGGCGCGAGGGGGGCGAGGATGGACCGAGCCCATGTGTATTCAATCGCTCGACGCGCCCCTTTGGGCCGCGGTGTTGGCGCATCGCTGTGACTTGGGCGATGTCCGCCTGAACCGGCGTTTCGCTCGTATACTCGATGCGGTCGCCGATCACGCGGCCGACAGCATTCCCGCAACCTGTGTCGATTGGGCGGCCACCAAGGCCACCTATCGTTTTTTGGGGAACTCCAGGGTGACGCCAGAAGCCTTGATTGCCTCCCAAGCACAAGCCACCGTGGATGCGGCGGCCGGATTGCCGCGCGTTCTGCTGGTCCAGGATACGACGACGCTTAGCTTTACAACCCACCCCAAAACGCGCGGCCTGGGCCGGATCGGTCCGCGCAAGTTGGAGGGCGTACAGGGCTTGTTCACGCACAGCCTGCTGGCCTTGACCGACGAAGGCCTTCCGTTGGGGCTGTTGCATCAGGTCACCTACGCGCGCGCGGAGGGCATCGAGCGGGCGGCCTTGCGCCAGCATCTGCCGTTCGAAGAAAAGGAAAGCGTTCGCTGGCGCGATGCGTTGCGTGCCGGCCAAGCCACCATGGAGCGCCTGCCGGCGACGCAGCGGCCGGCGCTGATCGATATCGCCGACCGCGAGTGCGACATCCACGAACTGTTGGCCGAACCGCGGGGCGAGCACGACGACTTCGTCATCCGCTGCAATCACAATCGCGCCGTCCAAGGCGGCGGCTACGCACACGAAGCGGTGGCGCAGGCCGCGTGCCTGGGTACGGCCACGGTCGCGGTGCCGCGTTCGGACGCGCGTCCGGCGCGAGTCGCGCAGGTGGAATATCGCGCCGTGCAGGTCCATCTGGACCCGCGCGACACGGCGCAAAAGGGGCGCCGCGAACCGCTGACCGCGACCTTGGTGGAAGTGCGCGAAGTGACGCCGCCGGCCGAAGTGACCGAACCGCTGCTGTGGCGTCTGTGGACCCGCCAAACGGTGCCGACGCTGGAGCGGGCGCAAGAGATCGCGCGTCTGTACAGCTTGCGTTGGCGGATCGAAGACTTTCACCTGGCGCTCAAAACCGGCTGCGGGGTGGAAAAGTTGCAACTGGAGACGGCCGATCGGCTGGCGCGGGCGGTGGCGATCTACTCGGCGGTGGCGGTGCGTGTGGTGGCATTACGCGACATGGCACGGCGCGAACCGGAGGCTTCCTGCACGCGAATCCTCACCCGGGATCAGTGGCGGGTGCTGTACATGCACATACACAAAAAGCAGTCGCAACCGCCCAATGAGGCCCCGACGATCCAACAGGCGGTGTTATGGATCGGTCGGCTGGGCGGCCATTTGAACCGCAAGGGCGATGGCATGCCAGGGGTGAAAACACTCTGGCTGGGACTGACGCGATTGGACGGCATGATGGACGGCTACTACGCGGCGCGGCGGATGTGACCGTCGGCGCACGGGCCTGAGGTGGTACGCATAAGGACAGGGGCCGATCCTGCCGGGTCGGTGACAGGAGAATCTGTCTGACGGCACCCGCCCGGCGCCCGACGTAACCCCCAAAACACTCGCCGCCGAGCAATCCATGAGTCGCGGAGGCCACCGGCAACCACCAGATCAAACCATCCAGCGAACACCGGGACCGTTGTGGGTAAGGCACAGGTGTGAACACCGGCGCTCCCAGGGGGCTGTTCCACCGAACCAACGCCTCATTGAATCTTGAAGAAGGAGGGGGTCGCGGACGCAGCCGGTCAGCGGCCGAACAAATGCGCGACGAGCGCCTCATGTTGCGAAAAATCGGGCACCAGCCAATCGGCGCCGGCGCGGATCAGCCGGCTGCGTTTGGCGGTATTCCAGCCGAAGCGGCGGATTTCGTCGGAGGCGATGCCGAGGGCAAAGCCGCCGCGCTTGCGGACTTCGCGCAGTTCCACCGGACCGTCGCCGCAGGCGAAGATCGCCGCGGGCGATGCACCGCTGCCGGTCATTTCGGCTACCAGCCGTTCGAGCACGGCGCGCTTGGAATTGAACTGCGGGTCGGGGGTGGAGCCGTGGATGCCGCCGTCGAAGAAGTCGGCCACGCCCAGGGTGGCGGCTTCGCGCCGCACGTCTTCCACATCGGTGCCGCTGGCCAGCGACAGCCGCACGCCGTGGGCGCGCAGCGCCGTCAGCAGTTCGACCGCGCCCTTGATCAGGAAGTCCTGGACGGTGCGCTCGCCGCGTTTCAGCCGTGCCACACGGTCGTCGACCATCGCCATGAGCGCCTCGTTGTAGATCCGCTTGTAGCCGTGGATGTCGAGGATTTCGGCCGGGGGCACGAAGCCAAAATCGCGGACGAGCTTGATCAGGCCCTGCATCTGCTGGAGGGTCGGGATGCCGGTGGACTGGTCGATGTAGTCCTTCACGCGCGCGGTGACGCGCTGGAAGGTGCGGTCGTCGGCGGCGGTGAAATGCGCGCCGAGGATGGCTCTCTGCATCATCGGCAGCATCACCGTTTCCCAGCCTTCACGCAGGGTGGAAAGGGTGCCGTCGAAATCGAAAATGGCGGCGGCGGGCGGAGCGGCCGGGCGCGGGCGGGAGGTGGACACGATTTCCAGGTCCAGGCCGGCGGCGAAGCGCGCGTGGCGCGGGCTGGCGGCGAGTTCCGGTGCGTAGACATAGTCAATGCTGCCGGCCAGCGCGCGGATTTCGGCCTCGGTCGCGGTGCCGGTCTGGCGCAGCTTGCGGACGGTGATGGCCGAGGCCCAGTCGGCCAGCAGGATGGCTTCACGCAACGACGCCTGGGCGCCCAGGGCGGCGGCCAGCGCGGAACAGAAGGTGTCGCCGGCGCCGACGATGTCGATTTCATCGATGATGTGCACGCCGGGCACGCTGCACGGGCCGGCGGCGTCGAGCGCCAAGGCACCCTGTTCACCGCGGGTGATCACCACCGGCGCGTGGAACCGTTCGTGCAGCCAGGCCAGGTCGGCGGCCGATTCCTCTTCGCGCACCGCTTCGCCAAAGCGCACGTCGCGGCCGTGCATCCGGGCGGCTTCGCCGGCGTTGACTTTCAACACCACGCCCTGGAAGCGCTCGGCAATGTGCCGCGCGTCGACCACCCAGCGGACGGTCGGATGCGCGGCGGCCAGGCGGTTGACGGCGGCGATCAAATCGTCGGACCAGATGCCGGCGGCGACCTGTTCGTTCAGGATCACGGCGGTCAGGCGGGGCAGGATGGCGGTCAGGCGGGCGACGATTTTTTCGACCGAGGCCGGCGCAATCCGGTTGGCGACGCCGTGGTCGAAGCGGGATTCCTCCTTCGCGCCCAGGTAGGGCTTGACGTAGGCGCGGGTCGAAAAGTTTTCGGGCTGGACGACCAAGCCGGTCACGTCGCAGCCGATTTTTTCGAGGCAGCGCGTCAGGCTGATGCCGTAGGGGTCTTCGCCAATGCAGCCCAGGCAGTGCGTCTTTTTCAGGCCCAGCGCGGCGAGATTGGCGGCCACATTGCCGGCGCCGCCGGGGGCGTACTGCTGCGTGGCCACGCCGCGCACGGGCAGGCCGGTTTCGACCGAGTCCTCCTTGAAGTCGGGGTCGAGGAACAGGTAGTGGTCGAGGCAGAAATCGCCGAGCACCGCGATTTCACCCCCGCGGATGGCGGCGAACAGGCGGTCCACATCAAGATTCAGCGTGACGGCGGGTTGCCAGGACATGGGGCGAATCCTTGCCAAATCGGGTGGGTGAGGCGCGGGGAACAATTATATGCCGGTCCCTGGCAATGGGGCGAAACGGGCGGGACCGGCCGGGCAAGGAGCGTCGGCTGCCTTATTTCGCCGCCTGCCGGCCGCTTTCCAGCGCGGCATCGCGGGTGTCGAAGCCGATCAGCTTGTCGGCGGGAATCGCGCGGGCCTGCGGCGCATCGGCGCGGTAGAAGACATCGGATTTGGTGGCCGCCACGTAGGTCCAGGCGCGGCCGTTGGCGTCGCGTTCCACCTGCGGCATGCCGCGCGCCAGCGCCCAGAGGCCGACATGGCGGGCGCGAGCGTCCTGTTCGAGCGCCAGCATCTGCGCGTAGGTCGGATCGGGATGGACCGGGTCAAGTTCGTGATCGACGCCGCCGCCGTGCGGGTCGAAGGCGCGGGCGAGCCCGGCGGAGACCAGTTCGCGGCTCAAATCGGTCTGTTCCGCCCGAGTGGCGGGGCCCGGACCGGGCGTTCCGGGCGCGGCCGAAGCACCGGTCGCTGAGGAAGCTGCCGGCGCATCGAGGTACACATGCGCGATCAGCCGGCCGTAGCGGTCGATGCGGTCGTCGGTGAATTCCAGCCGCACTTTGCGATCGCCGATGGCGTTGGTGAGAAATGCCTTGGCGGCCTGACCGCAGGGCTGGAACTCCGGGACGTAGCGGCCGACTTCGGGCGCGTCGATGCCGGCCAGCCGCACGTGCAGGCCGTCCTCCAGTTCGATCGTGTCGCCGTCGATCACCTGCACGACGGTCTGCGGCGTGCCGGCATCGAGGCGAAAGCCGAAGCCGCGCGGATCGTCGCGATGTTGGGCGGCGGCGCCGACATCCATCACCAGCCCGACGGCGATGCCGGCGATGAACACGACGATCAGGGTGAGGGTCAGGCGCATGTGGGACTCCCGGGAAGGGGTGATGAGGCCATCCAGGATTCTGTCCGGCGGCGCGCGAATCGCAAGCGCCGCGCCGAGTCACGACGGGCCATGGCGGGCCACGGCGGGCCACGGCGGGCCGGCACGGGCCGTGCAGGGATGGATTTGCCTGCGGCTCCCGAGGCGCCGTCGGACCGGCCGCCGGAACGCTGCGGGACCGGGTTCAGCTCTTGATGCGCACGCGGGTGACGCTGCAGGGCGGCAACACCAGTTTCAAGCGGCCGTCGGCGTATTTGAGTTTGGAATCCACCGGCACGACGGCGTCCGGTTTGGCGAGCGTGTTGCGGGCCCACGGTTCGGCCGCGGCCAACTGGGTGAGCGCCGCGCTGCCGGCTTCGGGCAGGCCGGTCAGAATCAGTTCGACTGGCTGCGGCGCCACGCCACGCTGGACCAGGGAAATCGTGACCGTGCCGTTTTTCCCGCGCACGGCCACTGCGTCCACCACCGGCACTGTTCGGCCGTGCACGCCCGGATGAACGAGGGCCACGGCGGTGAAGGTGGGCGCGGCGACCTCGACCGGCAACGGCGTCGCGCCGTTGAATTCAGCGAACATCTGCTGCGCATGATGGCAGGGGTTGGCGAAGACGCGCTCGCGGACCTTGCGCAGCCCGCCGCCGTGGTTGACGGTGGCCGAGTGGGTGATCAGGCCCACGAACGGCGCGAGCCGCACCGCCATGTGGTAGAACAGCAGGTCGTACACCGCCTCGGCGAGGGTGTCGGGGGTGACGTGCGTCTGGTGCGTGAGCCGTGCCGGCGCGCCGCCGGTGTCGCGTTCCTGGAGCTGCGCGAAAAGCTGTAGTTCGGTGATGGCCAGCCGGGGCGCAGGATTGCCGGCGGCGCGCATTTTCGCCTCCTGCGCGCGATATTGCGCCTCGTACCACACCGGCAGCGCCATGAAGGCCTGGTACAGGTCCCGTGGATCGGTGCTGGCCGGTGCGCCGCCGCCGCGCAGGATGTGATCTGTGATCCAGGGCATGCGGTCGGGGTAGGCTTTGAAAAGCCGCTCGTTCCAGTCTTCAAACCAATCGACCGGTGCGCCGCAGCCCAGCAGCACCGCGTTCGGATCGCGCGCCAGCATCGCCGCGGCAAACCGGCTGTAGCGGTCGGCGTAGCCCGCCGGGGAGGTCCAGCTGATCTGGTGCTCGCCGGTCAGTTCGTTTCCAATTTCCCAGAGGCGGATGCCGAAAGGTTTGGCGTGGCCGTTTTTCTTGCGCAGTTTGCCCAGCGGGGTGCGGGCCGAGCCGTTGCAATATTCGACCCAGTCGGCGGCTTCCTCGGGCGTGCCGTCGCCGGCGTTCACGCAGAGCATCGGCTCGCAGCCGACATGTTTGCAGAAAGCGATGAATTCATGCAGGCCGTACAGATTCGATTCGACGCCGGCCCAGGCGGGATTGACGCGCCCCGGCCGGGTGTCCTTCGGACCGATGCCGTCGCGCCAGCGGTAACCGCTCACGAAATTGCCGCCCGGCCAGCGCAGCAGCGGCAGCTTCGAGGCCTTCAGCAGGTCGATCACATCGGGGTCGCTTTCGTCGCGGGGGTCCTGCGGAAAAAGTTCGACCCGCGCCAGGACCGCGTCGCCGGGATGTTCGAACAGCACCGCCAGCCGGTACAGACCGTCGGCGGGCAGATTTTCCGGCACCGTGAAGCGTACGGTCTGTTCGGCGAAGGCCGCACCGATTGCGATCGGGTCGGAGGTGACGGCCGCAGTGGCGGCTTCGCCCCCGAAGAGCGCCACGCGCAAGGTGGCGCCGCCCGCCGAACGCGCCGCCACGCGGCATTCGAAGGCTCGGCAGCGATGCAGCGGCAGGTAGGTGTATTGCGCGATGCCGCGGTACCCTGCGCGCGCTTCGACCCGCTGCGCTCGGCCGTGCGGGCTGACATCGGGCGAAACGCGGACCTCGCGCGCGGCGGCTTCGGCCGGGCGGCTGATCGCAACCCCGGGCACCGGGGTCAGGCTGCCTTCGGCGATCCAGGGGTACGCCAGGCCGTGCTTCCAAGCCGCAAATAGCGCCGCCGCGTCCGGCCGGTGGTCGTGCCGCGCCTGCTGTTCGATGGCGCTGCGGATTTTTTCGTCGCTGCATTCATAGCGCGCGCCGCCGTCGGGATGGTCGCCGTCATGGGCGGCGAATTCATGCCGCGCGAAGGTTGGGTTGGCCAGCACCTGCGCCGACATCCCGCCGTAGATGTTGGCGCCCAGATGCTCGCAGAATTTGCCGGTGAGGTACCGGCTGAGCGGCTCCGGCAACGGGTGCGCGGCGTCGATCGTGACGGCGGCTGGCGCAAGCGCAACGGCACCGGCGGCGGCGGGGGTCGAGGGAGTGATCAGGCTCATGACGGAGACTCCGCGAAGGGGGGAAATCTTGTGTAGGCGCGTCCGGCCGGGAGGTGGGGTGGCAGATCGGCGCGCAGCGCCGAGCGAACGCGACCGGCATTTTACTGCGGTGGTTCGGCGTGCTTGCGGGCGGGGCGAGTTTTTGCACGCAGGCGGCGCGCGCGGAACTGCGGTGGTTCGGCCGGCGGTCGGCGCGCAACGGTGAAAGGCCCAGCAATGGTTCTTCGGCATCGCGACGAATCGTCTCGGTGCACCACGGGAACCTGCGGTGGCGCGTGAATGGTCTGTCGCCGACCGTTTTGGGGAAGGGCGACGGCTGAGATATTTTTAAAATTCGTCGTCGGTGGGTCCTGGCGGCGGGTTGTCGGTGCCTTTTCTTTCGCCGCGCAGGAAATTGTCTTCCACCGCCGGATCGTCGGCGCGTGGCTTGATGGTGTCCAGGGCGTTGCGCTCGATCACCAAGTCGTCGATTTCCATCGGCACCTTCCAGGTGTAGAAGGTGAACAGGTCGTGGTCGTTGGTCGCGTAGGGATGCGGATCGGTCCAGGTCAGCACTTTGCTGCCCGCGGTGAACATGGTGATGGCGCCGCCCACTTTCTCGACCTGGAACTGCATCCAGGCGTTGGGGTCGGTCACCTTGTAGCTGACCTCGACGCCGGCTTGGCGCGCGTTGTGTTTCTTGATCTGCACCTGCCAGTAGTTCCACTCGATGTAGTAGGCGTCTTCGTGATGGAGGGTGCCGCTCAGGCTGGCCAGCAGGCCGAAAAACGCCGGCTGGCCGGCCATCCGGCTGCGCGCCCGGAAGGTGATGCGCAGATCGCCGGGCAGCGAACGGTGCAACAGCAGGTAGGCGTGATCGGGCGCGTCGCCCGGTCCCGGGCCGAAATTCAACGCATGGTCTTTTTCGTTCCACGCCAGTTCGGCGCCGTCCGGGCTGACCACGAAGGCCTTGATGGAGTCGGCCTTGGCGAAGTTCTCCTGGTAGACCACGCTCCAGCGCAGGGGATGCGCTGCGACTTTCGGCGGCGGCGGCGGGCTGAGGCCCTCGCCGTTGCCAAAGCTGAGTTTCGTCGTCTTCAGATGCACCGGCTCCGCCTGCGCCACGATTTTGAGTGGCGTTCGGTCGGCGGGATCGACGATTATGGTGCGTGCGGCGGCGCCGTCAACCTGCAGGCTCAGCACGCCGCCTACTCGCTCGAGCACCAGCGTGTGCACCGGTTCTTCGGGCAGCGCGAATTCGTCCTCGTCTTCCTGAGATTTGATGATCGCGCCTTCCGGCACCAGCGCCACGCTGTGGCCCTGCGTGAAGCCGACCTCCCAGCGGACCGTGTGCGGCGTTTGCATCGCCAGGCGGATCGATCGGTCGATGACGCGGGTGGAATTCAGCAGGACCTCGGTGGCCGGGTGGTAGATGTCCCAGGGCGTGTCGTCGTAGAAACGCCATTTGATCTCCGGGTCCTGCGCCATCTCGTTGCCGATGGGATCGGCGTCGATCACATAGAAGGGATGGTATTTTTCCCACGCAAGACGCCCGTCGAACGACCGCTGATCCACCACCTTCCAGGTGACGGCCGCCGGTGGAGTGGCTTGCGGCGGCGCGAGGGGGTTTTCGGCGGGAGTGGTGGGAGTGGCGGGAGTGGCGGAGGTGGCGGGCGCGACAGGCGCGGTCGGCGCCGGGGGTGGGGGAGGCACGCTGGAAGTTGGTGGCGCCGTCGGCCGAGTGCCTGGCGCTCTGTTTCCGCTGTCCGAGGTCGGCAATTCGCCGGCCGGGACGGGTGGATTATGGGCCGCGTCCAGGCGGTAGGCCAGATAGGCCAGCCCGGAAACAGTCGCCACCAGCACCGCGATTTCGATCAGCGTCAGCGGAAGCTTCTGCGCCATCCGTTCACCCCTCCCCGTCGGCGGCCCCGGCGCCGCCACGGAGCACGATTGTACGAGTTCCGTTCATCGAGCGCCGAACCTTTTGACCACCTGGGGAGGTGTTCATGTCACCGCCACGGGCCGCTTGCGGCGGTGTAGGATCGTGCCACCGCAATTTTTTCGCTGACGCGGGTGGGATTTTCCGGCCGCTCCCCGTCCTCTCGCGCCGGGTCCGGTACAGTGGACGGCGCTCCCCGCCTCTGCCGTTTGCCCGATCCCCCGCCGGAGTTCCTCCCGCCATGGCTCGACCCAACATCGTTCTGATCTGCGCCGACGATATCGGCTTCAACGAAATCGGACTGCTCCAGGGCCGCGGCCTGCCCGATCGCGATGTCTTTGGCGGCGCGCGGGTGCTCACGCCACATATCGACGCCATTGGCCGCGCAGGGGCCACGTTGCTGCGGCACTACGTTCCGAGCGCCATCTGCACGCCGGCGCGGTACTCGCTGCTGACCGGCCGATTCGCCAGCCGTTCGCCCAGCATCGTCCAAAGCTTTCCGCCGCCGAGGCCGGCCACCATCACTTGGAATACCGCCATCGACCCGCAGGAGGGCACCGTCGGCAACGTGCTGCAAAATTTGGGCTACACGACCGGCTTCGTCGGCAAGTGGCACAACGGGGAGCCGAAAGCGGAGTTGGCCGCGGTGGCCGGTATCGGCGACGGCCGCGATCCCCGGCTGGTCGCGGCGGTGCGGGAATCCTACGCGCGGCGGGTGAACTATTTGCGGGCGGGCTTCGGATTCGATTTCGTCGAGCGCGTCTATTTCGGCAACCGCGAAGGTTTTCCCGAACCGTACCAGGTGCACAATCTCGAATGGCTGTGCGAGGGCGCCGAAAAATTTCTGGATGCGCGCGCAGCCGAACCGAGCCGGCCGTTCTACCTGCACCTGGCTTTCAGTGCGCCGCACGGTGACTACTTCAACGCGCCACATCGCGCCGATCCGCTGCTCACGCCCGCCGGGCCGCTCGATGCCGCGCCGCGCACGCTGATGCCGCCGCGGGAATCGATCGAACCGCGACTGGCCGCCGCCGGCGTGGATGCGAAAACCGTCATGGCCACCTGGCAGGATGACTGCGTCGGCGCGGTGGTCGAAAAACTGCGGCGGCTTGGGCTGGACCAAAACACAATCGTGATTTTCACCGGCGATCACCTGGGCCGCGGCAAATACATGTGCTACGAGGGCTGCCGCGTGCCGTTCCTGATCCGCTGGCCCGTGGGGATTCCGGCCGGTCGGGAGCTGACGCGGATCACGTCACACATCGACCTGTGCGCCACGTTGGCCGGTTTCGCCGGCGGCGCCGTGCCGCCGGACTATGTGACCGACGGCGCCGATTTTTCGCCGCTGCTGACCGCGCCGGTCGATTCGGCCACCGCCGCCCCGGCCTGGCGGGACCAGCTGCTGCTGGAATGTTCCAACATCCGCGGCCTGGTCACCGACCGCTGGAAGTACATCGCCTGCCGCGCCTCAGCCGACGTCCTCGCCGCGCTGGAAGCCGATCGCCTGGCCGCGGTCGCCGAAGGCCGCCCGCGCTGGGTGGGGTGGGAAGGCAAACGCAATCCCCACCCGCAATATCGCACCGAAGGCGTCCGCTATTTTGACTGCGGCCGGTTCGAAAATTACTTCGCCGCCGATCAGTTGTACGACCTCCAGGCCGACGTGTTCGAGACCCGCAACCTGGCCGGCGATCCGGCCCACGCGCAGACGCTCGCCCGGATGCAGGCCGGCCTGCGCGCCGAACTGGCGAAACTGCCGCACGCCTTCGGGGAGTTCACGCCGGCCAATCGTCGGCGATAATCGCTCCTGGCCGTTGGCCCCGCGCCAAAAATTCCGTCGAGAGCCCCCGCATGAAAATCGTGATCCCCGGTGGCAGCGGACAGGTCGGCGCGATGCTGGTGCGCGCGCTGGCCGCCGATGGGATCGAAACCGTGGTGGTCTGCCGCCACCCGCCGATGGCGCCGCCCGGCGTCATGCCTGCACTTTCGTCCGTGAACGCCCCTGCTGCGCAACCAGCTCGTTTCGTCCACTGGGACGGCCGCACCGTCGAAGAGTGGGCGCGCGAAATCGACGGCGCCGCCGCCGTCATCAACCTTGCGGGGCGCTCGGTCAACTGCCGCTACACCGCCGCCAACCTGAAGCAGATGCTGGATTCGCGGGTCGAATCCACCCGTGCCGTCGGCATTGCCATCGCCCAGGCCCGCCGCCCGCCGCCGGTCTGGCTGCAGATGAGCACCGCGACGATCTACGCCCACCGCTTCGATGCACCCAACGACGAGATCGCCGGCGAAATGGGCGGCGCCGAACCAGGCGTGCCGGCCTACTGGAAGACCTCGGTGGACATCGCCACCGCCTGGGAGCGCGCGCTGCTGGAAGCCGACACGCCTGACACCCGCCGGGTGGCGCTGCGTTCGGCGATGGTGATGAGCCCCGACCGGGGCGGCATTTTCGACGTGCTGTGCGGCCTCACCCGCAAGGGCCTCGGCGGCGCCGTCGCCGGCGGCCGACAGTACGTGTCGTGGATTCACGAACGGGATTTCTGCCGCGCCGTGCGGATGATTCTCGAGCGTTCGAACATCGCCGGGCCGGTCAACCTGGCCGCGCCCGAGCCGCTGCCCCAACGCGAATTCATGGCCGCGCTGCGCGCCGCGCTGGGCGTGCGGATCGGCCTGCCGGCCACGGCCTGGATGGCGAAAATGGGCGCGGTCTTCCTGCGCACCGACGCCGAACTGCTGCTCAAAAGCCGCCGCGTCGTTTCCCAGCGGCTGACCGCGGCGGGCTTCGATTTCGATTTTCCCGCCTGGCCCGCCGCCGCGCATGACCTGGCCGAACGCCGCCGCAAACTCCTCGTATAATGTGCCCGGTCCCGGAACTTGCGGCGCCGCTCGACGCTACCCCGCAGCCTCCGGCAAGGAGCACCCCCATGGCCACGAGTTTCAGCGCCCTCGAAAAAAACATCCTGATCGCGAAAGGGATGTCCGCCGAGCAGGTAGAAAAACTGGCCTCCGTCGGCGTGGCCGGGCGGGAGGATTTCAAAACCGTCGGCGATGGCGCGACGCTGGCCGCCTTGGTGCCGGGGCTGACCCAGGAAGTGGCCTCGGCCGTGGTCGCCTGGGGCGTGGGGAAGGCCGAAGGCGCCGCCACCCCCGCTGTGACCGGTTCGGCCACCGGCCCGGTGGTGCTCGATTCCCCCGACGTCGTCTACTGCGTCCACTGCAAGGCCAAACAGCCCAAGGACTACAACTCCGGCGATCTGTGCGTCGCCTGCGGCAAACAGGCCGAGCCGATTCTTTCTTGCTACTGGTGCTCGCGCAGCGGCCCCGGAAAATTCTGCCGCCAGTGCGGGGCCGAATTCGTGGCGACCGCCGAACTGGACCTCGCGCTGCACCTCAAGCGCGAAGGCATCGCCAAGGACGAAATTCCCAAAAAGCTGCAAGCGATGACGCCTGCCGACAAAGACGCCCTCTGGGGCCGCATCCGCAAAAGTCGCGGCTAGTCGAGCGCTCCGCCCGCCATGCGCGCGAACTGCGAATCCTGCGGCAAGCCGCAACCGCCCGGCTGGCAGCCGGGCGACCTGTGCGTCCACTGCGGGGCGGCCGTCCGCGTCGATGTGCGCTGTTTCTGGTGCGCCAAGTGGACGCCCCAAGCCCCCAATGGAAAGTTTTGCCGCCACTGCGGCGCCGAAACGGTTCGTGCCGATCAATACGGCGCCGCGCGGATGCTCAAGGAAGCCGGCACCGACCGATTCACCGTGCCCAAGCTGCTGCGGGAACTCGACCCTGACCAGATCGACAATTTCACCCGCATCTACCAGCGCCAGGCGGTGATCGTCGCGCGCCATGTCGATGAACTGCGCTTTCTCGAACGGTTTCTGTTCCAAACCGTCTTCAGCCCCGCGCTGGACGACGCACTGACGCCGCAACTGCCCTGGCCCGATGACACGCTGGCCCGGTTTTCCGCCGGCACGCCGGCGTTGCCGGCCGGCGCGGACCTGCCGACCGTGCAGGCGATCGAAGCCAACTCGCCGCTGCCCGAAACTCGCGCGCTGGCGCTGCTGGCGCGCGTCAAATTGGAAGACTGGGAGGCGGTCAAAGCCGCGCGCGGGGTGTTTCAATCCGCGCCGCAAGGTTCGCCGCTGCAAACCGAAGCCGCGCTGACCCTCAGCGGCTGGAAGGTCATGACCGCCATCGGCCCGTTCCTCGGCGCGCGGGAACTGCTGCCTGCTCTGCGGCTGCCGGCGCTTGAAAAACAGTTTCCGTTTCCGGTCGCCGAACGGCGCGCGCGGCTGGGAGACGACGTCGATGCCGGCGTTCTGCGCGACGCGCTCACCGCGCCCGACCCCGACACCGCCTTCGGCGCGGCGCTGGCGCTGGGCGATCTCGACCGCCTGGCGGTCGGCCTGCAAGGCGCGCCGTTGCAGCGCGCCGCCGCGGGCCGCCGCCGCATCGAACTGAACGCCTTGGGCGGCCTGTCCGAATCGCTCGCCACCAGCCCGCCGGACATCCAGTTGGAACTGCTCGAAGGCCTCCGCCGCACCAAAACGCCGCTGCCCGAACTGGCCGACGCGCTCATCGACCTGTACGAAACCACCGCCACAGACCGCCTGCGGGTGCGCGCCGCGGAGGTGCTCTGCCGTGAACTCAACCCCGACTGGGCCCAGCGCATCTGCGCCAAGGCCGGCAAGGAAATCTACATCTACCAGTCGCTGCTTTCCGAGAAAGCCGCGCTGCCGCCAGAGACCGTCACCGAAGTCGCGCGGTTCATGGTCGAGAACGGCCGCTTCCGCATCTCCCAATATGGCCTGCCTGAAGCCGCCAAACGCGGCGCACTGCCCGACACCTTCGTGCCCGCGGCCTTCCCCACCGCCGACGACGAAACGCAGCGCGAACTGCTGCGCTGCGCAGAAGAACAGCTCAAAGCGCGCGGCGATGAAACCCTCCATCGCTTCGTGCTGAACACGGTCTTCGGACCGTTCTCCGGCAAGACCCGCGCCGCCGCCTGGTGGGTTCTGTCGCGCTGGTACGCGCAGGAAAAATACGCCTGGAAGGGGCCGTTCAAGCTGCGCGTGGCCGAAGTGAACCGGTTCTTCGGTTCGCTGGCGGAATTTCTGCCGAAGTTCGTTGCCGTGCTGACCGACGCGCCGACGATGAAGGAAGTCGGCCTGTACGAATTCATCGCTGACCTGCTGAAATATTCGGAGACCGACCTCCCCGCCGCTTTCGCCGCCGATCCCGCCTTGGAAGCGCCCGGCCGCGCGCTGATCGAGGCGCTGCTGGCCGTGATTTCCTCCGATTTCTGGTCGCCCCTGCGCGGCAACGCGGCGTGGTTCCTCGGCGTCGTTGGCGCGCATCCCGCCTGGCGCGACGAAGCCATCGCCGGCCTGCGCGGGCGGCTCGATCACGAATCCTTCGACCTGCGCTACGCCTGTGAACACGCGCTGAAAACCCTGCTCGGCCAGCCGCTGGATTGATCGGCCGTCGGCAGCCTGACAAAACAAAGACGGGCTCTCGCAAAGTCGCCAAGCTCGCCAAGTTGCTTCGCACATTGGGCTGGCATGTCCCGAGCGGCTTTGCGTCTCTGCGACTTGGCGCGATATCTCCGATCTGTGGTTCTGATCGTGCAAGCTGCCCCTGCCGACTCGCGCTGGCGTGGCGGACTCGAGCGAGGTACACTTCATCCCGGTGGTTCAGGAGTCCCCCAGTGTCCGGTTCCCGCGCCGAAGACGATCCCGCTGCTGCTGACACGGCTACCGCGCTTCTGGCCCGCCTGCACCGCATGCAGGAACGCTACCGCTGGCTGCGGCACGGCACGCCGCTGGCGCTGTTCGCCGGCATGATCCTGCTGGTGCCGCTGCCGGCCTGGGTGCGCCACGCCAGCCTCCTCGCGCCGACCGTCGGGTTCGGGCTGCTCGCGCTGAGCTTGGCGCTGCTGAACTACGGCCCGCGGCCGGCGCTGCGGCAGCTCAGCCGGTTCGTCGCCCTGAGCGCCGCTGCCGCGACGATGCTGCTGCTGCTCCTGGTCCTGCGCGCGCATTCGGTTGGCTTCATCGTGTGGCAGCGCTGGATGCCGCCCGCGATTGCCTGCACCGGACTGGCGGCGCTGCTGGTGTTCATCGGCGTCCTGAGCGCCCACCATCTGGACGCCCGCATCCGCGACCTGCAAGCCCAGTTGCCGCCCCCGCCGCCGGCGGAGCCCGACGACTTCGAGGGCCGGGACCTCCAGAAATGGGATCAAGCCTCATGAGCAAGCTCGACCCCGCCCGCCGCGCCGTGCTCGAACGGCGCTACACCCGCCTCAGCCACGCCAACGCGGTGGTCGCGGTGTTTTACGAAATCGCCGTGGTTCTGACCGTGTCGCGCATGCAGTTCAAAGCTTGGAACGATTTCCTCCTGCCGGGCTTCCTGTTCGTGGCAGGCTTGGCGCTGCTTGCGGGAACCTATGCGCCCTGGTTGCGGATGCGCTCGGCAAGCCGATCGGTAGGGCAGACCATTTGCGCGCTTGTGACGGGCCTGAGTTTCGCAGCCGGTTGCGTCACGCTTTCATTTGCCAACGACGACCCACGGAGTGCCGGCACTTGCCTGGCGCTGCTCATCGCCGCCGTGGCATTCGTGCCGGGGCTGTTGCTGGCGATTGTTGACCGCCTTGATCGCCGCCTGCATCCGCCCGCGCCGGGCAGGCCACCGCCCGCGCCCGACGACCTCGAAGGCAAAGACATCCAGAAATGGGACGAAGCCTCCTGAACGATCGGCGAACGCCCCCTCCGCCAGCCGGGATTTGCTACCGATTTTCCGCATGCCCCGGTCCAATGGTTCGCCGCTCGGCGCTGAAATTCGCGCGAATTTTTCGCCGCGCTCGAATCCCCGCCTTCGCACGCTATGACCCGGTCGAATCCACGGCATAATAGCACCACGAATACCACTGCGCGCCGCGCCCTGCGCCCGGCGCATCAGGTTCCCCACCTGAGACCGTCCGAACCATGTCGAAAGCCGCTGCTGCCGTGTCGCCGGAAATTCTGACCGACGCCGAGTTCCTCGAATTCCTGGACTGGACGCACCCGCAACTGGCCGAAGCCAAGGCTCTGAAAGCCAACGGCGATTTGCACGCCGCCGCCCTGTCCGCCGCCACCCACGCCGAAGCCCGCACTCCCGACGGCGGCGCGGTCGGCTGCATTCCCGGCCGCGACATCGCCGCCGTGCGCGCGGCGGTCAACAAACATTTCCCCGGCATTCTCGCAGTCGAGAAAAAGCGCGCCGAATACTGCCTGCGCGAGAAACTCCCCACCGAAGCCGAGGCCGGTTTCGTCGAACACATGCACTTCGTCCAATACGCGCAGACCGGCCACCGCCGCGGCAACGACGCCCTGACCCTGGCGATCCTGTACGCGACCACCGGCGAAGCCGCCTACGCGCGCAACGCCATTCAACTGGGATTGAAGCTGGCCCAAACGCTGGAGAAAGGCCCGGACGGCGATCCGCCCGCGGCCTACGCCTGGCACCCCAACGCCACGCACGCGACACACAGCCACGATTTCGCGCATGCGATGCAATATTGGATGCAGGTCTGGCCGCTCATCGAAGGCGCGATGACGCCCGAGGAAAAACTGGCCTGGCTGAAGGTGCTCACGCAGGCCGCGCACGACCGTTTCCGCGGCAACATTCCGGAAATTCCCTTCAACATCACCTTCCATCCGCTGCTGGGCGTCCTGCAAGTCGCGGCCGCCTTCCCGATTCTTAAGGACAGCAAGCTGTGGATCGAAAAAACCGTCGATCGCTTCGAACGCGACTTCTGTGGCCTGCCGCTGATGACCGCCGACGGCCTCACCCGCGAACACGCCGGCTACCACAACGTCAACGTGCGGATTCTGACCATTGCCTATCTCACCATCAATCGAGCGCTCGGACGTGAAACGCCGATCATCCGGAAGATGCTCGAAAAGGCCTACGACGTTCAGGCGCTGTTTCTGTGTCCCGGCAGCCAGCTTTGGTGTTTCGGCGACACGCTCATCCGCGCCACCCACGAACACTGGCAGGACGCGCATGAATCGCTGCAACTGGGGGCGGCGCTGTTCGACCGCGCGGATTTGAAGGCGCAAAGCGGTTCGTCGGCGGGCGTCGATCCGGAGCTGCTCAACCTCTGGCTGATGGGCCCCGAAGCCATCGCGCGGTTCGTTGCCATGCCCAAGCCCGACATTCACCGCGTCGAACTGCATGATGCGCATGCGCCGGCCAGCGTGCTGCACACCTTGCGCGGCGGCCACGGCGTCAACGGTCACTGCGGGATGCTGGCTTTCAGTTCATCTTTCAACCACGGCCACAACGACTACGGCCAGGCGCTGATCTACGGCTTGGGCCGGAAACTCATCAGCGACCCCGGCCATTACGGCTACGGCCCCGAACATTTTAAATCGCTCAACATCGCCATTCACGCCTGTCCGTGCGTGATCCGCCGCACGCCGCTCGGCCCCCGCACCGACTGGCCGCAGGACTGGACACAATCGCTGGGCACCTTCAAGTCGCCGACGCTCAGCGTTGCGCAGGGGCAGCACACGTTGTACGAAAACCACATTGTTCAACGTGCGCTGGCGCTGGCGCTGCCGTTCGGGCCGGACGGTTCGGCGGTCTGGTTGATCCACGACCGCGTGCTGTGGAAAAAAGGCTGGCCGCAAGGCAATGAGCCGATGGAAATGGTCGACACGGCTTTTCCGTTTCACGCGCCGGGTTCGGAGGCGGCGATTTCCAAGGACCGGCGCAGTGTTTGGAGCCGCTACACGGGCGAAGCCGGCCCGGCCTTCCGCACCGGCGGACCGACGCGCAAGGAACTGACCGCCGCCTACGAATTCACCGATTCGGATGCCAACCTCCAGGTCACCGCGCTGGATTGTCACGACCGTTCGCAGTGGGACTGGGTGCTTGAAAAGGGCCTGACTTCGTCGGTTGGCGACGGCCTGACCGAACGGCCGGTGGCGCTGTCGCACTGGCGCGGCTACTTGCCGCAGGCGCGCGGCTTCGCACTGGTGCCCTTCCGCGGCGTGCGCGACACGGAGTTCGCTCCGGTGACCGGCCGAACCACTGCCGGCACGCTGACTGCGATGGTCACGCTACCGG
This sequence comes from Planctomycetota bacterium, assembly GCA_050730415.1. GTDB lineage: Bacteria > Planctomycetota > SZUA-567 > H5-PLA8 > JBOHNC01 > JBOHNC01. Next base: position 19,987 of record JBOHNC010000011.1, read on the forward strand.
AAGGCAAGGCCACCATCGAACTGAGCGGCCTGGACACCGGCCGGCCGGGGGTGATTAAAGGTACGGTGCAGGTCCAAAAACAATAAGATTTTCTCACGCAAAGTCGCGAAGCCCGCCAAGTTGCTCAATCCATTTGGCTGGCATGTACCCTGCGCCTTGGCGTCTCTGCGACTTGGCGCGAGAACTCCTAATAGGCTCAGCAAACGCCAAGAATATCCTATAATTCGTTGGTCTGACATCAACCACGCTGGGAGCGATCCGTGGATAAAGAGGAAAATGAAATCGCACGAGTCATCGTTGATTGCGCGTTTCAAATTCACACCAAAGTGGGGCCAGGCTTGCTGGAATCGGTTTACGAAGCAATTTTGGCCTACGAACTGGAGCGGCATGGACTGTAAGTCGAACGCCAGGTTCCCTTACCCATCGTATATGGAGAATTACGTTTTGATGAAGGCTTTCGCGCCGATTTGATTGTGAAAAACCTGGTGATCGTCGAATTAAAGTCGCAGGAAAGGGTCGCGCCGGTCCACAAAAAACAGTTGCTCACCTATTTGAAACTTTCGGACCGGAAATTGGGGCTGTTAATTAACTTTGGCGAGCCGCTTCTTAAAACTGGCATCACGCGGATTGTTAACGGACTCTAAACAGGTCTCTGGCTAAATTCCCAGCCGTTCGAACTGTTCGGGCGGGGCGTCGGCTTCATTCATCAGCGTTTTCATGAGCCCCACCATGCGTTTTTCCACCGCCGCATCTTGAATCGGGTGATTCTGCTCGGGGTCTTTTTGCAGGTCGAACAGCAGCGTGCCGTATTTAATCTGGCCGCCGCCGCTGAGTGCTCCGCGTTTGGGCGTGATTTTCAGCACCTTGCAGCCCTTGGTGAAGCTGAAACCATCATGCAGTTCCATCGTGCGCATGTCCTCGAGCGAAAACCGGCTGCGCATGTTGGAGAAGGCCTGCGTGTACTGATGCAGCGGCGTGTTGTCGGGCCGCACCGGCGCGCGCATATACACATAGCGCCCATCGGTCACGTTGACATGCCCGCCGAACAGCCCAAAAATCGCGGCCTCGCGCACCGGCGTGTCGTTTTCCAGCACGCCTTTCAGGGCGCGACCCTGCATGTCGGCGGTGCGTTCGACCCCGAAATACTCCAGCACCGTCGCCGGCAGGTCGATCGTCTGCACCAGCGAGTTGCGCCGCTCGCCGGCCTTGCCCACCCGCGGGTCCCAAATGAACAGCGGCGTGTGCGCCACTTCGTCGTAGAACGGCTGCACCACCTTCTGCCATTCGTCGTGTTCGCCCAGCAGCGTGCCGTGGTCGGTGTTCACGATCAGCAGCGTGTCTTTCCACAGGCCGTATTTGTCCATTCGGTCGAGAATCTGGCCCAGGTGGTCGTCGCACATCGCCATCAAGGCGGCGTAGATCTTGCGGATCTGTTCGCGCATTTCCGGGGTCACGTCGTCGCGTTTGCCGTAGTGCGGCCAGTCCCAGTGCGGCAAATCTTCGCGCACACCATATAGTTTCCGGTACTTTTCCGGCACGAAATACGGTTCGTGCGGATCGAAGGTCTCGATCTGCAGGTACCAGTTCTGTTCGGCGTGGTTGCGGTCGAGAAACTCGCAGCCGGCGCGGAAGGTCTTGCCCTGCGGCGAGGTTTCCACTGTGTTGCTGTGCGGCCGGTTGATCCAGTCCTGACGCCACATGTCGCCGCCGCGCGGCTGGAAAAGCTGCGCCGGAATCGCCGGCTCCTTCACCTGCCCGATCCACGGATCGCCTTCCTGACCGCGGTGGAAATCCCACGTGCTGAAGCGCGTGTGGTAGTTCGACCCGCCCTCCTCGAAATAGTGGTAGTGGTCGGTCGACAGGTGCGTGTGAACCTTGTGTTCTTTCAGCATCTCCGCCATCGAATCATCGTAGGCTTCCAAGGGCCCCCAACTGCGGTGCAGAAAGTTGTAGCGCGCCGTGTGCATCTCGCGCCGTGCCGGCATGCAGGGCATCGATCCGACGTAGGCCCGGTCGAAGGTGATGGTCTTCGCGCCCAGCCGCTGGAAGTTCGGCATTTTCGTCCAGTCGCAGCCGTAGTTGGGCAGGAATCGCCGTGACAGCGTGTCGAACATGACCATGATGCAGCGCATCGATCCGGATCCTCCGCGGGGTGTCGATTTCCATGGTACGTCCGCACCGAAATCTGCCCACCCGCGCGCGCGCGCGTGCAAGGTGCTCTCACCGGTGAGACCCCACTATGTTTTCGGCGTGAAGGACTGCAACACCCGGGCGACTTCCCCGTGGCCGTAGGCGTGCGCAAGGTCGATCGGCAGTTCGCCTTCCATGGTGTGAGTGGCGGGATTGGCGCCGGCTTTGCACAGCAATTCCACCAGTTCGGTTTTGCCTGTCGAAGCCGCGCGGTGTAACGGCGTCATACCGCCATTGTTCATGCTGTTCACGTCGGCGTGGTGCTTGATGAGCATCTCCGCGACTTCGGCCCGGCCGTACATCGCCGCGCGGTGCAGCGGCGTCGAACCGTTGCGGTTGCGCGCGTTCACGTCGGCCTGGTAGACCAGCAGAACTTCGACCACCGGCAGCATGCCGGTCGAAGCCGCCTTGTGCAGCGCGGTGCAGCCCCATTCGTCGGGCCGGTCGACTTCCTCGGGGTGGTCCTTCAGGATCACCAGGACGCGGGTGAGGTCGCCTTCTTCGGCGGCCATGAGCAGGTCGCGTTCCTCGAAGCGCCGCGCCGCCAACGGGTCGGCATCTTCCGGCGCGAAGTCGGGATCGCGATCGGCGCTGCGGCCGTGGCCGTGGCCATGGCCGGCGCCGCGGGGGGGTGAACCAGGCATGATGAATTGCGCTCCAAACGCTGTCCCTTCATTTTACGCCAGGGTCGCTGTTGTGGGAGTGCGGCCGGAAAGCCCCGCACGGCCGCAGGGGATTCGCGCCTATAATGACCGGTGAAGGAACCTCGCCCCGCGCATGAAACCCTCGCACCAGACCCTCCCCCTGCCCGATCCCCGGCCGCTGCGCCACGGCGCGGAAATGATTCTGCGCCGGCTGCGCGAAGCCGGCCATCAGGCGCTGTTCGCCGGCGGCAGCGTGCGCGATCTGTTGCACGGCGAATCCCCCCAGGACTACGATGTCGCCACCGACGCCCGGCCCGATGCCGTCCAGCGGCTGTTTCCCACCGCGGTCGGGGTGGGCGAAAGCTTTGGCGTGATGCTGGTGGTGCTGTACGCGCCGCCCGGCGCCCCCGCCGATTGCGTGCCGGTCGAAAATCCCGCCGGCGACCAGGACGAACCGTTTCACTACGAAATCGCCGCCTTTCGCCGCGACGGCCCCTACGACGACGGCCGGCGGCCCAACACGATCGAGTTTTCCTCCCCTGAGGAAGACGTACAGCGGCGCGATTTCACCATCAACGGCCTGCTGTACGATCCCTTCACCCAAACGATGTACGACTACGTCGGTGGCGTGGACGACATGCGCGCGCACCTGCTGCGCACCATCGGCGATCCGGTCGCCCGGTTCACCGAGGACGCCCTGCGGCTGATGCGCGCGGTGCGATTCGCCACGCGGTTCGATTTCACGATCGATCCGCCCACCGCCGCGGCGCTTAAACAGCTTGCTCCGACCATCCGCCGCATCGCCATGGAACGAGTGCGCGATGAACTGACCCGGATTCTCACCGGCCCGCGGCCGCAGGTCGGCTTGCAGCGGTTGATGGACATCGGCATTCTGCCGGAAATCCTGCCCGAGGTCGCAAAAATGGTCGGCGTGGACCAGCCCGCGCAGTTCCATCCCGAAGGCGATGTCTGGATCCACACCAAACTGCTGTTCGAAATCATGGACCGCACCACGCCGCCGGAAAAACGCACCGAAGCGCTGGTCTACGGCGTGCTGTTCCATGACGTGGGCAAGCCCGACACCTTCCAGCAGGGCCCCGACCGCATCCGCTTCCCACGCCATGAATCGGTCGGCGCCGACATCGCCGAACGAATCTGCGGAAAGTTTCGCATGAGCAACCACGAGACCGCGGAAATCGTCGAACTGGTCGCCGACCACATGAAGTTCAAGGAACTGGACCGCATGCGCGAGTCCACCCTGAAACGGTTCCTCGTGCGCGACGACATCGAAACGCATCTGGAACTGCACCGCCTCGACTGCCTCGCCAGCCACGGCAGCCTGGCGATGTACGACTTCGCGCGCGCCAAACTGCAAGCCATCGACCAGGCCGAAGTAAAAGCGCCGCCGCTCATCAAAGGCGACGACCTTATCGCGCTGGGCTACCCGCCGGGGCCGATTTTCCGGAAAATTCTTGAAGCCATCGACGACCTGCGCTTGGAAGGCAAACTGCACGACCGCGACGGCGCGCTGACCTGGGTGCAAAAAAATTGGCCGCCGACCGGGACGGGGAAAAAACCGAATCCCGAATCCTGAATCCTGAATTTTGAAGGATGCCGAAAAAAAGCGGTCTGCCCGGCAGGCCCTCCCGCCGGAGCGTTCCTGGGCCAGGGGCCAACGCACCTGGGCCGGCCGCCCGCCTTCCCGGCCGCTGCCGCGACGCGCTCCGCCGTTTCCAGCCGCGCGCGCCAAACTTTGGGTAGAATGCAGTTCTTGCGCGCGCGTCGCCGGTGGGAAATTTCACCGGGGTTGGTGGCGCGCGCCGCCGACCGTTCCAACGCCCCCTGTCTTCCGAGGCACCACACGCAGCATGACGCAGTCCCCCGCGCCCGAACCGCCGCCGCCGCCCGCCGCTCCGAACGCACCCCCGGCCGCCGCCCCCGCCCCGGTCACCTCGCCGGTTGCATCGCTGGCCGAGGCTCCGGCC
>JBOHNC010000012.1:0-3898 GCA_050730415.1 Planctomycetota bacterium
CCTTTCACCCAACCAAGTTCACGTCTTCACCTCATGGTCTTTAAGATTTAAAGGCGCGCGCTTCACGCCCCATTTCATGCATGGGACAGCGTCCCATGCCAAAATGCGTGTGACATGTTTAAGGCCCTCTGCCAACGCTGAAAAACACTTCTGAAATGTCCGAGGCATTGTGGCACGGGACGCCGTCCCGTGATTCGATGTAGATGTCTTTTTCGTTCATTCCTTTCACGCACAAATGTTCACGTCTTCATCTCATGTTCTTTAAGATTTAAAGGCGCGCGCTTCGCGCGCCTTTTTATGCATGGGACAGCGTCCCATGCTACAACGCGTGCGACATGTTTAATGCACTCTGCATTTCCCAATCAACTGTAGGTTAGGTTGCTTGACGGCGAGCGTGGAAAATCCACGGACTCAGGCGGTGCGCCGGCGCGCTTGCAGTGCGGTCAGGAACGCACCGCACATCAATAGCAGGCCCAGCAACCCGGCGCCCGGCTGGCTGCCAGCAATGTCGCAGCCGCTTTTGTTGGAGCTGTTCGGCGGGGCGATGTCCAGCGTCACCGGAATCGAGCGCACCTGGCTGCCGGGCGCGTTGGTGGCCGTGATTGTCCCGTGGTAGACGCCGGCCGACAGGCCGGTCGGATTGCCTTGGATCGTGATGGTGATGGTGTCGCCAGCGCCGATGCTGACCGGGCCATTGGGCGAGGTCGCCAGCCAGGTTTGCACATCGGCCAGCGTGACGGTGACCGGCGCGCCGGTGCCGTTGGTGAGCGTGAAGGTGGTGGTGACGTCGCTGAGCGCTCCCGGCTGCGCGTTCAGCCCCACGCTGGTCACGTTGGCCGTGACCAGGTTCGGCGGCGGGTTGACCGTGAGCACCGCGCCGGCGCTGGTGGTGGGGCCGGTGGTGTTGGAAACGACCACGCGGAAGCTGCTGCCCGAATCGCCCAGGACGGTCGCCGGCGTGGTGTAGGTCGAACTGTTCGCGCCGCTGATGTTGTTACTATTTTTCTGCCACTGGTAGGTCAGGGTTCCGGCGCCGGTGGCGGTGACCGAGAACGTCGCGGTGTCGCCCACGGTGACCGTCTGCGCGGCCGGCGGAACGGTGATCGTCGGCGGCGGCACGACGACGTGCAGCAGGTGGGTGACGCTGGTGGTCAGGCCGCGGCTGTCGGTGACCTGCGCGGTGATCGTGTGATCGCCGACACTCAGGGTCGCGCTGACCGAGGCGCCGGTGCCCAGCGCGCCATCCAGGTTGGAACTCCATTGAATGTCGCTGGTCAGGCTGACGTGGACGGCATCGTAGGCGTTCCCGGTGAAGGTCACCGCGCTGGTGTTGTAGACCGTGGCGCCGTCGGCGGGCGAGTAGATGCTCACCGTCGGCGGGCCAAGCGGCTTGGCGCGGATCAGGCCGGCGCCGACCTGGTCAGCGGTGCCGGCGACGGTTTCGGCGTTGGCGGCCATGGCGGCGCGGATGTCGGTCTTGCCGGCGACGATATTCAGCGCCGCCGTGCCGGAAACGTGCGGCGTGGCCATGCTGGTGCCACTGAGCGTCGCGTAGCCGCCGTTCATGTAGTCGGAGTAAATATCGACGCCGGGCGCGGTGAAGGCGACTTCCGGCCCGGTGCAACTGAAGGAGGCCAGCGATTCGTCCAGATCCCCCCACGCGTCCTTGGCGCCGGTCGCGGCCGAGGTGCCGTCCAGATCGCACCAGGCGGTCACCGCGATGCATTCGGAATAGGCGGCCGGGTAGGTGATGTCGTCGTTGCCGGAGGTCGGCGGACCGCTGTTGCCGGCCGCGGCGCAGAGGATGACGTCTTTTGACGCGGCATATTGCACCGCGTTCAGCAGGTAGCTGGATGGATCGGTGCCGCCCACGGAAAGATTGATCACCTGCGCGCCGTTGTCGGTCGCCCACACGATGCCGTCGCCGATGTCGGAGTCGTAGCCCGAGCCGGTGCTGTCGAGCACCTTCACCGCCAGCAGCTTGGCATCGGGCGCCACGCCGATCACTCCCACGCCGTTGTGCGCCGCGGCCGCAATGCCCGCGCAGTGCGAGCCGTGGCCGTTGTCGTCGTTGGCCGTTAGGGAAGAATTGATGATGTTGGTGCCGCCGATGATGTTTGCTTGCAGGTCCGGGTGCGTCAGGTCGATCCCGCTGTCCACGATCGCGATGACCACGCCGGTCCCGGTGTTCATCCCGATGCCCGGCGCCGCACCGATGCGGCTGACGCCGGTGGGCGTGATTTCGGCGGACTGGCCGGTCGCCGTGCCGCCGCCTTGCGCGTGCACCGGTTCAACGCTGGCGTGTACGACATGGTCGATTTCGATCCCCAGGATGTCGGAATCGGCGCCGAGCGCCGCTTGCGTGGCAGCGGAAACCTGCGCCGTGACGCCGTGCCGCCAGCCGTGGCGCTTGAGGGTCACCGCGCCGTCGTGGACGAGCACCTGGGTTTGTTCGAGCGGCGAAAGGCCGGGCTGAAAGGCGATATTGACGCGTTCAGCCGCTGGCAGCGTGGCGGCCGTGGCGGCCATGGCGAGCAGTGCGGTGAGTGCGATGCGCAGCAGGCGGCCCCGGGCAGGCTGGGCCCCGCGAACAGCGGGTGATGGCATGCGCGCTCCCCGAAAAATCGACGCTGGCCGCCCAGTGCGATCCGAACTTTTATGTAGGCGACCCGCGGAAAACCAGGCGCGTCCAATCCATTCTCGGGGAGGCAGAAGGTATTTTCAAGCGCCATTTATAGAACCAATGTAGAAAATCACGAAGTGCACCTAAAATAAAATAGATTGCTGCATTTGCAATTGGCAACGAATGCGGTAGAAACGTCTCTAGATTTGGTGTACGCCTAAGGCCGAATGCGGCCGCTCGCGAAGCGAATGCTGCCCACCGATTTGTGCCCCAATGGTGCAAATTTGCACCATTTTTCTTCCTCCGAGCGGGCAATCCGTGGTTTTCTAATGTTTATTGCAAATAGTACCTCTTTGGGAGGGTGGATCATGCGGGGTGTGGAGACGCGGTCGAACCGCAGCGGTGCGTGCTGCCCTGTGCTGCGCTCCCGGCGACGCAACCGCCGGAGCGTTCAGGGCCTTCTGGCGATCTTGCTGGCGGCCGTCGTCCTGCCCATGGGCCTCCATGCCTCCGAATCGCCCAACGCCACCATCGATCAAATCTACGGCGCTCAGATTGCCAAAGTGCGCGCCACGCCTTCCACCGCCGACGACCTCGCCCTGGCGCAGAACATGTCCAAGGACGCGGCGCGAATGGCCAGCGACCCGGCGCTCGAAACCGCCCTCCTCCAGCGCGCCTTGGATCTGGCCATGGCCGATGCCAACGGCGGCGACCTCGCGCAGCAGATCGTCGGCACTCTGGTGCAGGGCAAGGTGATGCAGCCGGAAGACGCCTGGAAGGCGCTGGTCACCAAGGGCCAGGACGCGCTGCGCCAGCGCAACCTCGGCGCCGCTGACGGCATGCTCCATTCCTATTTCGAATGGAAGCTGCAGTTGGTCCGCGTGGCCGTCGATGCGCACGATTTCAACACGGCGACGCAGCAGTTGGGGCAGATTCGCTACGAGGCCCAGGTCCAGAAAATGAAGTACCTGGCCGACCTCGCGCGGCTGCTGGCGGCGCGGGTGCAGATGGAAAAACCCTACGATTCGGCCGCGTCCGAAGCCGTCCGCAAGGTGGCCGGCCTGGGTGGGAAACCCAGTCAGGATCCCAAGTTGAATCTCGCCGCCGGCGAGGCTGTGCTGGCGCAGACCGGCGATTGGCGCGAAGCGATTCCCTATCTGGTGCGTTCGAACGATCCGCGCTGGATTCTGATTCTCAATATGCGCTTGCAGGCCAAGATGCCGGATGGCTCGCCTGCCGACGAAATTCTACCGGTGCTGCCGGCGGCGATCTTCC
>JBOHNC010000013.1:0-16828 GCA_050730415.1 Planctomycetota bacterium
TTTTTTTTATTACTTTGTGGGGGGGGGTGTGTGGACAATACTTGGTTGCGGCGGGCGGTTAATACTTTTTGGGGGGGGGGGGGGGGGGGCGGCCCCCCCACCACACACCCAAAGCGTTCTTCCGCGCGATCCGAAGCAGTTAGTGCGCCACCGACCTCCCTCCGCGCGGAACCGCACCCTGCGCCAAATCGTTCATACTCCCTCCGGTTCTTTCCCGACAAACACAGGGACCGGATCGAATTTGCCGTAGGATCCCCCCCGCCGGATCAAAGCAGACTAACTGAAATTCGTCGGGAACCGGGTCAGGGTCGGCGATCAGTGGTGCAGGATGGCGTTGCGTATGGCGGGGTTGGACAGGTCGGGCTTGATCTGCGGCGCCGGAGCGATCGTCACGTCCGGATCGCGTTCGAGCCGCAGCAGCAGGTACTCGCCGCGGGCGGTGTCCGGGCCGAGACCTTTGTACTGGCCGTTGGTGTAGTAGGCGTTGGCATTGGCTTCGCGGCTGGCCACCTGCCCCAAAGTCATGCGCATGTCCAAATTGTTGCCTTTTTCGGAAGCGGCCTGGGCGCGTTTGAGCAGCACCATGACGTCTTCGTAGACCTGGACTTCGGTGGCCTGGGTGGTGTCAGACTTGGTTTTGTCGATCCAGGTTTGCAGGAAGGCGATCTCATCGGGAATGTTGATCGGCACCGCCATTTTGGCCTGGTAGTAGGCGTTGGAAAGCTGGTGGAAATCCGGGCCGTCGAGATTTTTCTTGTCCTTGATGAGCTGCAGGACCATGGCGAGCAGTTTTTTGCCGTCGTCGATGGCGGTGGTCAGCGGGACTTTGACCTTGGGGTCGCCCTTGTCGCGGTCGAGCCGGGTTTGGAAGCGGGCCAGTTCGTCCTGCAGGATCTGCACGTAGGTCTGCGGCGTGTACTTGGGGGCGGCGGTGGTTTCGCCGGCCGCGAGCGCGGCGGGCAGGGCCGCCGCGAGGACGAGGGTGAAGACCGCCAGCAGGCGGAGGCAGGCAATCGACTTCATGGGGAACTCCTTGGATAAGACGGGCGGTCGCAAAACGGATCCCGCGGGAACTCGCGCGGCCGTCGGCCGGCTACGAGCATATGCAGAGAACCCTTATCAACCTATCAAGATTCCGGCGGAAAGGGAGAAAAAAATCACATGTGCGGAGGCCAAAAGGCCGTCGGGGCGTTTTACAAAACGAAGCTAACGGGGAATATTATATCATGTAATGATATTTATACTCATTTTAGGGGCCCTTCGAGCTGTTTTGACCTCCTTGCCGGGCTTGGTCCAGGGCTAAGATACGGCGCACGGCGTCGCGCGGGGTGCGCAGGGTGTCGCTGCCGAGCATGGCGACGTAGCGGAGTTCTTCCTCATTGTTGCCGCAGGTGTGTTCCCAGGCGAAGCAGGTTTTGGCGGTCGGGTGGCCGATCAGCCGGAACTCTTCGACGGTGCCGACCCACACCGGGTGGATGCCTTCGGGCTCGGTGATTTCCACCGACCGGAGGTGCTGGGCCTGGCACTGGTGGAGGTTGAAGATGATATTTTTGAGCTGGTCGAGGTAGTCGAGCATGGCGGGGGTCCTCGGCGAGGGATTGTTGCTACCGATTGTAAAGGCGCGGGAAGAGGTTGGCCACAAAGGGCACAAAATCCACATAGGGGAGAAGAAGAAGGGGAAAAGAAAAAGCGGAAAGCTGCGGGAAGAAGTTGGCCACAAAAAAGCACCAAAGACACATAGGGGAGGAGGAGAAGAAGAGGAGAAAAAAAAAGGAGCACATGGGGGAGCAAAGAGGCCGGGGGGGGAAGGCGGGGATGCAGGGTGGCGGGGGTGGGTTGGGGTTGGGGTGCGCGGGGGGTCGGGCAGCGGCTACAATGGAACCTTCCGCCGGACGGCGAGCAACGGCCGGGACGGCGGCAGCCAAACGAGGGGCCGCGTGGATCCGTATAGCTTCACCTACCAGATTGCGCTGGGCCGCGGGCTGACCGTGGCCGAGACCGAACTGTTCGAGACCATCGCGCACGAGATCGGCCCGAACCAGGTGTTCGATTTCACCTTCCGGCGCACCTCCTTCGACCGGCTGGTCGTGGAACGGCTGCGGGCGCAGCTCGACATGGACCCTGAACTGGCGCTCAAGCGCGAAACCATCAACCTGCTGTTGTCGCTGCGCGAGAAGTTTTTCGTGACGCCGGGCGCGCCCAGCGTGACGACGACGCGCGACCTGCCGATCGACGCGATCGTGAGGCTGTCGGGGCCGGACGGCGTCTGGGTGGAAGGGGTGGTGCTCGGGCAAAGCCGCGACAGCTTCGAGGTGATGTACCCGCCGCACCCGGACCTGCCGCGGCGGCTGAAGGAAGGGGACTCGGTGACGGTGGCGTTTCTGGCGTCGGCCAGCGACGCGGTGCTGACCTTCCAGACGACGGTGGCGCGGCGCACCGAGGACATGGTGCTGAGCTACTCGCTGGCGCATTCGGATTCGGCGGCGAGCGTGCAGATGCGCAAGGATGTGCGGGTGCGCAAATCGATTTCGGTGACCTACGCGCCGCGCGACGCGATGAACGAGCCGGCGGCGTTTCTGGAAGGCCAGATTCTCGATATTGCGCTGGGCGGGATGCGGATGCGCACGGCGGGGGAACTGCCGGCACAGTCGGCGGTGGGCATTCGCATGCCGCCGATTCCGCCGCACTACCCGAAGGGACAGCTCATTTGCGGCCTGGTGGTGCGGGTGTCACGGGTGGATGAGGTCGACGGGCAGCCATTTTTCGACCACCACATCAAGCTGGATTCGGAAGAGGCGCCGCCGTGGAGTCTGGTGCTGTCGCTGTTCGATCAGATGTGAAGCCGGCCACAAAAAAGCACAAAAGACACAAAGGGAAAAGCGGGCGCGCCGGGAAGTTTCCTGGGCGCCCCCAGGTTGTTAAGAGCGCAAGGCAGTTGTCAGGGCTTCGCGGACGGCATCGGCTTGGAATTTGCCGCGGCCTTGTTTCATGACTTGGCCTAGCAGCCAGTTGAACGTGGCTTCTTTGCCGGCTTTGTATTCGGCGACTTGCTTGGGGTTGGCGATGATGACGGCTTGCACGGCGGCGGTCAGCGCGCCGGTGTCGCCGCCGGGGGCGCTCAGCAAATCCAGTTCCTTGGCGATGGCCTGCGGGTCGCGGCCGGTTTCGACCATCACGGGAAAAACTTTCTCTCGCGCGATGTTGCGGGTGAGCTGCTTTTTCTCGACCATGTCGATCAGCGCCGCCAACTGTTCGGGCGTGACCTGCAACCCGGCAAGGTCGTCGGGCAGGCCCTTGATCGAACCGATCTCGTTGATGACCCAGATCGCGGCGGTGCGCGCCGGCGCGCCGGCGGCCACGACCGCTTCGAAGTATTTGGTTTTCTGGTAGCGCCGCGTGAGCTGTTCAACGACCTCTTCGGTCAGGCCGAGGCGTTCAATCATGTCGGCCTTGAGTTCGGCCGGAGTGCGTTTAAGTTCGGAGCGCAATTTTTCGATATAGGCCGGGGTGAAGGTCATTGGCGGCAGGTCGGGGTCCGGGAAGTAGCGATATTCGTCGGCGATTTCCTTGCTGCGCTGGTGGAAGGTGGTGTTGTTGGTCGAGTCGAAACCGCGGGTGGACTGGCGGATTTCGGCGCCCTTGCCGGCTTCGATCAGACCGATCTGGCGCTTGATTTCGAAGTCCACGGCCAATTCGACGTAACGGAAACTGTTGATGTTTTTGATTTCGACTTTGGTGCCGAAGGCGGTCGCGCCTTTCTTGCGGACCGAGACGTTGACGTCGCAGCGCAGCGAGCCTTCCTGCAGGTTGCAGTCGCCGATGTCGAGGAACTCCATGCGGTCCTTGATGGTCTCCATATAGATGCGGGCTTCGTCGGGCGCGCGCAGGTCCGGTTCGGAGACGATTTCGAGCAGCGGGGTGCCGGCGCGGTTGAGATCGACCTGGCTGCCGGGGAGGTGCGCGCCGTGGCTGAGTTTGCCGGTGTCCTCTTCGAGATGCGCGCGGGTGATGCCGATGGTTTTGGGCGCGCCGTCGGGGAGGGTGATGGCGATTTTTCCGCCGGCCGAAAAGGGCAGATCGTACTGGCTGATCTGGTAGTTTTTGGGCAGGTCGGGGTAATAGTAATTTTTGCGGTCGAACTTGGTGAAGGCCGCAACGGTGCATTGCAGCGCGAGGCCGGCTTTGATGGCCTGTTCGATGGCTTTGGCGTTGGGTACGGGCAGCGCGCCGGGCAGGCCAAGGCAGACTGGGCAGACGTGGGTGTTGGGCGGCGCGCCGTACTCGGCTTTGCAACCGCAGAACATCTTGGTGGCGGTCTTTAGCTGCACGTGGATTTCGAGGCCGATGACCGGCTCCCAGGCGCCGTAGTCGTAGGGCACGGAAGGACTCCTTGTTGCGTGAATGCGCGCGCGCAGCGCGCGGCAGGCAGCGTCTACGATACGCGAAAAGGGAAGAATTTGAAGAAAGGATGAAGCTTGAAGGATGAATCTTGAAGGATGAAGGAAGAGAAGGAAAGAGGGGAAAAGGCGCGAGCTTCGCTCGCACTGTTTTTGCATCGGTCGGCGACCGATGCCACAATGCCTCGGACATTTGGAGGGCGGTGCGAGCGTGCCGATTCCGCCGCCGGCTGTGGCTGGGCGGGCGATGGTGCGGCGAACGAGCGCGTCAGGCCGGGCGGCTGTTTAAAAAACTACACAGCGTGCCAGCCGCTGGGGTCGTCGGATTCGGCGGGATCGACCGGACCGCCAGGCGTGGCGGGCGTGGCGGCGGTGGCGGCGACCTTGGGCAGCGAGAAACGGCGGAACAGCACCGCCGCGACAAACAATAGGTCGATCGTGCAGAAGGTGATGACTTGCGGCAGGCCGCCGGTGCCGAAGCCGTAGCTGTGCAGGCCCTTGCCCAGCACGAAATTCACGCCGTACCACGCCATCAGCACGGAGAGGTAGCACACCACCGACCCGACGCTCAGGCCGAACAGGCCCCACAGCCCGGTGTAGCGGCCGTGCAGCACCACGAGGTAGGTGAGCAGTGCGATCAGCGCCCAGGTTTCCTTCGGGTCCCAGCCCCAGAAACGGCCCCACGAATAGTTCGCCCAGACGCCGCCCAGGATGGTGCCGGTGGCCAACAGCAGCACGCCGAGCATCAGGACTTTGTACAGGAAGTTGTGCAGTTGGGTGTGTTCGAGGGTGGTCTTGGGATGGACGAGATGTTTGAACAGGGTGATGTGGCCCAGCGACCAGCCGAGGGTGAAGGCGGCGTAGCTGAGGGTGATGGTGAGCACGTGGACGGTCAGCCAGAAGTTGTCGCGCAGGACCGGCTGGAGCGGGCCGATCGATTTGCCGGCTTCGGCGATAACCGGGACCATGTCGGCGAGGATCAGGGTGAGCACGGCCATGGTGCCGGCGGCGATGATGTAGTAGCGCGGGCGGTAGATCAGTTCGAAGATCAGGCCGAAGAAGGCGCAGCCGAAGCCGACCCAGACGACCGATTCATACATGTTGGTGACCGGCGGACGGCCGGCGATTTCGCAGCGCAGGAAGATGCCGTAGGCGTGCATGAGCAGCGCCATGGCAAACAGGCCGACCGAGGCGCCGTAGATGAATTTGTTTTTCGAGCGGAAGACGCCGAGGGTAAAGAGCACCGCGGCCAGGTACAGCAGCCAGGCGTAGCGGAACGGATGCAGGTGGTTGTAGAAGACTTCGCGGTCGAGCGATTCACGGGCGGGGTAGACGCTGGGGGACAGTTCGCGGAGGGATTCGACCAGGCCGACGGAGGCGGTGGTGAAGGCGGCGTTGTCGCGGCGGACGTAGGCGTCTTCCAACTGGTTGAACGCGGCGCGGGCGGGGGCGAGCTGTTGCGGGGTGTAGCTGGCGTTTTCGAGCGTCATCCAGGCGCCTTTTTCGGAGGTGGGATGGGGCACGACGGTCATCAGCCGGCCGTTCTGGATGGACTGAATCAGGCCGAGGCGCTCGTAGAGGTCGGAGGCTTCTTTTTCATCCCAGGTCAGTTGCGATTCGCCGGCGCGTTTGGTCTGGCCGGAGGTGAGCAGGGCGTCGAATTTCTGTTTGTCGGCGTTGCGGGCGAGGTCTTTGAGCGCGAACAGTTTTTTCTCGGGGTCGGTGTTCAGGCCGAGTTCCTTGCGGAAGGCCAGCGAGCCGACCAGAACGAACGGCGTGCTCATCCAGTCCCGGTTGCCGAACCAGATCGACAGGTAGATGTCCATGGCGGGGACGGACAGGTTGGTGGCGGGATCTTTGAAGTTGGAGCCGCCGCTGAAAAGGGTTTCGCCGGTGATTTTGGCGATGGTTTCGCTGGCCAGCGTGTCGAAGGGCTTTTTGCGGCCGTCGTCCTGAACGGCCATCAGGCCGAGGGGGCGGAAATCGAGCGCGGGAGACCAGGAGGGCGGCGGGCCGGCGGGGGGCGCATTCTGGTCTGGGGCGTCGGCGGGGTTGCCGTCGGCGGTATCGCCGGTGGTGTCGCCGGTGGTGTCGCCTGTGGGGCTCGTGGGCCCGGTGGGCCCGGTGGAAGTGTTGTCATCGGCGGCGGGCGCGGCCACGGGGGTCGGCGCATTGCCGGCAGCCGCCTGCATGTAGGCGGCGTGCGGGTCCTGCGCGGGCGCGGTTAGGTTGGCCGACGCGGTGGCGGCGGTGGCGGGGGCGTTGTTCTGGCCGGAGACATCGGCGGCGGTCAGCTGCGCGGTCAGGGCGAGCGCGAGCAGAAAGAGCCAGTTTGCGCGGAGGACGGCGCGCCAGCGTGGGCGGGCGAGGTCACCGGGGCGGGCCGGGCGGGCCGGGTGGGCGGTGCGGGCCGGGTGGGCGGTGCGAGGGTGGTTCATGGGTTGGGGCTCCTGGAGGTCAACAACATCAGGTCGAGGAAGAATTTGGGTTTTTGGCGTTGGCGGAGGCATTGGATTTTCCCGCGGCGGCGCGCTGTTGCTTGGCACGGGCCAGAATGTCCTGCGCGGTGGCGTGCGTGGCCTGGGCTTCGGGCGAGACGACCTGCGCGCCGTTGGCGTTGGCGGCGGCTTCGGCGCGGGAGGCTTTCAGGCCGGTGATGTAGGGCTTCAGATAGAACATCGTGAAGATGCCGAAGATGATCAGCAGCGCGCCGAGCCATTTGGGCATCCAGCCGGGATCGAGCAGCACCTGGACGCCGCTGTAGCCGGGGTCGCTGGGGTCGTGGTTGGCTTGGGAAAATTTGTAGCTGGTGCCCAGAAACGCGCCGTAGCCGTTGTTGGGGTAGTTGGTGGGGTGGTTCATGAAAATTTCCGCGGTTTCGTCCTTGTCCGGCTGATGGACCGGGCCGATGGCGAGGGTGCTGCGGAAGTCCGACGGGTCGTTGGTGCCCTGGTCGGTGGGGACGTCGAATTTTTGGAGGCGGACGCCGAAGTCGAGATCGACGCGCTGGTTGGCGAAGTCGAGATTGACGGTTTTGCCGTTCATGAGGAGGACTTGGGGCAGCATGACGTTGCGGCGCTGACGGCCGAGCCAAATCTGTTGCGTGGCGCCGTTGTAGGAGACTTCGCACAGCAGGCCGGGGCGGACGCCGTCGACGTTGTCGGGGTTGAATTTTTCGTCCGACTCGGGGGTGAAATACAGCAGGTCGCGGGCGTGGGGATAGAACTGGGTGACTTCGAGCTGCATGCCGCCGGGGATCATCTGGGCGGCCCAGCCGAGCTTGAATACCTGCCCGGGTTCGATGCGGTGGGTCTGTTCGCCGGAGCGGGAAGACTTGGCGTCGAAGTACAGAGCGCCGTTGGGGGCGAGGTAGAAGGTGATCTGGTCGGGAGATTTGCCGCCCATCAGGGGCATGCCCATGCCATCGGGGCCATCGGGGCCGCCCATGCCGCCCATACCGGGGACGCCAGCGTGCGGATTGGCCGCGTGCGGATCGGCGCCGGCGTCGGCCGGGGGTTTGGCATCGGCGCCACTGACGTAGGGGCCCCAGAGCGTGACCTGAAGGGCGGGGTTGAGCGGCGCGTTGGGGTCGGGGTTGTCCTCGGCTTTGGAACCGCTGACGTTGAGTTTGCGGAACAGCCGGTCCACGTGGACGGTGTAGGCGGTGTCGGTCAGCGCCAGATCGTGGCCGACGGCGTGGTCGACGGGCAGATCGAAGGTGCGGCCCTTGAGGGTCAGGTGCAGGACGGCTTGGGCCTGCGCGGGGTCGCCGCCGGGCTCGGCGTAGGAAAAGCTGCCGGTGAGGCCGCTGTCGGGGCCGACCTGGCCGTCTTTCAGCTTGAGGAACGGCATGCCGGGGTTCTGGAAGAAAAACCAGTGCTCGACGCTGCGGACCTGGCCGGGGCCGGGCTTGCCTGTGGGTTGGCCTGTGGGTTGGCCCAGGGGTTGGATCGTGCTCGGGCCGGGCGCGTGGGTGACATCGGAAAAGGCGGGGGGCAGGCCGCGTTTGAAATGGAATTCGACCAGGCCGGCGGAGGAGTCGGAGCCGCCGGGTTCGAGCCAGCCCTGGACCGGTCCGGCGGGGGTGACGAGGCGGTAGTGAACGGCCGGGTCGCCGTGCGAATCGGGGATGGGGTAGTCGATGGGATCGACGGGGCGGACGTTGAGCACGCGGATTTTCAGGTCGCTTTGGGGGATATTGTAGACCTTGGGGTCGGTGGCAGAGGGGTCGTCGACCTGGACTTGGAAGGGCAGGCGGTGGACGACGCCCTGGTCGGGCAGGCCGACTTCAATCCACTGGTCGTCGAATTTTTCGAGGAAGGTGGCGGGCGGGCTGCCGGTGTGGAGGTCCATGCCGCCTTCGACGCCGGTGATCTGGCCGACCTTGGCGCCGACCAGCATGGTGATGATGCCGGCGTGGGTGATGACGAAGCCGGTGAGGTGCGGCTTCCAGGGGTAGCGGATCAGGGCGGCGCAGGTGAGGTTGATGATGAGGAAGGCCAGCCAGATGGAAAACCACCAGGCGTCGTAGACGTGGGCTTTGGCGAAGGCGGTGTTGCGGATGCTTTCGATGATGGTGCCGGAGGCGAGTCCAACGATGAGGACGGCCAGGAGGATGAGGGCGAGTTTGAGGGAGGCGAAGAAGCGAAAAATCTGCATGGCGACGGCGCGCCA
This sequence comes from Planctomycetota bacterium, assembly GCA_050730415.1. Classification (GTDB taxonomy): domain Bacteria; phylum Planctomycetota; class SZUA-567; order H5-PLA8; family JBOHNC01; genus JBOHNC01. The sequence continues at coordinate 9,072 of JBOHNC010000013.1, forward strand.
GTCGGAGGCTGGGGCGACGGCGGCGGCAGCGGCAGCAGCGGTGGCGGCCGGAGCCGGAACGGCGGCTGCGGTCGCGGTCGCAGTCGGGGGCGCGGGATTCAGCGGGTCGGCCGGAGCCGCGGAGGCTTCGGGCGCGGGCGGAGGGAAAGACGGTGGCATACTGGGTTCAATCGAGGGCGGGCGGACATCCCATGTGCAGGGAATCTGGACATGCGAGTGGTTAATGTGCCGGAAGATCGAGGCATTGTCAAGCGGTGGGAATTTTTCCGCGCCGGGTCGGGCGCGACCTGGAATGCGTCGGACCGGTGGCGCGGAGGGTAAAAAATGCGCCGCGCGGGGAATATGTTAGAGGGATGCGGAATTTGTGTTGTAGGTTATATTAAGTTATTGCCACCATCCTCGGTAGTTTATGCTGCCTCGAAAGGCAGGTTCCAAGTTATTGCGGAGGATTTTTGTGAGCACAAGTGCAGCAGGGGTTGAAATCGCGGTCGGAGAATGGTATAAAACACCGGCGCACATTGCGCACTTGAATCTACGGTGCCCGAAATGTTGGGCACCCGTGCCCCTGGAATCCAGTCTCAGCCGGGCTGCCCATTGCAATTTTGTGTGGTGTCGTGGCCGGTGGATTGCCGGGAGCAGAGAACCGTTGCCTGCGCTTTGTGCGCGGGCGACGCGAAGGAGTATGGGCGCACGGCGGGGCAATCGGGAATGAGCCGCAGGGTCCTGAACGTACTTCTAATTGAAGACGAGCCGCTGGATGCGAAATACATCTCGGCGTTGCTCGAAGCGGCCGAAGGCTGCGAAATCGCCGTCACGCTGGAAGGCACGCTGGCGGCGGGCTTGGCGCATCTGAAGACCACCGCCGTCGATCTGGTGCTGCTGGACTTGCTATTGCCCGACGGCGGCTGGCCGGATTCGCTGGTCCGTCTGCGTGCCCGCGCGCCGCTGACGCCGATCGTCGTCCTGACCAAGCTCGATGAAGAAACCCACGGCCTGCAGGCGGTGCGGGAGGGCGCGCAGGACTACCTGGTCAAGGACGGCCTGACGACCAGCCTGCTGGTGCGCTCGATCCGCTACGCGGTGGAACGGCAGCGGCTATTGGAGTACATGCTCGAAAGCGAAGAGCGCTACGCGCTGGCGGCGCGGGCGGCCTACGACGGGCTGTGGGACTGGAACCTCGTCAGCGGCGAGATCTACTATTCGACGCGCTGGAAGGCGCTGCTGGGCTACGAACACAACGAACTGAGCGCGCGCTCGGAGGAATGGTTTTCGCGGGTGCATCCCGACGACCTGGTGGACCTCCAGAGGCATTTGAACGAGCACCAGGCCGGATCGGCGCCGATCTGCGAGTGCGAGCACCGGATCAAACACAAAGACGGCAGTTGGCGCTGGATGCTGGTGCGGGCCACGACGGTGTTCGACATCCGCGGCCAGCCGGTGCGGCTGACCGGGACGATCACCGACATTACCGAGCGGAAATCGGCGGAGGCACACCTGAAGGCCGCGCACGACGCGGCGCTCGAAAGCGCCAAAATCAAGTCCGACTTTCTGGCCAACATGAGCCATGAAATCCGGACGCCGATGAATGCGATCATCGGCATGACCGGCCTGCTGTTGGAAACCGCGCTCACGACCGAACAGCGCGAGTACTGCGAAACGGTGCGTGGGTCGGCCGAAGCGCTGCTGACGCTGATCAACGATATTCTGGATTTCTCGAAGATCAAAGCGGGCAAGATGGTGTTGGAGAACCATCCGTTCCAGTTGGTCGCGACGGTGGAGGGGGTAAGCGAGCTTTTGGCGGAGGCGGCCTACAGCCGCAGCGTGGAGCTCTCCCTGCTGTTGCATCCGACGGTGCCCGACCAACTGACCGGCGACGCCGCGCGGCTGCGCCAAGTGCTGCTGAACCTGATGGGCAACGCGGTGAAGTTCACCCAAAACGGCGCGGTGGAAGTGGAGGTGACCAAGCTGACGGAGACAGCGGAGCAGGCGCGGCTGCGGTTCGAAATCCGCGACACCGGGATCGGCATCGCCAAGGACCAGGTGGGCAAGCTGTTCCAGGCGTTTTCGCAGGCCGACAATTCGACCACGCGGCAGTTCGGCGGAACGGGGCTTGGGCTGGCGATCTGCAAGCAACTGGTGGAGCTGATGGGCGGCACGATCGGCGTGGAGAGCACGCTGAAAAAAGGCTCGACGTTCTGGTTCGAACTGACGCTGCAGAAGGTGTCGGCGCCGCCCGAACCGCGGCCGCGGATCGAGCCGATGCGGGTGCTGCTGGCCGGGGTGCATCCGGCGCACCGCCGGGCCTTCGAGCTGTACCTCGCGGCGCATCCGGAGGTGACGCTGGAGACCGAGGAAGCCAATCCGGTGGAGCGCTTGCAGGCGGCCGCGGCGGAAGGCCGGCCCTTCCGGCTGGCGGTGCTCGACCTGCGGCCCCAGCAGCGGCAGGGGCTGGCGTGGGCGCAGGGAATCCGCCAGGTGGAGGCGCTGGACGGTCTGAATGTGGCGATCCTGACGCCCTACGGCTACCGCGACGACGGCAGCGTGGCGCGAATTCCCGGCGCGGCGATGCTGTTCAAGCCGGTGCGGATCGAACGGCTGCGGCGGCTGCTGGAAATCAGTTCGGGCGGCGGCGCCGCCGCCGCGGCTGCCCCGACGGAAAACAAACTGACCGACACGCCGATCCCGAGCGAACTGCTGGGGCTCAAGCGGGTCCTGCGTTCGCCGCAGCACCGCGACAAGCCGCTGCGGATTCTGCTGGCCGAAGACAACCTGATCAACCAGAAGGTGACCCTGCGGCAGCTCGAAAAAATGGGCTACATGGCCGAACTTGCCGCCAACGGGCGCGAAGCGGTGGACGCGGCGCTCAAGTCGCACTTCGACCTGATCCTGATGGACTGCCAGATGCCCGAAATGGACGGCTACCAGGCGACCGAAACGATCCGCCGGGCGGAAGGCGACACGCGGCACACCCTGATCGTGGCGCTGACGGCGCATGTGATGGAGGAGGACCGCCAGAAGTGCTTCACCTGCGGCATGGACGACTACCTGAGCAAGCCGGTGCAGAAGCAGGAATTGGAGCAGTTGCTGGACAAATGGTACGGCGGGGGGTCGCAAATCCGAAGCTCGGTCAGCGAATCGGCGCTGGCGCGGCACAGCGATCCGGTGCCCTACCGGCTGCGGATGATTGCCGGGGGCAACGCGGCGCTGTTGCGCGATTTGATCGACCTGTTCGTGCGCCAGACGACGCATGACCTGACCGAGATGGAACAGGCGGCGGCGGCGGGGGAACTGAAGCGGGTCGAGCAGGTCGCGCACCGCTGCGCGGGTTCAAGCGCGAACTACGGGTGGGACACGCTGACCGATCTGCTGCAATCCGTGCAGCGGATCAGCCGCGGGCGGGAATCGGGGGATCTGCTGCGAGCCTGCCGGCGGGTGATGACGGAGTTCGAGCACATCCGCAGCCGGCTCAAGCAGAAGGAAACCGAGGGCTGAGGCGGCGGCGACAAAGCGGCAACAAGGCGGCGCCGGGCGGTCGGCGCCAAAGGGGGAGGCAGCGGACAGGCAATGAAGGATCCCAGGCGGCGGGTCGTGTTGGTCGAAGACAACCCGCTGGACGCACGCTTGATCCGGGAATTTCTGCGCCAGCCGGCGTTGGGCTGCTCCAGTCTGACCTGGGTGCGCACGCTGGACGAAGGCCTGGCCGAAGTGGCCAAGGGGGACGTGGCGCTGGTGCTGCTGGATCTGTTCCTGCCCGACGGCGAGGGCTTGCAGGGGCTGACGCGGCTCCGTTCGCGGTTGAACGCGCCGCCGGTGATCGTGGTGACCGGGATGACCGAAGACACGCTGGCGGTGGACGCGATGAAAGCCGGTGCCCAGGACTACCTGGTGAAGGGGCATTTCGACGAGGGGCTGCTCAAGCGCGCCATCCAGTACGGCATCGAACGCCACCGGCTGATGGACACGCTGCGGACCTACGAGGAGCGCTACGCGCTGGCGGTGCAGGCGACCAACGTGGGCATCTGGGACTGGAATCCGCTGACCGACGAGGTGTTTTTGTCGACGCGCTGGAAGGCGATTCTGGGCTATGCCGAGGAAGAGGTGCCCAACGATCTGGCGTGGGTGGCGCGGGCGGTGCATCCCGAGGATTTGAAAATATTTCATGAGCGCATCCGGCCGCGGCTGGAAAAATCCGAGCCGCAATACGATACCGATGCGCGGCTCAAGCACAAATCGGGTGAATACCGGGACATGCACATCATGGGCCTCTTGGCGCGCGACAGCGCGGGGCACGCCTACCGCATGGTCGGGACGATGGTGGATGTGACCGAGCGCAAGCGGATGGAACGGGCGCTGGCGGACGAAAAAGAACGCTTGGCGGTGACGCTGCGGTCGATCGCCGACGGGGTGATCGCCACGGATACGCACAACCGCGTTCGTCTGATTAATCCGGTCGCGCAGGCGCTCACCGGATGGAGCTGGAAAGACGCGGAGGGCCGTCCGCTGGAGGAGGTGTTCGGGGTGCTCGACGATGAAATCGCGAGCATCTGGTCGGTGGAGGGTCACCAGGACGAGGGTGAGGATGCCGCCGACTTGGGAAATCGGGCGGGTCGGCCGGGGGCGGCAGGCAGGTCAGGTTCGCGCGCGGCGGGGAGTTCGAGTTCGCAGGGAGCGGTGCATCCGGCGACGGTGGACCGGGTGCGGACGCTGGTGAACCGGGACGGCACGGAGCGGCTGGTGGAGGTGAGTTACTCGGCGATGCACGACCAGCGCGGGGCGCGGGTGGGCGCGGTGTACATCATCTGCGACGTGACCGACCGCAAAAAGGCGGAATTGGCGCGGGCGCACCTGGCGGCCATCGTGGAATCGACCGACGGGGCGATTTTCAGCAAGACTCTGGACGGGGTCATCACCAGTTGGAACGCGGGCGCGGAGCGGATGCTGGGGTACACCGCGGCGGAGGCGATCGGGACGAAGGGGGATTTTCTGGCGACGGAGGGGGCCACGCCCGGAGAGGCCGGCGGGGTGGGCGCGACGCAGCGGGTGGTGCAGCAGGCGCAGTCGGAATATTCGGAAATCAGGCTGCTGCGCAAGGACATGATGCCGATCGAGGTGGCGCTGACGCGGTCGCTGATCCGCAACCCGTCCGGGGAGGTGATTGGCGTGTCGTCGATCGCCCACGACATCACCGAGCGCAAGCGGAACGAAAAGGAGCTGAAGTTATATCGCGAACAGTTGGAGGACCTGATCCAGGCGCGGACGCGCGAACTGACGGTGGCCAACCGGGAACTGGAAGCTTTCTGCTATTCGGTCTCGCACGATTTGCGCGCGCCGCTGCGCTCGATTGACGGCTTCAGTCAGGCGCTCAAGGAAGACTACAAGTCGCAGGTGGACGAGCAGGGGCAGGAGTACATCGAGCGGATCCACAGCGCGACGCAGCGGATGGCGCAGTTGATCGACGACCTGCTGAACCTGTCGCGCGTGACGCGCAGCGAACTGCGGATAAGCGACGTGAGCCTGAGCGAAATGGCGGAGTCGATCGTAACGGAGCTGCGCCAGATCGAGCCGGCGCGCACGGTGGCGGTGACGATCGACCCGGGGCTGAAAACACACGGTGACGGCACGCTGTTGCGGGCCCTGTTGCAGAACCTGCTGGGCAATGCCTGGAAGTTCACGCGCAACCGAAAGGAAGCGACGATCGAATTCCGCCACGGGGAGCACGAGGGTCGCGCGACCTATTGGGTGCGCGACAATGGGGCGGGCTTCGACATGCGCTACGTCAAGAAATTATTCACGCCGTTTCAGCGGCTGCACGCGGTGACGGAGTTCGAGGGAACCGGCATCGGGTTGGCGATCACCAACCGGGTGGTCAGCCGGCACGGCGGGCAGATCTGGGCGGTGGGGGCGGTGGATCAGGGGGCGACGGTGTACTTCACCTTGAAGCACGAAGCCGAAAAAAGGAGTGGAAGCCATGAATGAGCGGCCGATTTTGCTGGTCGAGGACAATCCCGACGACGAGGCCATGACGCTGCGGGCGCTGCAAAAGATGAATCTCGGCAACCCCATCCTGATCGCGCGCGACGGGGTGGAGGCGCTGGAGTTCCTGTTCGGAACCGGCGCGCATGCGGGCGCGGCCATTCACCCGCAGGTGGTGATGCTCGACCTGAAACTGCCCAAGGTGGACGGGCTGGAGGTGCTGCAGCGGATCCGCTCCAACCCCCAGACCGAACTGCTGCCGGTGGTGATTCTGACCTCGTCCAACGAGCAGCGGGACATCGTGGAGGGCTACAGCCTGGGTGCCAACAGCTATGTGCGCAAGCCGGTGGAAAGCAATGCTTTCCGCAACGCGGTGCAGCAGTTGGGCCTGTACTGGGTCCTGCACAACGAAGCGCCGCCGCGGGGGGGAGGACTGTAGATGCGCAAGGTGCTGCGGGTCCTGCTGGTCGAAGATTCGGAGGATGACGTACTGCTGCTGCTGCGCGAGCTCCGGCACGGCGGGTACGATCCGCTGTACAAGCGGGTGGACACGCCGGCGGCGATGCGGCAGATGCTCGAAAAGCACCCCTGGGACGTGGTGGTCTCGGACTATTCGATGCCGCAGTTCAGCGGGCCGGACGCGCTGGTGCTGTTGCAGGAGGTGGGGCTGGATCTGCCGTTCATCATCGTGTCGGGGGCGATCGGCGAGGAAATCGCCGTGTCGGTGATGAAAAAAGGCGCGCACGACTACCTGATCAAGGGCAATCTGAAGCGGCTGGTGCCGGTGATCGACCGCGAAATCCGCGAGGCCGCCGACCGCGCGCTGCGCCGGCGGGCGGAGCAGGAACTGCACGAAAGCGAGGAGCATTTCCGGCTGCTGACGGAGAACTCGCACGACTGGATCACGCGGCACACGCTGGAAGGGGCCTACAAATATGTGTCGGGCGCCTGCCGGCGGCTGCTCGGCTACGAACCGCAGGAGCTGATCAACCGGGCGCCGTGGGAGTTCGCGGCGCCGGAGGACCGCGAGGCGGTCCGGGCGATCTTCAGCCAGCCGCAGACCGCGCCGCTGCAGAAACGGGTGGAGCACCGGTTTCTGCGCAAGGACCTGCGGACGATCTGGTGCGAGACGATGTACTGGTCGCGGCACGATCCGCGCACTGGCGAGATGCTTGAAATCCACGCCGCCACCCGCGACGTGACCGATCGCAAGGAGGCCGAGGCGGCGCTGCGGGCGGCGCATGCGCAACTGGAGCAGCGGGTGCGGGAGCGCACCGCCGACTTGCAGGCGGCCAACGTGACGCTGCAACAGGAAATCGTCGAACGCAGGCGGATCGAGGCGGACCGGGAGCAGCTCAACCACGAACTGGCGACCAAGAATCAGCAGTTGGAAATGCTGCTGATGAAGGCCGAAAAGCTGGCCTCGGTGGGGCGGCTGGCGGCGGGGGTGGCGCATGAAATCCGCAACCCGCTGACCTCGATGAAGCTGAATCTGTTTTCGATCGGCAAGGCGATGCGGGGCAACGAGAAGATCGAAGAGAACGTGCGGGTGCTGTCGGAGGAAATCCAGCGGCTGGAGAGCGTGATCCGGAACTTTCTGGAATTTTCACGGCCGCCGACGCTGGTGTTCCGGCCGACCGCGGTGCGCTCGCTGGTGGACGACCTGCTGATGCTCTACCGCCACCAACTGATCAAAAGCAATGTGGATGTGGAGGTGGACGTGCCGCTGGACCTGCCGCAGGTGCAGGTGGACCCGGACCAGATCAAGCAGGTCTTCCTGAACC
>JBOHNC010000014.1:0-14747 GCA_050730415.1 Planctomycetota bacterium
GGCTGTCGTTGACACGTTTGAACCGATCGAGATCGAGGAACATCACCGCGAAGTGATAGTCCTTGTTGCGGCGCATGCGCTGCAACGCGTGGCCCAGCCGATCGGCGAACAGCGCGCGGTTGGGCAGGCCGGTCAACTGGTCATGCAGCGCGTCGTGGCGGAACTGCTCTTCGGCGGCCTTGCGGTCGGTGACGTCGGTGAGCGACCCCGCAATGCGGGTGGCCTGGCCGCTTTCGTCGAATACACCCATCGCGCGGGTCAGCATCCAGCGCACCGAGCCATCGGCGTGGAACATCCGGTGCTCCACTTCCAGTTGCGAGGTCCGCCGCGCGGCATGCGCGGCGATGGCGTTGCGCAGCGCGTCCACGTCGGCGGGATCGATCAGCGCATACCACGCTTCCATCGTCGACGCCAACTCGTTCTCGCCCAGGCCGAGCATTGCCTTGAAGCGCGCCGAAAAATACACCTGCCCGGATTTCAGATTCCAGTCCCACAGGCCGTCGTTGGCGCCGCGCGCGGCCAGCGCATAGCGTTCTTCGCTTTCACGCAGGGCCGCCTCGGTGCGGATGCGCTCGCCGATGTCCCGGGCGATGGTCGAAACGCCGCTCAACAGGCCGGCTGCATCGCGAATGACAGACTTGGTGAGCGCGACGTGGATCGGCTTCAGATCCCGGGTCAAATACACCGTTTCGTAGTGCTCGGCTGTCTGCGCGGTGGCCACCCGCTGGGTCATTTCGGTGGTTTCGTGCGGAGCGCCCTGGGCCAGCAGGAATTCGCCGCTGCGGCCGATCACTTCGGCCGCGGTGTACCCGAGCATCCGCTCGGCGCCGGCGTTCCAGCTCACGATCCGCCCGTCCAGCGATTTGCCGATGATCGCGTCCTCGGAGGATTCCACGATCGCCGCCAACTGCGCCCGCGCTTCGTCAGCCCGGTGTTGAGCGGTGACGTCGCGAAAAATCAGCACGGTGCCCAGCGCCCGCCCGGTGGCGTCCTGGATGGAAGCGGCGGTTCTTTGGATGAACCGCCGTGTTCCGTCGCGCGCGACCATGGTCAGGGTCGCGTCGTCGCCGAGGATCACGGCGGCTTTGCCATCCAGCAGCACACCGACACCGCGTTCGTCGGGCCCGCCCAGCCGGGTGGCGCGGATGATGTGGAACACCTTCGTCAGCGGTTTGCCCAGCGCCTCCGCCTGGGTCCAGCCGGTCAGGACTTCGGCCGAGTGATTCATCAGCGTGACCAGGCCGTGAATATCGGTGGTGATGATCCCGTCGCCGATCGAGCGCAGTGTGACGGCCAGCCGTTCGGCTTCGAAATTGGAGGCGCGTTCGGCGTCGCGCCGGCGGTGGCTTTCGAGAATCGCCGCGGTCGAATCCCGCGCCAGCAACTGGTAGGTGGTCCGCGGCTGTCCGGTGCGCGTGCCGACCAGCCGCACTTCGACGTAGCGCGGCGTCGCGCTGCGCGCCTCCAGCACCGGCGCCCGGTAGGCGGCGATCTGCCGGCGCTGCTCCTGCGACAGACAGGTCGGCCGCGAAGCCACCCGCAGGTTGGCGAACCGCTGCCCGGCGCCCCAGGTATACAAACCCACGTAGCCGTGGCCGTCTCCGAGCAGCGGCAGAATGTCGATGTATTCGTAGAGCACCGCGCCGTCGACGTAAAAGCGCAGCCGGCCGCCGACGCGTTCCGCCGCGCAGCGGTAGGTCCGGCCGGGTTCAAGCACCGTGGCGCTGGCGGCCATCGAGCGTCGGAAACGCTGCAGTTCGCTGACGGTGTTGGCGTTGCCACCGAACGCAAAACAATATCCGCGGTCTTCGGGCAGCGGCGCCTGCTGGTTAAAAATCCCGTCGTCGGCCGCGCCGCCCACCACCAGCGACAGGTCCCCCGGCTCCGGCCCCGCCGTGGCCTCATATTCGATGCGGAAATCCTGGTCGGCGGCGAGCAGTTGGCGGTGGGACATCAGGTAGGCGCCCAGCGGGTTGGTCGGCCCGCGGGTGAGCGCGCTGTCGGCGGTCACCTCCCAATCCTGCGCCGGCAGCGGGTGGAAACGCAGCAGCGAATCTTCGCGCCGCCGCGGGCTGGGGAAGATCTGGTCCCAGGGCATCGACTCGGCGGCTTTCGCCTGCGCGCGCATCACCTCGCGCTGGTCGAAAATCCATTCGAAGTAGCGCCGCGCTTCGGCGCTTTCGGTGAACAGGTCGAGCACCGCGCAGGGCGTGTTGCAGGACTCGAAAATTTGCTCGCCGTTGCGCGAGAAGGTCACCTGCAAGCGGTCGTCGACGCTCAGTTCGGCGCATTCGAGAATGCGCAAAAAAGAGGCCTGGTTGTGCCCGGCCGTGGCCAGGCCGGCCTGGGCCTGGGCGAGCTCCGCGCGCAGTTTGGCGGCGTCTGCATCGTCGCTTGACATCGCACCCCCGCTCGCTGCCCGACCCACGCCACCGCGAACCGCTTGCCGGTCCGGCCATCGCTACACGGCGACGGAAACGCGACTACGCGCGCCCGGCTGACGAACCCCGGCGTTCCGGCAACGTGTTCCATTATTCAAATATTGTGTAGAAAAATCAACGCCAGAACCGTCTTGAGCGGCGGCTTCTTTTTTGCGCATTTCTACCGGCGTTGTCTGATCCCTTCCGTCGCGGCTCTTATTTTTCCGGAACGTCATTTCCGACATCGCTCAGCCGGTCGCTTCGCTTTCCCCAAACCACCGCCGCGACCAACGGGAGCAATCCGAAGCATCGTTCTGCGCATCGACTCGGCAACGCGAAGCGATGCCGGTGGGGGAGTGGCCCCCGGGGCCACTAGGCGTACAGGCCGCGCAGGCGCATGGCCTGTTCGATGCGGTGAATGGCCATGACCAGAGAGGCCATGCGCATCGAGATTTTCCGCTCCTTGGACACGGCCAGCGTCTTGTGGAAGGCGTCGCGCATGATTTTGCTCAGCCGTTCATTGACTTCATGTTCGTCCCAGAACAGATGCGCGCCGCCCTGGACCCATTCAAGGTACGACACGGTCACGCCGCCGGCGTTGCACAGAATGTCGGGCACGACAAAAATGTCGTTGGCCTCGAATACCGCGTCGGCGTCCTGCGTGGTCGGGCCGTTGGCGCCCTCGGCGATCAGGCGCGCCTTGACGCGGTGGGCGTTTCTCTTCGTGAGCACCCCGGCGGTGGCGGCGGGAATCAGGATGTCGCAGGGGTGTGTCAGGACCTCCATCGAATCGACCCGATCGCCGCCGCGGAAGCCGGTCAGGCCGCGGCTGGACGAGGTATGTTTCATCGCCGCGGCGACGTTGATGCCCTTGTCGTTGATGTATCCGCCGTTGGCGTCGGCGACGGCCACGATTTTCGCGCCGCGCTGGGAAAGCTGATCGACGGCGACCGACCCGACGTTGCCGAAGCCGTGCACGACCACCCGCGCGCCTTCCAGTTTCATATTGAGCACCCGGCAGGCTTCCTCGACCATGTAGGCCACGCCGCGGCCGGTGGCTTCGCGCCGGCCAGCCGATCCGCCGGTCAGTTCCGGCTTGCCGGTGACCACGCCCGGCGTCGTGCGGCTGAAGTGCATCGAATAGGTGTCCATCATCCAGGCCATGATCTGGTCGTTGGTGCCCATGTCGGGCGCGGGAATGTCGATGTCGGGGCCGATGTTGAGCAGCAGTTCGGAGGTGTAGCGGCGGGTGAGCGCCTCCAGTTCGCCCTTGGTGAGCGTGTGCGGATTGACGCGCACGCCGCCCTTGGCGCCGCCCAAGGGCAGGCCCATCAGCGCGGTTTTCCAGCTCATCGCCATCGCCAGCGCGGTGACTTCGCCCAATTCGACATCCGGGTGGAAGCGCACGCCGCCCTTGTACGGGCCCAGAATGTCGCAGTGCTGGACACGGATGCCGGTGAACATCTGGACGTGGCCGTCCTCGCGCTGGACCGGGCAACTGACGATGATGATTTTGTCGGGTTGGCGCAGGCGCGGGGTGATGTTGGGATCGAGGTCCATGATCTCGGCGGCTTCGTTGAAGTTCTTGACCGCTTCGACCAGGGCGTCGGATTCCATTCCGAGCATGCCTTCGGCGGCGATGCTTTCGGTGAGGTCTTCGGGGACGGGCGTGTCGCCGTGGCGCCGGCCGCCGTGACGGCGCTCGCCGTGCGGATGAACGGCAGCGCCGCCGTTGCCGTTGGAAGCATGTTTGGCTTTGGACATGGTGATACTCCTGGTGAGCGGTGCCGGGAAAGGGGAGGGGCGCGAAGCAGTACGCCGCAAGGGGCCCCTTAATGGTATCGCTTGAAGCGGTGGACGCGAGCGGAGAACGGAATGGAACTCGGGGTTCAATTGAATCTTGTAACCAGCACAACGATCATGCCGTTATATTTTACGAAGATTTTCCCTCGCAAAGGCGCGAAGTCCGCCAAGTTGCCCAATCCCTTTCATCGTTCTGCACCGAGCGACTTGGCGACTTCGCGAGAGCTCTCTTAAGTTTTCCTGGCACCCCTATTCAGGTCCAGGTCGTCGCCGACCTTCCGCGACCCACGGGAGCGGCCGCCCCGGATGGAAATGGGCAGGAAGTCGGCAACGCGCAGCGATGCCGGTTGGGGAGTGGCCCCAGGGGCCACGGCCAATCAGGCCATGTTGTCTTCGGCTTCGAGCTGCGCCAGGATGGCTTTTTCGTCGGCTTCCAGATCGACGGAGCGGGATTCAAAGTTGGTGCCGTCGCAGCTCACCACGCGGCCTTTGCCACCGACCACCGTCGCGAGGTGAGTGGGGCGGGTCCAGATGGCGGCGAGGTTTTTGAGCGATTCCTTGGCGATGTTCACGTCGATTTCCTGGCCGTCGAAGCGGTGCTTCAAAAACAGTTCGCCGCGGTTGTGGTAGTTGCCGTCCACCACTTGCAAGTAGGGCCGGCCGAAGTTGGTCAGCAGGCGCAGGAGCTTGTTCTTGATTTTGGCGAAGGCGCGGCTTTCGATCACCGCACCGCGCTCGGCGCCGGGATCGCCGCGGAAGGTGAACAGCTTGCTGCGTTCGACCACTTCCGGGGTCAGGAATTCGTCGATGAAGGTCACGTCGGTGAAGATGTTGCGGACTTCGAAGATTTTTTCGCGCCCGAGGTTGGTGTGTTTGTTCCACTGGCTGCGCAGGCGCAGGTCGGTACATTCCTCCCAGTCGCGGCCGAAGCAACCGCGATTCCAGCGGTCTTCAATGTCGCGGAAAATTTCGAGACCGACGCGGTAGGGGTTGATTTGCCCCGGCTGCATCGCCACCGTGCCCGAATGATGATCGGCGAAATCGACGATTTCGGCGTCGGCCATGATCCGTTCGGTCATCATCCGCGAATGCCAATACGACGCCCAGCCTTCGTTCATGATTTTGGTCTGAATCTGCGGCGCGAAGTACAGCATTTCTTCCCGCACGATCGACACGACGTCGTTCTGCCACGGTTCGAGCGGCGCGTATTCGAGCAGGAAACCGAGCACATCGCGGGCGGCTTTGTCGGGGAAGCTGCGGGTGAGCGGAATCTGGCGCGGGCCGTCGGCGGTTTCGGCGCTGGGATTGATGAAGCGGTCCATGTAGTCGCGCGCCGGCAGCTTTTTGGCCGGTTCCTTGGCGCGGCGTCGGCTGATGGTGCGGCCGGAGATGGGATCGGTTTTTTGGTTGGGCGCGGCCGCCGCCGCGAACTGGTGATGCGGCGCGTAGATGTCGATCAGGTCTTCCAGCGACAGCACGCGGAACAGGAAATCGTCGACTTCCTCGGCGCCGTAGTAATCGATATACGACCGGATCCGCGTGGCGTGATTGGCCATCTCGTCGATCATGTGCCGGTTGGTCTGCGCGAAGGCCAGATTGTTTTTGAAGAAATCGCTGTGGCCGTAGACATGCGCCATCACCAGCTTGTGATCGAGCAGCGAATTGGAATCCATCACGTAGGCGTAGCAGGGATTGTTGTTGATGACCAGTTCGTAGATTTTGGCCAGCCCGTATTCGGCTTGCTTGCTGAGTTTCTCGTATTCCATCCCGAAGCGCCAGTGCGGGTAGCGGGTGGGAAAGCCTCCGTAGGCGGCGATCCGGTTCATCTGGTCGAAATCGACCATCTGGAAATCGACTTCAAAAAAATCGAGCTTGTATTCCAGCGCGATCGCACGGATTTGCTGTTGGATGGCGTGGAGGTGGGCGGGCAGCGGCGCCATTTACTTTCCCTTCCCCAGAAAGGCCTTGATCGCGTCGTAAATTTCCTCACGGTCACGGATTTCGAAGGTCACCACATTTTCCTGGTCGATTTGATCGTCGATCAGTTTTTTGAATTCGCCCGAACCGTACAGACTTTTAACCTGGCCGTAGCAGAACAGGTTGATGTCGGGCAGCAGTTTGTCCTTCAGCAGGCCGAAAGCGGTGTCGTTGTCGCTGCCGAGGTTGTCGCCGTCGGAGAAATGAAACAGGTAGATGTTCCAGTTGGCCGGCGGGTAGTGAATGTCGATCAGATCGCCGGCCAGGCGGTAGGCGCTGGAAATGGCCGTGCCGCCGGCTTCGCGCGTGTGGAAGAACGTTTCGCGGTCGACCTCGCGGGCGAAGGCGTCATGCACGATATAGCGCGTGTCGATCTGTTTGTACTGGCTGCGCAGCCAGGTGTCGATCCAGAAGGCCAGCGCGCGGACGATTTCCTTCTGCTCCTCGCCCATGGAACCGGATACGTCCATGGCGTAGAGAATCGCGGCCTGGCTTTCGGGGACCTGTTTCAGGCGCGTGGCGCGGTAGCGACGGTCTTCGCGGATCGGCACGATTTTCGGTTGTGCCATGTTGTAGGTGCCGGCGGCGATGGATCGTTTGAGGGCGTTCTTGAAGGTGCGCTTGAAGTGCCGCAGCGATTCCGGCCCGGTCGGGCGGATGCCGGAGTAGCGCACCGAGGTGGTTTCAATCGATTTTTTGCCGCGCGGTTCGATCTTGGGCAGTTCCAGTTCCTCGCCCAGGATTTTGGCCAGTTCATCGAAGGTCACGTCGACTTCCAGTGCGTGCTCCGCGCCTTCCTGTCCGGCCAATCCGCTGCCGTCGCCCGGGTCGGACTGCGGCCCGAAGCGATCGCCGGGTTTGCCTTCGCCCTGCCCCACGCCGCCCTGGTTGGTGCCGAACTGAAAATGCGGAATCTGGATTTCCGGCATCGGAATCGCGACGGTGTCTTTGCCGCGCCGGCCGATCATTTCGCCCTTGGCCATGAACCGGCGCAGGCCCTGTTTGATCTTGCCCCGCACGATTTGGCGGAAGCGGCCGTGGTCGTGTTCAATGTTCGAAGGCACTGCGTATCCCTCAGAAACTTGAAACGTCAGATGTGAGATGCGAAACTCGATTCGTCGCGTCGGCCGCCCGTTGGACGATCTCCGGGCTGTTCGAACCTTGCCGCATGCATCGAAGTTCCGATCTCAGCTTTATTCCTCCTCCTTCGTGTCGCCGCGCGCGAAAATGCTGGCCACGTAGTTCAGTACGTCGGTGGCGCAGATTTCGCAGTAGCCCATCGCCTTGATCATGCGCGTCTTCACCACGTCGATCTTTTCCTGCGTTTCGCGATCGACCACATCGGTCAAAACGCCCGACAGGTTCAGCGCGTCTTTCTGGTCCTCGAAGAGTTTCAGTTCCAGCGCCCGTCGCAGCCGGTCGTTGGTGCGGTAGTCGAACTTGCGCCCTTCCAGCGCCAACGCGCCGATGTAGTTCATGATTTCGCCGCGAAAGACTTCTTTGCGCGCCTCGGGAATGTCGATCTTTTCCTCGATCGAGCGCATCAGCCGCTCGTCCGGTTCCTCCGCTTCGTGGGTGAACTTGTTGCGGATTTTTTCCCGCTGCGTGTAGGCCTTGATGTTGTCGATGTAGTTCTGGCACAGCTTGGCGATGGCGTCTTCGTCGGCGCAGATCGCGCGCTGGACTTCGTTTTTCACCATTTCTTCGTATTCGCTGCGCACCATCGCCAGCAGTTCCTTGTAGCGCTGCCGCTGCTGGTCGCTGGTGATCAGCGAATGGTGCCACAGGCCTTCCTCCAGTTCGGTGAAGACCATGAACGGATGGATGCAATTGACGTGGTCCATGACCACCAGCGCGTTGGAGACCTTGTCCTGGATGTATCGCGGCGAGATGCCCGACAGCCCTTCGTGCTTGGCGGCCTGCATCATTTCGGCCACGGTGTCTTCGGTGTAGCCGGGCATCGATTTGCCGTCGTACAGCCGCAGTTTCTGGATCAGCGTCAGGTTGGCTTTTTTGGGCTCTTCGAGCCGTGTCAGGATCGCCCACATGGCGGCGACTTCGATGGTGTGCGGCGCAATATGTTTTTTGACCGACTTGGTGTTGAAGTCGCGGTTGTAGATTTTCATTTCGTCGCTGAGCGTCAGGCAGTAGGGCACGTCGATTTTGACCGTGCGGTCGCGGAAGGCTTCCATCAGTTCGTTGGAGGCCAGCTTTTTGTATTCCGGTTCGTTGGTGTGGCCCAGGATCACCTCGTCGATGTCGGTCTGCGAAAACTTTTTGGGCTTGATGGTGTGTTCCTGGCTGGCGCCGAGCAAATCGTACAGGAAGGCCACGTCCAGCTTGAGCACTTCGATGAACTCCACGATGCCGCGGTTGGCGACGTTGAATTCGCCGTCGAAGTTGAAGGCGCGGGGATCGGAGTCCGAACCGTACTCGGCAATTTTGCGGTAGTTCAGGTCGCCGGTGAGGTCGGTGGAGTCCTGGTTTTTTTCATCCTTGGGCTGGAAGGTGCCGATGCCGATGCGGTCTTTTTCGCTGAGCACCAGCCGGTAGACGCGGATCTGGTCGATGACCTTGCCGACGTCGCCGCCGTGCTGTTCCATCAGGGTCTGGAAGTAATACCGGCAGAACGGGCAGATGTCGCCGCGGATCACCACCTGGTGGCCGCCGTTGTCCTTGTTGATCTGTTCTTCGACCGCCGCGCGCATTTCCTCGGGAATCAGCTTGAGGGGTTCCTCGTGCATCGGACATTTTTCGAACTTTTCGACGCCGTCTTCGACGACCTTCCAACCGAAGGAGTAGATCGCGCCGGCGTCGATGCGGGAGTAGGCTTCGACGCCGCGCTTGAGCAACCGGGCCATGGTCGATTTGGCCGAGCCGACCGGGCCGTGCAGTAGCAGCACCCGCTTTTCGGTGCCGTAGCCCTGCGCGGCGGATTTGAGGATGTTCACGAAGCGGGCGACCGGTTTGTCGAGGCCGAAGATGGCGTCGTGGCCGTTGCTGAGGGGATCGGCGAAAAACTTGTAGCGCACCACGTGATCGCGGTGGTCCTGGACCTCTTCGTAGCCGTAGGACAGGATCATGTCGTACAGCCGTTGGTAGGCGTTGCGGGTGATTTCCGGCTTTTTCCGGCACATTTCGAGGTAGTCGTTGAAGGACCCCGACCAGTGCAGCGAACGAAACGAATCCTTGTCGAAGCCCTTTTTGAGCAACTCGAGAATGTCCCCGGCCATGGCAGGTTCCTCGGTGGTGAGCGAAGGCAAAGCGGCCGGAGGGGAAGCCCCGTCGGCTGCAACTGCCTGTGGGAGCGCGACGACCGGAGCGCCGCCGCGCCGTACTTAATTAGACACGCCCATGTGCAGCTTGTGCAAGGACGAAATGCGATCTATTTGCGAAAGTTGCCGCGGGACCACCGCGCCCCACCGCGACTTCTGGGCTTTGGGCTTTAGGCTTTGGGCTTTGGAAAGACCTGCCCACGGCTTCCCATCAGCGCTGTACGGGCCGGGGCCACCGTGCCTGCCCTATTCACGCGAAATGTCCCTTCGCCCCGCGCGAGCACCCCCTCTCGAACGCCCCGCCTCCTGGGAGCGCGGGTGACCTCACCCGCTCTTCGTCCAAACCGTGCATGCGGCTTTGCGAGCGTGTGTTATCGCCGCGTCCAAACCATGCATTCGGCTCCGTGACCACACCCACTCCCGGGAGCGCCGGCATCCTGCCGGCTCTTCCTCCACCCCCCCTTCGGCTCCGTAAGTCTGTCCATCCCCCCCCAAGCGGTCCCCGCGACCAACGGGAGCGGACACCCCGCATTGTTCTGTCCCGGAAGTCGGCAACGCGCAGCGATGCCGGTTGGGGAGTGGCCCCAGGGGCCACCCGGTTGGGGAGTGGCCCCAGGGGCCACTTGGGGCCGGATTTTTCCGGTCTAAGTGAAAACCATGCCCCACTTCGGCGTTAATATGGTGCACGGCTGCTTCGGCCCGCAGGGCCAATGTCTCGTTCCCCAGGCAAGGATTCGCTGTATGCATCTCAACCGCGCCCGCGCCCTACGGGCGATTCTGGCCTTTGTATTGGTCGCTGTCGGTCTGGTCGGGCTGTCGGCCGAGGAAGAGACCCAGCAGGGGGCTCCGGCCGCGCTGCTCAATCGGCTCGCCCAGAGCATGCAGGCCCGGCACGACGGCCTGAAGGTGGTCGGTATCGATCCCCAGACGGCGAAAATCGAGCTGCAGATGGGCGAGGGCAAGGACGCCCGCGACCTGCTGCTGTTCACCAATTCCTCGCATGAGGCGCTGGAGGACAACGATTTCTTCGAACATTTTGAATACCAGGGCTACGAGTTCCAGTTGAACGGCAGCAACAACCTTTCGGCCCTGGGCGCGGCCGACGGGTTGATCGACTCCCTGGACAAGGTGACTGCGTACTTCAAGAGCCAGAAAATCGAGCCGGAAGCGCTGCAGGGTCGGGTGCGGATGCTGGTGGCCGGGATGCTGGTGTTTCAGTACCGGCTGGCCAAGAAAGGCGCGATCCCGCAGTATTGGATCGACGGCAAGGTCTACAGCCTGACGCGTTCGCCTTGGGACAAAAAGCAGGCCGACCTGGACTGCGCCAATTTCATCGCCGCCAGCAAGAAGCTGCAGGAGAAAATCGACGCCGATGACGCCAACCTCTCCTACGGCGTGCAGCATGCGCTGATGCGGCTGGTCGATGTCAGTTCCATGACCGACTCGGATCAGATCGAGAAAGCCTCCTCCGACGATCAGTTGACCGGCGGTTTCTGCCGGCTGGTGATCACCGACCACTATTTCCACAAGGCGCTGGGCGACAAGCTGACCTCGTTTTTCCGCAAGGAGCTGGACGATTACCTCGCCGCCTGCAAGGTGATTTCGGCCTTCCAGCCGCGGTTCGTCCTGACGGCTGCGGACAAAAGCGAACTGATCGAATACCAGAATCCCTGGGGCAACAAGCTGTGGACATTTTTCGACGCGCCGACCGGCGAGACCCACCTGATCATCGGCCGGCTGGTGCCCGACAACGAGCCCAAGGAATCGCGCATCTACATTCACCGCATTTTTGACCACGCCGACAGCCACAATCTCGACGCCATCCTGGCCCGCGAGGACTACAAGCGGCTGGAGGTCTCCTTCCCCTTCTACGGCACGCTGGCCACCTACGACGTGAAGACCCGTAAATTTAGCTGCGACACGGCGCGCTGGGACAATGCGGCGCGCGCGCTGTTCTCGCCGAACATGAAGCCGATTTTTCTGCCGCCGGCCGAAATGTTCCCGCCCCACATTCCGATCTATCGTTTCGACGGTTCGGTGGAAGGCATGGTGGTGCCCAAGGGCGTCATCACGCTGCCCGATTTCGCCTTGATGCCGGTGGCCGAACGCAGTGCCGCGCACGTGGCCTTTTTCCAGGAACTGGCCGACAAGCTCGACACGCCCGGCTATCTGCACATCCTGTTCCAAAACCTGTTCCAGTACGTCTTCGACAGTCCGGACGCGGAGTTCCCCGACATCATCGGCAACAGCGTGCAGGTGGGCGACATCCACCAGACCTCCGATCAGACCGCCAACCGCCGCTACGCCGGGTGCATTCTGGGCGACTGCGACGACATGGCCGAGTTCTACCAACGGATCACGCGCCTGCAGGGCCGTCCGTCCTACGTGATGGGCGTGCCCGGCCACGCCACCTGCGGCTGGGTGACCGAGAAGAAAGTCGCGGAGACCGGCGACGACAACAAGAAGGTCGAAAAAACCGAGTACACGCTGAACTTTCTGGACACCGGCCCGGCCCGCCAGTTGACCGGCGACAACCTCGACAAGCTGATCGAGGCCGGCGTGCGCTCCTACGACCAGGAAGGGCGGATGGATTTCTCGCCCGACGAAGTCGAATTCCTGTTCCGGTTCGCGGGTGAAAAGACCCGCACCGCGTATGTGCTGTCGACCCGCATGTTCGTCGATCCCAAATATGCCGAGACCATGATCCGGGTGCAGTCCTACTGGCACTACCACACCTACAACCTCGGCATCAAGACGATGGAGGGGGTGCTGGCCTCGGGCGACCGGATTTCGGCCAACTACTTCGAGGTCTCCAGCCTCTACAGCCAGTGCCGGCTGTGGAAAAACGCCTTCAAGCGGCAGATCGAGGGCATCGCGGCGATCAAGAAAGACGACACCCTGACCAATCTCTCGGCGCGGATCCGGCTGGCCGAGTGGTACCACGAAGCCAAGGAGGACGACGAGGCGGTCAAGGTGCTGACCGACCTGAACAAGACGCTCGACGACGTCCCGGTTCAGCAGCTCCAGCGCACCCTTGAATTCATCATGGAGACCGGCTCGATCTGGAAGCTGACCAAGCATCCGTACGAAGGCTACGAGCCGCTGCACCGGGTGATGGTGCTGACCGGCGGACGGCTGTTCTTCCCGCTGGCGCCCGGGCTGGTGAACCTGTATTCGGGGATGGTCGACTACAACAAGGACCACACGCCGACCGAGGAGCAGCAGCAGACCTTCAAAGAGGTGGAAAGCATTCTCAACCGCTTCTACGGCGACAACGCCGCGATGTTTCAGAACTCCGAGGGCCTCGACGACGACATGCAGCGCTACGCGGCGCTGGCCGAGTTCTACCGCGCGCGGATGGGCGAAAAGGCGTTCCAGCAGAAGCTGCTGCAGAAGGACAAACTGCCGGCGGTCGGCGTGCGGCCCTCGCAGAACCGCGATCCGAGCGACCCGGACAGCGACTGGATTATTTTCCATGCCAGCTACTACACCTACCTGAACGAAGTCGGCAAGGCGCTCGACGACGACGACGGCGACAAGAAGCCGGATGTGCAGGCGGCGTTGATGTGGGCGCAGCAGGCGCTCGACGCCTACAAACGGCAGAAGCAGTTCACGCAGTCGGACAACGGCGGCCTGGAGGTCAAGGAGCTGCAGGCCAACGTCGCGCTGCTCACCGGGAACTGGGATGCGCTGACCAAAATTTACGACGACGCCCACCAGCAGGATTACGCGCGCCACACGCTGACGCTGGCGGCCTCGCTGGGGCAGCTTTCCAAGGTCATTCCGCTGGCCGATTTCAAAAAAGGCGTCGATCTGTGGGACCAGCATGTGAACTCCAAGCAGTACTACTACCTGATCGCCTACGAGGCGCTCCAGGCCAAATCCTATGAAGCCGCGGATTACGCCGCGCAGGTGGTCGCCCGGCGCTACCCGCAGGACGAAACGATGGTGAACGAAGCCGCCGCGCTGCATGCTGCCATTCCGGTCGTGCGGCAGTGGTACGAAGACCGCGCCGCGGCGCTGAAAAAACAGGCCGAGGCGGAGAAGAAAGCGGCCGAAGCAGCCAAGGAAAAGCCGCCTGCCTCCAAGGACGCCACGCCCGCGCCCAAAGAGGCCACGCCTGCACCGGTGCACTGAGCCGCGTATCGCGGGATCCGCCGCGGCCCCGCGATGAAATCGATTCCCTGCTGGCAGCCTGCTAACATGGCTGCGGCCGCCTGCGTCCAAGGGATGCCCGGCCGCCATGGGAGTGTTTCCCGGCGCCGACGCTGACCGCCGTGAAGCAGCGAGCCGCCGTGACTCCCGACCGCCCGACAGGTTCCCATTGCCCGATCCAGACGGCGCCGCCGCGCCTGGCGCCGCTGCCTGTCGCGGCAGTGTGCGCCGTGCTGGCCGCCGTGTGCGGCTGGGCGCCGCCGCTGGCGGCGGTGGAAGGCGCCACCAACATCGCCGAGGAAGGCCTGCTCTCCGACGACCCGGCGACGGCGGAAGCGGCTTTTGCCGCGCAGGCTCACGACCCGTCCCATCATGCGCGGCTGCGGCAGATGCTCAGCGAGATGCTTGGTCGCCTGGCGGCGCGTACGCAGGCGGAGGAGCAGTCGCTGAAGGCGGCACTGCAGGCCGGCCTGCAGCCGGCGGACCTGGACCGGCTGGCGGGCGCCGGCCGCGCGCACCACACGGCGGCGCAGAAGACGCTGGAATTTATATTCGACAATCGGCGCTACCCGGTCTCGCCCAAGGCCGAAACCGGCTGGATGCCCGGCTACGACGTCCAGCCGGGCCAGGCAGAGATGGAAACCCGCTATGCCGCCGCACTGGAAAAATACGACCAGGTCGAGGCGCTGTACTGTGGCCAGGTGCTCAAGCTGTTGGCGGCGCTGGAGCCGGGCGCCGATCGCCCCTTCGCCGCCGACCCGCAGCCGCCCCTGCCCGAGTACCTGCAGGCGGTGGCGCGGCTGCAACCGTCCGAACCGCCGCCGCCGGCCCTCGACCGGCTGACGCGTTGCGAGCCGGTGGCCCAATACAAACTGCGCGCGCCGGACCTGGCGGTGGCGCGGCTGTTCGACCTGCTCAACGCGCGCAGCCGCCGGCTGCGGCTGCTGCAGGTCAAGCTGGCACAGTTGATCGCCTGGCGGGATCGGCTGCAACCGTCGCCCGCTGCCGTCCCGGTGGCCCTCGTCGTCCCGGTCTCCTCCGAAACCGCGGCGCCGGCCGATGCCGACCGCGCCACGCCGCTGAATCCCTGTGCGGCCTTGCCGGCGCCGCAGCGCGC
>JBOHNC010000015.1:0-5779 GCA_050730415.1 Planctomycetota bacterium
CCCGAAAACCTCGCCCGCCGTTCCCTGCGCGCCGCCGCCGAAGCTCGCCGCAGCCTGCACCGTTCGATGCGCGCCGCCGCGGTCGAAGCCTCCCGCTTGAGCTGGGGCGCGTGGTGCTGGATCAAATTCAAGACCCAGTGGCAGTTCTGGATCATCCTCGCCGCGGCGATGACCGGCTGGTGGTTCCTGGCGCAGCGGCCGGCGCTGCGCGCGCTGCACGAGGCTCACGCCGCCTACGACGCCAAATATCAGCAGGTTTCCAACCTGCAGGACGAACGCAACCGCCTGCGCGAAATCTACGAACCGCTGCGCCGCGGCGACCCCTACGCCTGGCAGATGCTGGCCCGCCATCAGCTCGGCTGGCAGCAGGAAAGCGAAGTCATTTCGGTACCGCACCCGACCGAGAACCCCGCCGGCTACAAGGCCGATTCGCTGCGGCGCTGAAAATGGTGGGCCGGAAGCACCACGGCCGAGGGCCTCGGTCCGCGGGCTATCTTCTGTAGCCCTTTCAGGGCAGCGGAAAAGTTGGAACAGACGGCCGATTCATCCCGGACCGAACGATGGTCATGACACGGCCCGGAGATGAGGTCTGCAGCGGCACCCCTCCCCGATTCCAATTTGCCGCCGGCCTTTTGCTTGCATCCGGCCGCCGCGCGCATACGATTTTTCCTTCCGCCGCCCACGGTGCGGCCGGCGTCGCCGCCCCAAACGTGGAACGCCCACCGCCGTCGTCACGCAGACCCAGGAATGCTCGCCCATGGCCCCGGACATCATTTTCCAACTGAAGCTCGACACCAAGCTGTTCGAAGGCCAGCGCGTGCTGGAAAATATTAACCTGTCCTTCTACAAAGGCGCCAAGATCGGGGTCGTCGGCGGCAACGGCTCGGGCAAATCCACGCTGCTGCGGATCATCGCGGGCGAAGACGCCGATTTCGAGGGCACCGTCTATCGCCGCGACAGCACCCGGTTCGGGCTGGTGCCGCAGGAACCGACCCTCGACCCCGAGAAAACCGTCCGCGAATCGGTCGCCGAAGCGCTCGCCGGCACCCAGGCGCTGATCGACCGCTACAACGCCGTCGGCGAAAAAATGGCCCACCCCGACCTCGACGCCGACGCGCTCGAAGCGCTCTCCACCGAAATGGCCGACCTCCAGGACCGCATCGACGCCTGCCAGGGTTGGGAAATCGAACGCAAGCTGGAAGTCGCTGCCGACGCGCTGATGCTGCCGCCCGACGATCTGCAGATCAAAGTGCTCTCCGGCGGCGAAAAGCGCCGCGTGGCGCTCTGCCGCATGCTGCTCATCCAGCCCGATGTCCTGCTGCTCGACGAACCCACCAACCACCTCGACGCCGAAACGGTGGCCTGGCTGGAAGCCCACCTGAAGGACTACCCCGGCACGGTGATCGCCGTCACGCACGACCGCTATTTTCTGGACAACGCCGCCGGCTGGATTCTGGAACTCGACCGCGGCCGCGGCATCCCCTACGAAGGCAACTACACCGCCTGGCTCGAAGGCAAAAACAAACGGCTCGATGTGGAAAAGAAAAACCAGGCCGCGCGCCGCAAGATTCTCGACCGCGAACTGGAATGGATCCGCACCTCCCCGCGCGGCCGGATGGCCAAAAGCCGCGCGCGCATCGCCAACTACGAACGGTTGGCGGCCGAGGAATTCGACGAACGCGAAGAGGCGATCGAACTGCAACTGCCGCCCGGCCCGCCGCTGGGCGACCGCGTCATCGACGCTGCCGGCCTGGCCAAGGCTTTCGGCGAGCGCAGCCTGTTCGCCGGCCTGGATTTCAACGTCCCCAAAGGCGCCATCGTCGGCGTCATCGGCCCCAACGGCGCGGGGAAAACCACGCTCTTCAAGATGATCGTCGGGCAGGAAAAAGCCGACCAGGGCAGCCTGGCCGTCGGCGAATCGGTCTCCCTCGCCTACATCGACCAGACCCGCGAATCGCTCGATCCCGCCAAATCGGTCTACGACGAGATCAGCGGCGGCGAAGACTTCATGCTGTTCGGCAAAAAGCGCGTGAACTCGCGCGCCTACGTCGGCCGCTTCAACTTCAATGGCCGCGACCAGCAGAAGAAAGTCGGCGAACTTTCCGGCGGACAGCGCAACCGCGTGCAACTGGCCAAGCTCCTGCGCACCGGCGGCAACGTGCTGCTGCTCGACGAACCCACCAACGACCTCGACGTGGAAACCCTGCGCGTGCTCGAAGAAGCGCTGCTCGATTTCCAAGGCTGCGTGATGGTCTGCAGCCACGACCGGTGGTTTCTCGACCGCATCGCCACGCACATTCTTGCGTTCGAAGGCAATGGTCATGTCGTCTGGTTCGAAGGCAACTTCCAGTTCTACCTCGAAACCCGCATGAAACAGCTCGGCGAAGACCCCTTCAATCTGCGCCGCGCGCGCTACCGCAAGCTGACGGTGTAGCCGCCGGCCGATCTCACGACAGGTCGGCCAGCAGCGCCGCGATGGCCGTCAGACAGGCCTCGCCGCCCTGCCCGGTCGCCACGTTCGCGCTCGGTTCGTACCCGCCTTCGCGGAAAAAATGCGGCGGCGAAAGGTACTGGTAGTTCATGTCGGCGTAGGCCGCGCAGGCCACATAATGTTCCGGCGCCTGAGCCTGCGCGAACTGCTGGAATTCGACCGGGATTTCCGACGGCAGCGAGATCACATGAATGCCCGGCGCCAGCGTCAGCCGCAGCGCCTCGGCTCGCCGCAGCCGCCGCCAGTCCTCGACCGCCTCCAGCGTCACCGCCTTCCAGGTCGCGTCGTGGCGCGTCGGCGCCGCCGCGATCTCCGCGCGCAGCGTGGCGGCCTTCAGGCGCGCGGCCAGCGTCAAGGCAAAGCGCCGCCGCCGCCAGCTCAGCCGCGGAGCGACCTCCGGCCGCAGCGCGGCGACATTGGCGCACAGCCCCGCGCCCAGCCGGCCGCCCAGCACCCGCAGATTTGCGCCCAAGTCCGGCGTGGTGTACTTGCCAAACGTCACGTCGGCGGCGCAGCCGGTGAAATACAGGTGCGTGCCGCGCTCCTGCTGCGCTCGACGCAACGCCGCCAGCGCCACGCCCGGCACGTCGGCGCAGGCCCGTTGCCGACCGTAGGCCGCCATCGGATGGCTGGCGTAGAAATGCAGCGAGGCCAGCAGCTCTCCGCGCGCGTCGAACAGCCCCACGCTGCGCAGCAGGGGATCGATATTGCCGACCGGCAGCCGTTTGAGATCCCGTCGCGGCGTCATGCTCCAGCGCATCGCGAAAACCTTGCCGTCGGCGTCGAGCATCCGGCGGTTGCCGGCCAACCCCGTCAGGCGGCGCTCCGCCGTGCCCACCCGCGCCACCGTCCGCCAAGCGCGGCGCGGTGCAATCTGTGCGCGGATGGCGCCGGCGGTCCGCGCCAGCAAGGCGCGCCAAGCCGCTCCCTCGCCGGGCTCGGCGCCGGGTTTGCCGTGCAAAAGTTCCACCGCGCGCGGGCTGAGCGGCAGCAGGCTGTCGTGCTGGTGAACCGCGTGCAGCAGCACCCGGCCGACCGGGGTTCCCGTGGCGGAAGCCAGTGCGCGCCGCCAGAGCCCGTAGGCGCCGCCGTAGAAGCCGATCACCTCGGCCGCGGCCAGCACCGTGCGGCGCGCACCGTCCTCCAGCACCACCCCGCGCAGGTGAATCGGCCCGTCGGCGCGCGTGTTGAACCCGTAGGCCAGCGGGAATCCCGGCGGCGGGGTGAGATCGACGGTGAATGGAGCACAGCGCATGGCGGGAGGGCTCGCGGTGGGGCGGTGAGCGTGGCCGGCACGGCTGTCCAGTGTACGTCCGGCGGCGAATCCTGCAAAAATCGGCCCTGAAAGGCCCCGGGCCGCCGATTTCGATCAAGTTGAACCGGGCTCATGCCGAGATAGGAATGTCTCCGGCCGCGAACGGCCGGGGGTGGCTCCGGCCGCCGGCCAGGCTTCGCGCGCGAATATTTCGCCGCCGCCAGGTTGGCGCTCGGGGTTGTCCCCCGCCGTTCCCGCCGGCGATGGAACCTGCTCCACCCGTCTCGATTTCCCGCCTCGGCGCCCGGTTGGTCCGCGCGTCGCGGAAATCCCCGGCGCCCGGCCGCTCCCGGCGCCCTGGAAAGGACTCCGTGCCATGGCTTCCGACGCCGCTCCCAGCGACCTGCCGGCCGACTCCACGCCGGAGCACCTGCCGGCCGGTTCCGCGCTGCCGGCGCAGACCGCCAAGCCGGTTGTGATTTCGGTGCGCAAAGGCCGCCACGAATACCATTTTCATGCCGATTCCGACCTCGCCGCGCTGCGCGCGCTGCTGCAAACCGCCGACAGCGGGAACTACAACCTGACGCGGCGCGACGTGATTCCCTACATCGACTATCTGGGCTACACGCTGGACCAGGTCGAACGCAGCCTGTCGAGCCGCCGGCGACTGACGAGCCTGCCGCCGCAGGCGGCGTAGCAGCCTGCCAGGAACAGGACGCGCGGACTCGCGAGCAAGCCTTCGGGGAAAAGCATGCACACGACCGGGAAATGCCCCAAATGCGGCAGCCAGCAAATTTTAAAAATTGCCGGCAACAAATATCCCAACGGCGGCCTGGATTTCATCCAGGGAGGATATACGTTTTTGGGCACCGTCTTCGTGACGCGATATCTCTGCATTGATTGCGGATTCAGCGAAGAATGGGTTGACGATGCCGACGCACGGCGCACCTTGATGGAAACATTTCCGCTTCGATCGCCCGGCCCGCAGTAGCTTGGCGACCATGAATCGCTCCACGCCGCACGCGCCGGAGAGCCGACTGGCCTTCCCCAAGAAAGATGGGCGGGCTACGCGATGCCGAATGGACGGTTTGAACGGGGCGCCGGTCTGAAGACCCGTGCATTAACCACATCTTTCGCGAATGCCCCGGGAGCGGCGACCGTCAGGTCGCCTTCTTCACGCCAACGGCGCGAGGTAACAAAGCCAGGGGTTGCCGGAGGTCCTCCGCAGGCTACCCCTGGTGCGCGGTCGCCAGACCGCCCGCGCGGGCCGGGGCGATGTCACGCCGATGCGTTTTTCCGCGCGGAATGTTGCGGGCGACGCGTCGAAATGCATTTTCTTCGTTGAACGCCGGGTACAGTTCCGCGCGATGGCAGGTCGCGTGCGGAGTTCCGCTTCGGATCGCGCGGGAGCGCCGGTACGAATCGGTTTCCCAGCAGACGGCTTCCGCGCTGCGCGCTCCAACCGACTGCTGGGCCATGATTCTGCCGCGCCTCCGGCGCTGAAAACCTCATCCGCGCGACAGCCTTGCAGCGTGAATTCCAGAACGACCCCGGGGACGGGGCAAGAAAACACAAGTCAGTTTCCGAAACAGATGGGGTCATGCACAGGTCTGAAGACCGGCGGCCTCAGGCCGAGCCAGAAGCCGACCTGAACGTCGGCGCTCCCAAGGCCTCAGGATTGCAGGGCGGTGTACAGGCTTTCAAACGGATCGTCGCCATCGCCGACCGCTAGAAAATTGCCGCCGAAACGCTCGACCTGGCGTTCCAAGTACGTGGTGTAGTCGTGCGCGGCCTGCCGGAACTGCTCCTTGGCGCCGACATTCACGTTCACCATCTGCGACTGGGCGGATTCGGCGTCGATCAATTCCAGCCGCCCGCCCTCGGCCCACCAGTCGCGCTGCGAGGAAACCTGGATCAGCCAGACACGGCCGATCGCCTGCGTGGACCAGCTCAGCAAATCTTCCAGCCCGCTGCGCTGCGCCGCGCCGCCGACCGGACTCGAATCCGCCGCGGCGCGCGACCCGGCGGCGGCG
>JBOHNC010000016.1:0-2037 GCA_050730415.1 Planctomycetota bacterium
GCACCAGCCCGAGCGGGCGGCCGTCCTGATCCACGCGCTGCGCCACGAACAGCATGTCCTGACCGTCTTGGAGACTGTAGCGGGTCGCGCTGCCCTGGCCGGTTGCAAGCGCCTCCACCACCTCGGGCCGGTCGGCCATGCTGCGCGCCGGCTTCGCGCTGGGCGCGCCGCCGTCGGCGAGCACCGCACCGTCCCGGCCGAGCACGGTGATCCGCCCCGAGCCCGCCGCGCTCCAGCGCCGGCAGTCGGCGGTCAGCCCCGCCGTGTCGCCCAGGCCCAGGCCGGTGCGCACCGGCTCCTCCAGCAGCTTCAGGTGCGCCTTCAGATCTTCGCCCAACTGATCGAGGTAGGCGGCCTGCAACGCGTAGCGCGACTCCACCGTCACCGCGCCCAGCGCGATCACGATCACCACCAGAAAAATCGGGTAGATTTTCCAGAACAGACGGGTGGCACCCACGGCGTGCTACTCCCGGAACCGGTAGCCGACGCCCCGGATCGTTTCGATCTCCCGTCCCAGCCGACCCATTTTTTTGCGCAGCCCGGCGATATGCACGTCCACCGACCGGTCGGTCACCGCGTAGTCCTCGCCGCGCACCGCTTCGATGATCTGGTTGCGGGTGAACACCCAGCCCGGCCGCCGGGCCAACAGATGCAGCAGTTGAAATTCGGTGTGGGTCAGGTCGATCTCGGCGCCGTCGACCAGCACCTTGCGGCGACCCGGATCGATGGTCAGGTCGGAGAAGGTCAGCACCGAATCCTCCGCCGGCCGGGCGGCGCCGCGGCGGCGGAGCAGCGCCCGCACCCGCGCCACCAGCACGCGCGGCGAAAAGGGCTTCACCAGGTAGTCGTCGGCGCCCAATTCCAGCGCCGTCACCACGTCCGCTTCCTCGCCGCGCGCCGACAGCATCACGATCGTGATGCCGGCCGTCGCCGGTTCGCTTTTCAGCGTCCGCGTCACGGTGAATCCGTTGATGCCCGGCAGCATCAGATCGAGCAGCACGAGGTCGGGCATGCGCGCCCGCGCGGCCTTGACCGCCAGTTCGCCGGTGGCCACGCATTCCACGGCGAAGCCCTCCTTGGCGAGGTTGTATTCCACCAGGCGGAGAATGTCTTCCTCGTCGTCCACGACCAGAATTTTTTCGGCGGCCATGCGCAGCGCTCTCCCGTTTTGGTTGCAGGCTGAGGCGCGGAGAGTCCGGGCTGTGTGCCGCGCCGCCGCGCCGCCGCCAGTGCCGGGTCCTCCGCGCGGGTATTGTACCGGGTCGCGCGCCCGCGCCCCCACCCCCCGGCCGCCCCTTGACGCTTTTCGCAAAAATCCCGTATAATCGCCGCTACCAGGAAAATCCGGTTCCCGCTCTGAGGGTCTTTGGAGGATCGCCCGCGTGAAAGCGCACCTCGCCTTCGCCGCTGTTTGTTGTCTGGCTGTCGCCGGCTGCGGCCCATCCGAACCCACCCCGGCGCCGGTCAGCACCGCCGCCACCCCCGCCACGTCCGTGCCCGCCAAAGCCGCGGCCGACACCACCAGCGACATCGCCGGGCCCGATTATTCCGCCGTTGTCGTGCCGGTTTTTCTGCCCTACCAGCAGCCCGTCTACGCCTACAAAAATCTGCCGGTCTTCGGCGCGCTGGTCCACTTCGAACAGAATGTCGCCGCGGTCGAACCGTTCCTGAAGCCGGTCCATCCGCGTCTGCACATCGATTGGAAGAACCTGGCTGACCACACGCGGCTGATCGACTGGTCAATCGTCGCCGCCATCAATGAAAATCTGCGGACCGCGCTGGACCAGCATCCCACCGGCGGCGGCATGCCGACTTTTGGCCTGGAGTTCCAGCATGACCTCATCAACCTGCGCCAGGTCACGCGCGAACTGAACGCGGCCGCCGAAACCCAGGACCTGGGGACCGCCCGCAATCGCTTCGCCGCGCTGGAAATTCTGCTTGGCCCACGCCCCGCAGTGCTGACCGGCAACGCGACGCCGCCCGCTCAAGCGACCCAATCGGCCCAACCGGCCCAATCGGCCGGGTCGGCCGGGTCGG
>JBOHNC010000017.1:0-22079 GCA_050730415.1 Planctomycetota bacterium
CCGAGCGACCTGGTCGCCGCGGCCGCTGTAGAGGCAGATTTTCGGCGCATAACGCGAATTCAAAAAATCAATCGGCAGCAGCAGATGGAGGTCGTCCGGCGGCGGCGGCATCAAGCGCGGCCGCGGCTCCGGCTCCGGCCTGTCCGAGGGAGTTGGCGGCGGCAGTGGCGGCGGCTCCAGAGCGCCCTCCATGTCACGCTCCTGTGCCGGCGGCGACTCCGGCGCGAACAGCCGCCGCCCGGCCGCGAATCGCTACTTCCCGCCGATCAGCTTCGCCAGCAGTTCGTGCGCCATCTTCAGCCGCAAATGCGACGAGCGATTGGCGGTGTGGCCCTCTTCGACCAGCCAGCCGCTGAATTTGTGATCCTTCAGCCAGCCGACCAGTTCAGCCCAATCGACAATGCCGTCTTCCAGGTCCGCGCCCTCGGCCTTCCACTTGCGCGTGCCCTGCGGCGTCAGCTCCCCCGCCACCCAGCGGGTGTTTTTCACATGCACTTCGGCCAAATAGGCGCCCATCACGTTCAGCGCCACCGGGTAGGTTTCCCATCCGTCGCCGACGCTGTTGGCCGGGTCGTACAGAATGCCGACCTCGGTCGGGTCGAACGGCTTTAGAAAATTCATCGCGCCGGATGCGCCCGGGTACAGGTTGCCCGGATGCAGTTCCAGGCACGGCCGCACGCCCGCTTTTTTGGCTTCGGCCACCAGTTCCTTGTAGGTGCCCTGGCTTTTCTCGAGGAACGCCTTGGCGTTGAACACCCGGTCGGAGGGCATCGGAAGTCCGCCGACGCGGACGTTCTTGATCCCCACCTTGCCACAGGCCTTCACCATCGTCACCGCACGGCTCATGTCGGCGGTGTTGGTGTAGCTGGCCACCGAGGTGATTTCCAGGCCGGCATCGAGAGCCGGCTGGAGCGCCTTTTTCGGATCCTGGATGAAGACCTCTTCATGAATCGCGCCCTTGCCGTTGCTCCAGGGATTGAACGGCTTGCTGGGATCGAAGCCGCCGTGCTTGGCTTCGCAGATGCGCGGCTGGACGCCGGCATAGCCGAGGGACTTGATGAGCGCGCAGGATTCCGCGAATGTGTACTCTGGCGTGAAAGTGGAAAATGCGCCGATTTTCATGGAAGGTTGCTCCAAAAGGTGAGGCCGCGGGGGTTCGGTTTATTATCCGCGGTTTCGCCATTTGGGGAGACCGGCCGTCCCGCTGTGTCCGCGGGCAATTGGCAGGTGCGATTCACGCCCCCAGCGGGAACGGTTCGACCACCTCGGCGCCGGCGCGGATGGCGCGGGCGGAGGCAATCTCGCAGTTGGCCTGCGCACGATTTCGGTAGTCGCCCGATTCCAGCCAGGCCTGCCCCGGACAGCGCTTGCAGTGGCTCATCACCCCGCAGCCGGTGCAGCCATGGACATCCGCCACCTGCACCGAACGCACCCCGACCATCGGCTCGGAAAACCAGATCTCCTCCCACGGCTGCCGCAACAGATTGCCGCAGGGAATGCGCAGAATGTTGCAGGGGAACACGTCGGCGTTGGGCGCCAGCGCCCAGGCTTTGCGCCCGGCGCCGCACAACAGCGCCTGTTCGGCCGAATGCGGTCCGCTGCCCGGCGTTGCACCGGAAACCAGCGACCCGTCGCAGGCCGACACGCCGCCGCGCTGGAGAAATTCAATCGCCGCCAGATTCTCGAGCAGTTCGCGCCGGACCTCCGCGGATGCCTCCGGTTGCAGGCCGGTGGCGGCGTGGGTGTCGGTGCGGTGCATCAGGAAGGGGCTGGCCTTGAGTGCGCAGCCGAGCTCGTCGGCGATTTCCTTCAGCCGTGCGATCTCTTCGCGGTTGTCCTTCCAGACGACGGTCTTCAGCACCACCTGGCGCCCGAGCGAGCGCCAATAGGCGACGTCATCGAGCGTGCGGCGAAAGGCGCCTTCGCGCCGGGCAATCCGGTCATGGTCGCGCCCGCCTGCGCCGCCGCCCAAAAGCGACACTTCGATCTGCATCCACGGCAGCGAACCGATGAACCGGCGGCGTTCAGCCGTGAGATTGCCCGCAGCGGTGAACAGCGTCGGCGCGAACTCCATCGCGAAGGCCGCCTGCGCGATGGCATCGAAATGGGGGTGCAACGTCGGCTCCCCGCCGGTCAGGATCAGCAAAAAGGATCCAGCCTGGCGCAGGATTTCCAGCACCCGGCGCGCCTGCGGAAAGTCGAGTTCGTCGCGGAAAGATTTGTCGCCCAGGTAGCAGTGCGTGCAGTCGAGGTGGCAGCGCTGGGTCAGTTCCCACAGCACCGTGACCGGAGCGGCTTGCAGCGATGGCCGCGCCCTGGAAGCGGTGCGCGAGTCGTCAGCCGCCGGAATCTCGCCCGGCAGCCGGTGGCCGCCGGTAAGAGCCCCGGCTGAGGTTGGCAGATCGAAAAACGCCATGCGTGCCCTACTTGTTCAGGCCCGGCGGCGGGGTCGGCGGCCCTTTGCCGTGACTCGCACCGTTGCCCACGCCCGAAGACGGGAAAGAACACAGCAGTCCGCTGGCGGTGCAGCCGCCCAGCACCGCGAGTTGCTCGCGCGCGATCAGACGCGGCAGGCGGTCGTCGTCGGCAGCAGCGCCGGCGGCAGCTTGCGGAGCGGCGCCGACAGCAGCGGACGCGGACGCGGAAGCTACGGCGGTATTCGCCGACGCCGGCAAGGCCTCGAATAGATTCATCTCGACTAGGTCGGCAGCGAACGCCTGGAGCGGCTCCAGTTCGATGCCCGCCGCCGCCGCGACCTCGGCCACCGTCTGCCGGCCGTCAAACAGCGCCCAGACGCGATCGCCGGCCCGATTGAAGACCAGCGTTTCCGAACTGTCCAGGCGCAGGGCGATGCGGGCGTCTTCCAGCGACCGGGAGACGACTCCCTCACGCTTGCGCAAAATCGTGGCTGCGGTGATTTTCATGCTGGAACCCTTCCCAGGACCGGTCTACAGTGTCGATCAGCGGCGCACCGGAGCGGCCGGATCGCCCAATAACACATAGGAGTGTACCAGATCGTCCATCCCAGCGTTAGAGGAAATTAGCTGCCGCGAGACAGCCACAAACGCATCGCCGATCCGCCGCGGCGCCGACGGTTCGAACAGCTTCAGCGTGAGGTCTTCGACGAAGGTCCCCTCCGCCGGCCCGTTGGCGGCGGCCATGCTGCCGACGTAGGAAACCGCGCCATGCGGCGAGGCCAGCAGCGTCTGGCCCAGCCCCTGCGAACTGGGATCGGTGAAATCGGCGGTGTGGCAGGTGCCCGCCAGCACCGTGGCGGTGCCGGTCAACGCAGCGGCATCGGTGGTGTCAAACCAGCGTGAATCGCCGAACGCGTAGGTGGCCGCATGGCCTTCGTACACGATGACCGGCGTGTTGGCGTTGAAGGCCGCGGTCAGCGCGGTGTCGGCGGCGGTGTCGTTGGCGAGGTCCTGGCGGTAGATTTTGGTCAGCGGTACGCCGGTCATCTGGCCGGCCAGGTTTTCCAGGTCTCCCTTGAAGTCCAGCCCGTAGTAGGGATCGACGTTGTCGGCCACCAGCGCCGCGCCGTCGGCGGCCGGCGTGTAGCCGATGATTTTCTGCGCCGCCGTCTGAATATCGGCGCTCGTTTCGCCGGGCAGCCGGCCCACCGCCGCGTCCACCAGGCCGTCGCCGTTGAAATCACCGTAGGGCTGGTCGGTCAGGATTTTCCCCTGCAACGAGTTCATCACGAAGAAACCGGGCAGACCCACCGGGCTGGGCGAATCGATCAGGAAGTGGTAGTCCACCACCGTCGCACCCACCAGCAGCACATAGCGCGGATTGGCGGTGCGCAGCGCGTCGCGGATCGGCTCGGGCCCGAACCGGCCGTAGCCGAATTGCTCGACCGCCCAGTCCTGGTCGATCTCGCGCGTGGTCAGCCCCTCGGCCGCACGCGCTTTGACCAGCGCGTTGGCGGCGGCCAGGTTGGCTGAACTGCCGACGGCGGCATAGTCGCACACCCCGCCGCGATCGTTGCTCAGCACGCGGTAGGCGACCGCCGCCGGCGTCTTGTATTGAGCAGTCGTCAGGAAGTACAGTCGCGTCGCCGTCGCACCGTTGGTGTAGCGGATGCCGTAGCCGCCGCCGGCGGTCGTATAGACCGTCCCGGTCACGAATTGCTCGCGGCCCACCTGCCGCAGGTCCACGATTTTGATGTCCGAGGTGGTGAAGCCGGTCACATCGACCCTGGCGCCGCCGAACACATCGACAGTCAGTTCGTTGCCGTTGGCCACGTAGGACTGCGGGTACAGCAGCGTGACGGTGTCGATCAGCGAGCGATCGTAGGTGACGCCGGTCGGCGGCGCGGGCGTCTGCAGCGCGATGGTGTTCGCGCCTTCGTTCAGCAGCGCCGCGTCGAACGGTACCTCGACCACTCGGTACCCCTTGCCATCCCAGGTCTCGGAGGCCACCAGCACGCCGTTCACCAGCACATTGAGCTGGTGGTCGGGCGCGATGCTGACGCTTTCCGTGTAGCTGTTGAGCGCCACCTGCACATAGGCGGTGCCGGCAACCTTGTGCAGCGTATTCAGCGTGTAGGTTTCGGTGCTGTTCTCGATCAACCCGTTGGAGGCGTCATCGTAATAGTTAGGCTGGTCGAGCGTCCCACCCTGGTTGAAATAATAGTACGCGTTGACTTCGTGGGTGGCGCTGGCAAGGTGGTAGCCGCTGGTCGGGCGCAGCGCCGCGTCCATCGTGGCGGTCTTGACCGGGTCGTTCGGGAACTGGCCGAACCAGTAGGTATTGTCCGCGGTGTAGGCGTCGCTGTAGTCCCGCCCGTAGAACACCAGGCTGGGCTGGCCATGCACGGTGGCGAACTGCATGGGGCGCGACTGGCCGTCATAGTCGTCTAGATGGGAAAGCGCGAGCCCCGTGGGCGAATACAGCCACTGCGCCTGCGCCGGCAAAGCGCTCAGCGGAATGGCGTACATTCCGTCGGCGTCGACGGTGATTTTGAGCCCCTGACCGCTCAGGAATTTGATCGGCCGAGCGGTCGCCGGCGGCGTTGCTCCGGTCGACGGCGGCGTGACGTTGCTGGTGGTGGACCCCGACGGCGGCGTTGCCTGTTGGTGCCAACCGGCCACCGTATAAGACCCGGTCACCCCGGTCTGGACACTCCCGCCCGAAGGGCTCGTCGCGTTCGCGTTGGCCACATTCTCAGCCTGCGCCTCCGGATGGGAGCCCTGCTGCGCGGGAATCTGCGGTGCGCTCAGCAACACCCGCGCGGGACGGCCCACGGCCGTGGGACCGTAGCGCGCTGTCAGACCGGAAGTGGCGTGCAGTTGATAATCGGTGTACAGTTGCCCCGCCAGATTGCTCGCCCGCGTCAGCGACTGATCCCAGGCAGTGGGCCAGAGCGGCGCGCCGGCGTCGGACACGGTGGCCACCTCCATTTCCGCGTGCGGAATCCAATGCAGCGTCAGGTCGGTGCGCATTTCGGCCAGCCGAATCCAGTCGCCCGACTGCACCGCGCCGGGCGCGCCGACAAACTTGTACCGGTGCACACGCATGCTCTCGATGCTCGCCGGCAGCAGGTCGGCATTAAGCGCCTGCCAGCTCCGCCCGTCGGCGCTGCGATACACGAAATACCCCAGCACCTGGTGCTCGCTGGCGCTGTTCCACTGCACCACTGTCTGCCTGGCCTGCGTACTCGCGTTCAGCCGCGAAATGAACGCCGGCGTCGGCGCCTGCGCCGTGCCCCACGCCACCAGCGTTTCATTGCTGTTGACGTTATTGCCGCCCACGTTGCCGTCGTCGTTGTCGGTGCTGTCGCCCCCGATGTAGCTGGTCGCCGTCAGGTAGGAAGTCACCGTGATCGAAGCCGATCCCGTCCCGCTGTTGCGCCAGATCGTCGAGTTCGGCACCGGCCCGCCGCTGTTGGTGAAAAATCCCACGTTCGCCAGCGTCGCGCCGTTGCGCCCCGCCCCGCTGATCGTCAAATAGCGGCTGGTCGCCGCGCTGCTGGTGCCGCTCAGGAACAGCACGTGGTCGAAGGTAGTCGTGTAGGCGGTGCTGCCGCCCAGCTCCACGCCGGTGTTGCCGCCGGTGCCCGAATCGTTCAGGTCCTGGAAGCGCACATAATGCAGCGCCGCCACGTTGTTGAATACGATGTGGTAGCTGCCGCCGCTCAGCCCTTCGACCGTCGTAAACTGGCCGCTGGCATAGTCGCTGCCCGCGCCGTTGACCGTCACCGAACCGTTCAGCGTCAGC
The DNA here is from genome assembly GCA_050730415.1 of Planctomycetota bacterium. Taxonomy (GTDB): domain Bacteria; phylum Planctomycetota; class SZUA-567; order H5-PLA8; family JBOHNC01; genus JBOHNC01. The sequence continues at coordinate 6,226 of JBOHNC010000017.1, forward strand.
GGTCCGTTCAGGTTGATCGTGCAGTTTTTCCCGATGATGAAGGTCTGCGATGCGGCAAAGGTGTTGGTCCCCGGCAGGTTGACCGTCGTGCCGTCCGCAATCGTGGTGGTGGGATCGGTGCTGTCGGACACCCACTGACCGCCGGCGGCGCCGGAGAAACTCAGCGTCCCGGAAATGCTCGCATCCCCCTGCGTGTTCAACAGGTACCCGCTCGAAACGGTGTAGTTCGCCGTGCCCTGCATGGTAAAGGTGCCCTGCACATGCAGCGTGGCGTTCTGCGTCATCGTCACGGCCGTGTTGACGGTGTAATTGTTCCAGATGTTCTTCGATCCCGAAATCGTGCCGCCGGCCGCGCTGGTGACGCTGGGCGATCCGGACACCGTGCCCCCGATGTAGCTCCAGTTGCCGTTGAGCGTGATCATGCCGGTGCCGGCCGTCAGCGTGCCGCCGGTCTGGCTGTACGACCCGACCGTCAGCGCCGGATTGTTCGTGGACAGATTGAGACCGCCCGCGCTGAGGGTCACCGCGCCGGCCACCGAAGTCGCGCCTGAAAAGGTCACCACCCCCGCCCCGGATTTGCTCACCGTCAGCGCGCCCAGCGTGACGCCCGCGGCGATATTGAAGTTCGAATTGGTCGTGCCGCCGGCGCTGAAACTCGGATTGTTCCCGGTGAAACTCGCCGTGGAACTGATCGTCACCGCGCCGGTCACCGCGTGGGTGAAGGCGCCCGGCGCCACCGCACCGGCCGTAAAGGTCGCGCTGCCGACACTGAGGGCCTCATTCAGCGTCAGCGTCCCGCCCGTGCGGTTGACCGTCACGCTGGCCAGGGAAGTGGCCACCGTGCCGCCCAACGTCGCCGCCGCCGCGCCGGTCAGCGACAGCCCCACCGCACCGGAGTTGGTGAAGGTCCCGCCGTTGCGCAGAAATCCGCCGGCCACCGCCAGCGTGCTGGCCGCCGTCGGCGCTGTGTAGGTCCCGCCGCTCTGCACAAAATTCCCGGTGATCGTCACCGCGCCGGCCGCCGCATCGTTGAAGGTGCCCCCGCCCAAGGTGAACGCGCCGGTCCCAATCGTCGAACTGGAGCCGGTGAAGGTGCCCCCGGTCTGCGTGTACACGCCGCTGTCGCTCACCGTGCTGCCCTGAACCAGCGTGCCGTTGGCAATCGTCAGACCGCCCGATCCCACCGTCAGCGTGCGCGCCGTCGCGCCGTCCATCATCGTCATCGTGCCGCCCGAACCGTTCAGCGTGAGCGTCGTCACGACCAGATTGGCGCCGGTGTTGGTCAGCGTGCCGCCGGTCTTGATCATCTGCACCGAAGCGATCGTCGCGCCGCCCCAGGTCAGATTCTGCGCCGCCGTCTGATCGAAAATCAGGTTCGGCCCGCTGCTGAAGGTCGCCCCGGTCCGCGTCGCATTCCCGCGCACGGTGATCGTCGCACTGCCCGGCACCGCGATCGTCCCCGCCGTCGCCGTCAACGCGCCGCCGACCACCGTGTCCTGCGCTTGCGTCAGCGTGCCGCCGGTCTTGTTGACGGTGAGGTTGTTGAAGTTGGTCACCAGCGAACCGCCGATACTGCCGCTGGACGCGCCATTGAAGGTTACATTCAACGCATTCCCGCTGAAGGCGCCCGCATTGAAGGCCCAGCCCGCGCCGACGTTGAACGCACTGGCAGTCAGATTCAACGTCCCGCCGGTCAGGTTGAAATTGCCGCCCACATTGAGCGCCCCGGCGCCGGTCGCAAAGGTGCCGCTCTGCACGGTCAAATCGCCGCTGGTGGTCACCGCCACACTGGCCGTCAACGTATTCGATTTGTTCACCAGCAGGGCGCCGAAGGTCGTCACCGCGCTGCCCGACAGCGTCTGCGCCGCCGTGCCGTTGAACGTCTCCGTCGAACCGCTGCCGAAGCTCTGCGCGCTGTTGCTCACGAAGTTGCCGGCAAACTGGTACGTCCCCGCGCCCGAATACGTACCGCCGCTGGACGTGAAGGTATTGCTCGCCACAAACGTCCCGCCCGTGCTGGCCGCCAGCGTGCCGGCCGAATGCGTGAACGCGGAACTAACCGTCAGCGTCCCGCCGCTCGTGACTGTTGCCGTCGCGCCCGAAGCGATCGACAGCGTGTTGGCAGATACCGAAGCGCCAACCTGGAGCGTCCCCTTCTGTGCATACAGTTGGCCCGAAACCGCGAGCGGCGAGGCGGGGCTCAAACTAAGCGTTCCGCTGCCGTCGTTGGTGAGGGCCACAATCTCGAATATGCCCGACCCCGATAGAGTGCTGGCCGTGCTCGCGGTCCATGTGTAGGTTCCTGCGGTCGTTCCGGTGATCGGCACCATCGAACCGGCGTTGGCAAAGTTGCCGACCATCTGAAGGGTCCCCGCCGATGTCACCTGGAAAAGCCCGCCAAAGTCGACCTCCACCGACCCCAAACTGGTAAAGGTTCCCGTGGACCCGACGTTGAGGGTGCCACCTGCCTGCACCGTGATCGGCGCTCCGCCAGTTGTCATGGCCGCCGAGGAACTGAAATTCATCGCGGCGCCATTTTGAACCGTCAGGCCGCCGTTGAGCTGGATCAGTGAATTGGCCGAGGTGTTATTCCAAGTGCCCGCCAGCACCGTACCGGCGGCCACCGTCACCGGGTTTGTCGCCGTCGTCCCTTGGTTCCATGTCCCTTCCAAATAGACCCCGCCGGGTGCTCCGGTGACGGTAACGATCTGATTGGTACCCGCCTGCGTCAGGGTCCCACCCGCCAACACCGTGCACCAGCCATGCACGGTCAGCGTGTAGGTGCCGCTGAAAGTGAGCGTTCCCCCGGACTGGATGATCAGGCTTTGACAGGTGGCGGTTGCATTGATGGCCGGACTGTAGGTTGTCGAACCGGGGATAATCGCAGTGGTCGTGGCGGTCGGGACGCCGTTCGACCAGTTGCCACTGGTATTCCAGGAGGTCAAATTCTTCTTCGTGCCACCCTGCCACGTCGTCGTCGGACCGTTGATAAGCGTTATCTCTGCCAATTCTGGATACGTCGTGAAGGAATCCAGGGTGTTGCCACTCGCATCGCAGGTCACCAGGCGGAAGTAATAGCCTGCTCCGATGACCGCCGTCCCGTCGGACTGGATTGCAACGTCCCACTCGCCTGAACTCGTTGCAGGCACCGACTGCGACTGCCCCGTCACCGATGGCGTACTCGTATCCAGATACTCCTCGGCCACGCTCGACCCCAAGAGCACACCGCCGACCTGAGTACCGTTGGCGCCCTTGCCGTTTGCCAATTGCCACGCCGCGCTGGTCGCTGTCACATCACTCCATGTTCCATTCGCGCCTTCACTGACCTGCAGCTTCAGGCTGGCGCCACTCCAAGCCTGTAACGAATCCAGGTTGCTAATCTGCATGCGCAGCCGGTACACCGTCGAGGTCGCAGGCGCTGTGTCGGTGTAGGCCGTATCAATCGCCGCCAGCGCGTCGGATGTCGTCTCCTGCGCGTTATTATTTGCGTACCAACCATAGGCCGTCTGGCTGCGCCCAACCTCCACCGTCGCCGAATCGAACCACATCCCCGTATTACCCGTTGGCACGTCCCAATTCCAGCAGCCCAAATCGAAACTGGCCCAGTCAGGCATTTCCGAGTTCGGCACGGAGTCCAACACCAGCCCGTCTAACGACACCGAAGTGTTATTGGCGTCTCGCGTCCATTGGACTTCGTGCCACCCAACTGACCGGTCGACCCCCGTCACGGCCCCGGCGAACTGCCTGGGCGAGGTATTCAGCGCGTACAGCAGAATGTACTTGTTCGCCGAGGTGGCGTTGGATCCCCAGTTGCTGGTGCCCGATGTGGTACTGGTCGTCCGGACCGCTACACCGATCCCGTAATTGCCGCTGGAATCGTCCATGAAGCAGTACTGGTTCTTCACCGCCGCACCGTCGTCGTAAAAATAAATCGTGCAGCGCGCGTTCACCACCGCCGTGAAGCCGCCCCACATCCCGTTGCCACTCGCCCCGGTCGAATAGATGCTGTTCGACGGACTTTGCGACTGGTTGTTCACCACCGTCATTTCAGTATTCAGCCAACTCGCACTCGAAGTGTTCCCCCACACAATGGTTCCGTTGGGAGGCATCTGGCCGACCGTATCGCTGTCGAAATTATCGCTGGCCAACACCTGCGTACTTTCTGCGCGCAGCAAGCCCGGCTGCCCGCAAAAAATCGCCCCCGCAAGGGCCAGCCAAAATACCCAATGCAATAGCCGACCCGGCCTGGTGCTACCACCCGGACACACCCGGCCGCAGGTCCATTGATGCTTCATGTTGTCACCCTGGGATGTCGTGAACTGTGTGTGACTGGGGGCAGGAAAAACCGTGGAATTCCGGTGGCACCACAGCCGCAATATTTTACCAGCAAGCCCCACTCCAATACAAGCCCTTGCCGCCGTGATCCGGTGCTTTTCCATCACCACAGGTGCACTCCCTCCCCATCGCAGGGTCTTTTAGTGCTCGCCTCAGCCTCCCAGCACGGGTAGCTCATGTCCCCCGGAGCCGAATTCGTGCCAAAGTGCCGTGTTGGGCTAATCTCGGGCGTGCCTCCGGCACGTCAAAAATTGGGAGAGAACTAAAAGACCCTGCGTCCCATCGGCCGCAGGTTGCTTCTCGCCCCCCCATTCACTTCACCTTCGCCCGCCCCGCCGTACAATCGCCCCGGCGCACCGCCGCAACCACCGGCCGAACGCCCCACCGCTGCTCTCCCCTACCCGCTCGGAGTACCCGTTCCATGTCCCCGCTCAAACCGGTCTTCAAAGCCAAAATGCAGCTCGAATTCCAGGAATTCGCCGTGCCCGACACGCTGGCCGACGACCAGATCCTCGTCCAAAACCGGCTGTCCCTCATCAGCCCCGGCACCGAACTGGCCCTGTTCACCGCCAAACACATCGACATCGACAATCCCGCCAACAAATGGGCCAAATACCCGTTCTTCCCCGGCTACTCCGAAGTCGGCACTGCGGTCAAAGTCGGCGCCAAAGTCACCCGCATCCGCCCCGGCCAGACCGTCTATCACCTGCACTCCCACAGCCCCTGGTCGGTCGTGTCCGAAGCCGACGCCGTCCAAACCCTGGTCACCCGCGACCTCACCGACACCCAGATCGTCTTCTTGATGTTCCTGGGCATCTCCTGGACCGCCGTCGCCCACGCCGGCAATCTCTCCGGCCAGCGCGTGGCCATCATCGGCATGGGCCTGATCGGCAACATCTGCGGGCAGCTCATGAAGGCCGCCTACGATTGCGAAGTCATCGCCATCGACCTCGTCCCCGAACGGCTGAAACTGGCCCAACAGGTCGGCCTCGACCACACGATCAATCCGGCCGAAACCGATCCGGTCGCCGGCGTGAAGGCTCTCTGCGGCGGCCGCCCGATCGACTGTGTCGTCGAAGCCGTCGGCGCCACCAAGTCGATTCTGTCGGCGCTCAAAATCGCTGGCGACGGCAGCAAAGTCATTTTGCTCGGCAGCCCCCGCGAAGTCTGCCCCATCGATGTCTACCACGACATTCACGTCAAAGGCGTCCACCTGATCGGCGCCCACGGCCGCACCGTGCCGCAAACCCCCGAACTGCTCGACCGCTTCCAGCGTTTCCTGAGCACCGGCAAAGTCCGCATCGAAGCGCTCATCACCGAAACCGTCAAACTCGCCGACCTCGGCAAAGCCTACGACAAGCTGCGCACCAAACCCTCCGAAAACCTCGGCATTCTCGTCGACCCCCGCTGACCCGCCGAAACAATTTGCCTTGTCTTCTCCCTCCTGCACCCATCCTTGGGACCGCATCCCTGAGCGCGCCGCGCGCCAGCGCGGCTTCTTGGATTTCTTCTTTTCTTTCTCCCCCCTGGGAGCGCCGGTCTGCGACCGGCTCCCGGCTCGGCCTGGGACCGCCGACGTTCCCGTCGGCTCTTGCGCGCGTCCGCGCGCAACTTAGGTTTTCATCTTCTCCCCCTGCCTCGGTTGACCTGGCAGCCCTGGGTCTTTGGACCCTTGTGTCCTTGTGGTGTCATTGTGTCCTTGGATCCTTGTGGCGACGGCTTCCAGCCGGCTTGGTGAGGTGAGCATCCCTGCCCACCGGCTTTCTCTTACCCTCCCCGCCATTCGCCCGACACAATTCATTTCCATCCCACCCGCCATCAGCGCCCCCATCGCGCGCGCCGTCCTCACGCCGACCGCGTCGAATGCGCGTGCGCCTTCGGCGCCAGCCCCGCGCCCTCGCCTCCCTGCGACTGCCGGCGCGCCATCCGCGCCAACCCGACCTGCCGCCCGGATGCGCTCGGCACCAGGTTCAACCGCGTCGGCGACTTCCCGTCGCCGCCGCAGCCAGCGGTGGCGCTCGTGCCGGTCGTGGTCTTGGCCGCGGTGGCGGCCTCGAGCAAAATCTCCGTGGTGGCCATCTTGATCGAATCCGCCACCTTGATCGATCCAGGGTAGAACCGATACAGCCCCGACGACCAATGCAGCACCCGCAGCAGGCAGGCCATGCCCTGGCATTCGGGATGGCCGCTCAGCGTCGCCGCAAACACCCGCCCTTCCTGCACAAACACCCGCGCATGTTCCATGCCGTGCTCGATGTCGATGATCCCGCTCTTGCGGCGCGCCTCCAGCAAACTCAGAAAGGACGGAATCCCGAACATCGTGATCGTTTCGGAAAATTCGGCGTCGTCGTCAATCTTGCGCCGCACATGACGCAGGTACAGGCGGGAGGCCTCAATGATCCCTGCCACCAGCGGCACCAGTTGCTTTTCCGGCACGGGCTTGGTCAGATAGTCGTCGGCGCCCAGCGTGAATCCGCGGATGCGGTCCTCTTCGCCGTCGAGCTTGGTCAGAAACACCACCGGGATCAGCGCGGTCTGCGTCCAGGATCGCACGATCCGGACCAGCTCCCAGCCATTCAACCCCGGCATGTCGATGTCGGTGACGATGGCGTCGGGTTTCTCGTTCAAAATCGCCTGGAGCGCTTCGGTGCTGTCCTCCAGCGCGATGACCTCGTAGCCGTTGCGTTCGAGCGGCCGGGCGATCATATTGAGCGCCAGCGCGTTGTCGTCGATGCACAGAACGCGGAGTCGATTCATGGTTGGGGTCCTCCTGAATGCCGCCTGCCGTTCCGGGCAAACGCGGCGGCCTGAAATGGCGGCGCGCTCAGCGCACCACCGGGGTGGATGAAAAAATCCGACCGCGAACTTCCGTCGGCGCCCGCACCTCGCCGTTCGGCGCCGCGCTGCGCGCCGGTCGCGGCGGAACCGCCGACGGGTCCGCGAAGCTGCGCCTGGGAAGCGGCCCGGCCAGACGTTCCAGCACCTCGAGGAACATCCGCTCCTGCAATGGCTTGGCGAGATACCCGTCAATCGGCAGATTGCGGCCGTACTGGCGGTCGATCTGCGCCACCGAGCGGCTCATCAGCACCCACGGAATGCCCGCGGTTTGCTCCCAGGCGCGCACCAACCCGATCAGCTCAATTGCGGCCGCCGTCTCGTCCGGCTCGACCGCCAGCGCAATCAGATGCGGCTGTTCATTCAGAACGAGCATCGGCGCCTCCGCCGTGTCCTCGGTGTGAAGCAGTTCAAAACCATCGCGCGGCAGGGCCGACTCGATCAGATGCACCGTATACTGGCAACGATCGATGACGAGGATCTTTTTCATGTGGAGTACCTCTCGCCGAATAGCCTTCAACGGCGCTCGCGGCGGGCTGCTTGCCGAACGGTTCGGCCGGAGCGCATGAAAGTGGGAAGTACAAACCGAAGGCCAGCCGGGATTTTTTCTGCAATTGCCACGTTTTCAGAGGGAAAACCAAATCCGCCGGCGCCAAGCCGCACCGCAGGTGACAGGCTGGATTGGCGACCCTCCCGGGGACTGACAATGAAAATGGCAGGGGGCGGGTAGCGGACGAGGCGTTTTTGGACCTGAAGTTTTTAGGTATTTCGTTCTGTTTCTGTTAGTTTTGAAAGTTTCCCGTGATGAGTCTGTTAACTTCTGCGATTTTGGGAAGCCAACCACGTTAAAATACGCCGGATGATTTCGGAATTTTTGCTTGCCAATCCCAGAAATGGAATATAAGGGTCTTTTTGGCGATTTTCGCCTTCCGAACGGATTTTCGGGTGTGCAGCGTCGGTTCCAGCCGGGAGCGGCTGGGCGAACTGCGCCGATTCGGTGCCAAGGATGAAAGTGTCATGAGCATGTTGCCGCCAGCGCAGGGCTTGTACGACCCCCGCAACGAACGCGACGCCTGCGGCGTCGGGTTCATCGTCGATGTCAAGGGGCGCAAATCCCACGCCATCGTCACCCAGGGCTTCCAGATTCTGATGAACCTCGCCCATCGCGGAGCCTGCGGCTGCGACCCCTTCACCGGCGACGGCGCCGGCATTCTCATGCAACTGCCCGACGATTTCTTCCAGGAAGCCGCCCAGGAATCGGCCATCACCCTGCCCGCCTACGGTTCCTACGGCGTCGGCCAGGTCTTTCTGCCCCAGATCGAAGCCGAACGCAAGCGCTGCGAAGTCCACGTCGAACACATCGTCAAGCGCGAAGGCCTCGACTTCCTCGGCTGGCGCACCGTCCCCGTCGACGGCACCGCGATCGGCTTCAAGGCCAAGGAAGTCATGCCCGCCATCCGCCAGTTCTTCGTCGGCAACACCCTTCCCGACCAGGACACCTTCGAACGCCGCCTGTACGTCGTGCGCAAATGCATCGAACGCGGCGTCCGCCGGTTCATGCTGGAGCAGGGCTCCTATTTCTACATCTGCAGCCTCTCCTCCCGCACCATCGTCTACAAGGGACTGCTCCTGGCCGACCAGCTCCAGCCGTTCTACCTCGACACCAACGATCCGAAAATGGTGTCCTCCCTCGCCCTGGTCCACCAGCGCTTCTCGACCAACACCTTCCCCACCTGGGACCTGGCCCATCCCTACCGCATGCTGGCCCACAACGGTGAAATCAACACCCTCCGCGGCAACGTCAACTGGATGCGCGCGCGCGAATCCAACATGGCCAGCCCGCTGTTCGGCGAGGACCTCCAGAAACTGTTCCCGCTCATCACCGACGGCCTGTCCGACTCCGCCTGCATCGACGCCGCCGCCGAACTCCTCGTGCTCGGCGGACGCTCCATTCAACACGCGATGATGATGCTCATCCCCGAAGCCTGGGACCACAATCCCTCCATGGATCGCAAGCGCCGCGAATTCTACGACTACCATGGCTGCCTGATGGAACCCTGGGACGGCCCCGCCACCGTCGCCTTCACCGACGGCATCCGCATCGGCGCGATTCTCGACCGCAACGGCCTCCGACCCGCCCGCTACATGGTCACCGACGAAGACGTCGTCATCATGGCCTCCGAATCCGGCGTGCTCGACATTCCCCCCGAGAAAGTGAAAGAAAAAGGCCGCCTGCAGCCCGGCCGCATGTTCCTCGTGGACACCGCCCAGGGCCGCATCGTCGACGACAGCGAAATCAAGGAAGAACTGGTCTCCCGCAAACCCTACGGCCAGTGGCTGACCCAGAACAAGGTCGATCTGCGCGATCTGCCCGATCCGGCCCCGCGCAGCTACCCCAAGCCCGAAGATACCCTGCGCCGCCAGAAGGCCTTCGGCTACACCAACGAAGACAAGCAGATTCTGATCGGCCCCATGGCCAAAGGCGGGCGCGAGCCGATCGGCTCAATGGGCTGCCACAACGCCCTGGCCGTGCTCTCCGACAAACCCCAGTTGCTGTTCAACTACTTCAAGCAGCTCTTCGCCCAGGTGACCAATCCGCCGATCGATCCGATCCGCGAAGAACTCGTCATGTCCCTGGCCGTCCACGTCGGCCCCGAACAGAATCTGCTCGACGAAACCCCCCAGCACTGCCGGATGCTCCGCATCGACCATCCGATTCTCACCAACTTCGACATGGAAAAACTGCGCCAGCAGCGCATTCCCGACTTCCGCACCCGTACCATCAGCACGCTCTTCAACGTCTCCAGCGGCGAAGACGGACTGCTCAAAGCCGTCAATCGCATCTGCAAGGAAGCCTCGCAGGCGGTCGCCGACGGCTACAGCATCATCATCCTCTCCGACCGCGGCATCAACCGCAACCTCGCCGCAATCCCCAGTCTGCTGGCCACCAGCGCCGTCCATCACCATTTGATCCGCCAGAAAGAACGCACCCGCGTTGGCTTGGTCGTCGAAACCGGCGAAGCCCGCGAAATCTTCCACTTCGCCGTCCTGATCGGCTACGGCGCCAGCGCCATCAACCCCTACCTCGCCCTGCGCACCGTCACCGACATGGTCCTCGCCGGCGAAGTCCACGGCGTCACCGTCGATGAAGCCCGCGAACACTACATCGATGCCATCACCCACGGCCTGCTCAAAATCTACAGCAAGATGGGCATCTCCACCAACGCCAGCTACCGCGGCGCGCAGATCTTCGAAGCCGTCGGCCTCGACAAGGACCTCGTGGACCTCTACTTCACCGGCACCCCCTCGCGCATCGGCGGCATCGGCCTCGGCGTGCTCGCCCAGGAAGTCCGCACCCGCCACGAAGCCGCCTTCAGCGAAACCGACGTGCGCCGCGGACTGCTCGAAGTCGGCGGAACCTACCACTGGCGTCACAACGGCGAATACCAGACCTGGAACCCGGACAACATCGCCGCCCTGCAATCGGCCACCCGCGCCAACAACTACAAGACCTTCAAGGAATTCTCCAAGCTGGTCAATGACCAGTCCACCCGCCTGGGCACCCTGCGCGGCCTGATGGAATTCCGCTTCACCCCCAAAACCGTCCCGCTCGACGAAGTCGAACCGGCCTCGGAAATCGTCAAGCGCTTCGTCACCGGCGCCATGAGCTTCGGGTCGATCAGCCGCGAAGCCCATGAAACCCTCGCCATCGCCATGAACCGCATCGGCGGCAAATCCAACACCGGCGAAGGCGGTGAAGACCCCGAACGCTTCAAGCCCCGCCCCAACGGCGACCTCGCCCGCTCGGCCATCAAACAGGTCGCCAGCGCCCGCTTCGGCGTCACCAGCCACTACCTCACCAACGCCATCGAACTCCAGATCAAGATGGCCCAGGGCGCCAAGCCCGGTGAAGGCGGCCAATTGCCCGGCCACAAGGTCGACAAGGTCATCGCCGCCGTCCGCCACAGCACCCCCGGCGTGGGCCTGATCTCTCCCCCACCCCACCACGACATCTACTCCATCGAAGACCTCGCGCAGCTCATCTTCGACCTGAAGAACATCAACCCCGAGGCCCGCGTCTCGGTGAAGCTGGTGGCCGAAGTCGGCGTCGGCACCGTCGCGGCCGGCGTGGCCAAAGCCCACGCCGACATGATCCTGATCTCCGGCCACGACGGCGGCACCGGCGCCTCCCCCTGGTCTTCCATCCGCCACGCCGGCATCCCCTGGGAAATTGGCCTGGCCGAAACCCAGCAGACCCTGGTCATGAACGACCTGCGCGGCCGCGTCCGCCTGCAGACCGATGGCCAGCTCAAGACCGGCCGCGACGTCGTCATCGCCGCGCTGATCGGCGCCGAGGAGTTCGGTTTCGCCACCGCGCCCCTCATCGTCGAAGGCTGCATCATGATGCGCAAGTGCCATCTCAACACCTGCCCGGTCGGCGTCGCGACCCAGGACCCCGAATTGCGCAAAAAGTTCACCGGCTCCCCCGAACACGTCATCAACTACTTCTTCTTCGTGGCCGAGGAAGTCCGCGAAATCATGGCCCAACTGGGCTACCGCAAAATGGAGGAAATGGTCGGCCAGGTCAGCCGTCTCAAGATGAACCGCGCCATCGCCCACTGGAAGGCCCGCGGCCTGGACTTCACCACCCTCCTCCACCAGCCCGAAGCCCGCGAAAACATCGCCTGCCGCTGCGTCACCACCCAGGACCACGGCCTCGATGCCACCCTCGACGCCAAGATGCTCGAACTCGCCGCCTACGCCATCGACAACCGCGCCTCGCTGGCCCTGGCCATGCCAATCCGCAACATCCACCGCACCGTCGGCACCCGCATCAGTGGCATGGTTGCCAAAAAACACGGCGCCAAAGGCCTGCCCGACGACACCCTGACCTTCAAATTCAACGGCACCGCCGGCCAGAGCTTCGGCTGCTTCCTGTCCAGCGGCATGACCCTCACCCTCGAAGGCGACGCCAACGACTACGTCGGCAAAGGCATGGCCGGCGGACGGATCATCATCTACCCCGACCGCAAATCCCGCTTCCCCGCCGAAGACAACATCATCGCCGGCAACGTCCTGCTCTACGGCGCCACCGGCGGCGAAGTCTACATCCGCGGCAAAGTGGGTGAACGCTTCGCGGTCCGCAATTCCGGCGCCGAAGCCGTCGTCGAAGGCGTCGGCGACCACGGCTGCGAATACATGACCCGCGGCCGCGTGGCCGTCCTCGGCAAAACCGGACGCAACTTCGCCGCCGGCATGTCCGGCGGCATCGCCTACGTGCTCGACGTGGACGGCAAATTCGCCGAGCGCTGCAACATGGAGTCGGTCGCCTTCGAAGCCCTCGACGCCGACGACCTCGCCTGGCTCAAGACCCACCTCGGACGGCACCTGGAGTTCACCCAAAGCGCGGTGGCCGCCGGGCTGTTGGCCGACTTCGACGCGGCGCAAAAGCGCTTCATCAAAGTCATGCCGATCGACTACCGCCGGGTGCTCGACCAGGCCAGGGCCGAGAAAACAATCGCCGACGCGATTGCCGTCTAATCTCGAGTGCGGCGGCGCGGAATGACACGCAGGTGTCCGCCGCCCTTTGGAGGCGAGGCTTGACTCGCCGATCTCTCTTTTCCCGTTTCCTTTGGAGAGGCAAACGCCATGGGCAACCCGACCGGATTCATGAAGCACACCCGCAAGCTGGCGCCCGACGAAGCGCCCGCCGAGCGCGTTAAGCACTACCACGAGTTCCACCTGCACGTGGCCGAGGACTTCCTCAAGGAACAGGGCTCCCGCTGCATGGACTGCGGCATCCCCTTCTGCCACAAGGGCTGCCCGCTCGGCAATATCATTCCTGAATGGAACGACTGGGTCTACCGCGGCCGCTGGGAGGACGCCTACAAGGCCCTCGACGCCACCAACAACTTCCCCGAATTCACCGGCCGCGTCTGCCCCGCCCCCTGCGAAGCCAGTTGCACCCTGTCGATCAACGATAGCCCCGTCACCATCAAGGCCATGGAAGTCAACATCATCGACAAGGCCTGGGAAGAAGGCCGCGTCAAGCCCCGCCCGCCCGCCGAACGCACCGGCAAGCGCGTCGCCGTGGTCGGCTCCGGGCCCTCCGGCCTCGCCGCCGCCGATCAGCTCAACAAGGCCGGCCACTCCGTCACCGTCTTCGAAAAATCCGACCGCGTCGGCGGCCTGCTGCAATACGGCATTCCCCATTTCAAACTCGAAAAATCCGTCGTCGATCGCCGCGTCAATCTGATGGCCGAAGAAGGCGTCGAATTCAAAACCGGCGTGCACGTCGGCGTGACCATAAAACCCGAGGAACTCGTCGGCGAATTCGACGCCGTCTGCCTCACCTGCGGCGCCGAAAAACCCCGCGACCTGCCCATCCCCGGCCGCGAACTCAAGGGCGTCCACTTCGCCATGGAGTTCCTCCCGCAGCAGAACCGCCGCTGCAACGGACTCGAAGTCCCCGCCGATCTGTCCATCTCCGCCGAAGGCAAACACGTCGTCATCATCGGCGGCGGCGACACCGGCTCCGACTGCCTCGGCACCTGCCACCGCCAGAAATGCGCCAAAGTCACCCAGCTCGAACTGCTCCCCATGCCCCCGACCGAACGGCCCAAGGACAACCCCTGGCCGCAGTGGCCGCGCACCTTCCGCTCCTCCCACGCCCACGAAGAGGGCGGCGTTCGTGACTTCGCGGTCACCACCAAAAAGTTCGTCGGCGAAAACGGCCGCGTGAAGAAAATCGCCTGCGCCCGCTTACAGTGGAACGAGCCCGGCGTCAAAACCGACGGCCCGCCCTTCCGCGAAATCCCCGGCAGCGAATTCGACCTCCAGGCCGACCTCGTCCTGCTGGCGATGGGCTTCCTCGGCCCCGTCAAGGAAGGCCTCGTCGAAACGCTCGGCCTGAAACTCGATCCCCGCGGCAACGTCCAGTGCAACGAACGCTTCATGACCAGCCGCCCCGGCATCTTCGCCGCCGGCGACATGCGCCGCGGCCAGAGCCTGGTAGTCTGGGCCATCCGCGAAGGCCGCGAAGCCGCCCGCCACATCGACCACTTCCTAATGGGAAAATCCGCCCTCCCCGATTGGTAAAATTGGGAGACGCCAATGAAACCGAGACAGAACCGCAGGAATCCTGGAAAGCAGCGAAACGAAAACGCTAGGTCTGGCGAGGGCATCCCGAAATTAATCGGGGTGAATTGGCGTCAATTCGAAGGGTGTCTATTTGGTCGTCTCGAATCCAGCCCAATCGTAAGAATACTGCGTGCGCTGGGCTACCGAAACAAAAATAATAATGATGGATCTGTTTATGAAACAGCCAAGTCCTTCTTTGACCGACCCTGGAAATCCCCGTGGCAGGCGGAAAATCCCCTCATCTTGGTAAAGCCACCGAAGCAAAAGCGCGAGAAACATTCTCTCAGAAAAGTTTCATGGCAAGAAAAATATAACTGGGTCTTTGATCGTACGCTTGAAGAGTGCAAACGCCTGGATCCCGATGCCAGAAAAAACATCTCATTTCCGAACGCGGAAATGTATCCCCCCAGTGTCCGTGCAAGGAAACCACCGAATGGAAAGGTTCATCCGATCGAAGGTCGAAATGAGAGGACGGGAAGCCGCGATAATGGAACCAGGTCCCAAAAGCAGAAAAGAAAAAGGCAAAAACCAAAAATAAGGTGGGGACCGGGCGCGGCAAGCAATTTCCAAGGCGTACTTTTCGAAGACGATTTCCCCGAGCAGGGCCGTATATCGCCGGACGAAATGCGCACCGTAAAACAACTCGTCCGAAAATGCCAAGAGCTAGTGAAAAGGCTCAAGGGTGTCTACAAGGGCGAGTGCCAAATATGCGGTGATACTTTCGAGAAGGAGAGCAAAAAGAACGGCACCCACTACTGCGAAGGACATCACCTAACCCCACTGGCGGAGGGTGGAAGCCAAATCGACCCCAAGAACATGGTGATTCTTTGCGCCACCTGCCATCGCAAATTGCATTATGCGGACTGCTCGGAGTTAGGTGCTCTGAAGGGCGGCCGCAGAAAGATAATTGTTAACGAGAAAACGCTCTATATTAAATACCGTGCGGGACATCACCATTGACGGTTCCGCATGTTTCCGGTTCTGTGCCCCAACGGGGGAGGATTTGATAGCGAAGGGTTGCATTCGCGCGGCACGCGCGGATGCTACCCTGGTACGGCATGCCATTAAACGCCCCCGAACCCTGAAAGGGTTCAACAAAACCCGCCCCGCGCCTCACTGCCACATTTACCGCTCGTCGAATGCGACCCCGTTCTTTTTCAATATACGGCGCAATTCATCCTGAAACGAAATGTCGTGGTGATGTTCCACCTGATTCTGTATGTACTTAATCACCGCAGCCTTGTGCCCGGGGCTGACGGAAAACGCGCCGTACCCAGCCTGCCATGCGAACGCGCTCCATTGTTCTCCCCGTTCATGCACCCAAAGGAAGGTCGAACGTTTCATTTCGCGAACCAAATCGGCTACCGTGATCGTCCGCGACAACGACCATAAAAGATGCACGTGATCGGTCGCTCCACCACCTCCTTCAGAATCTGGTTGTCCAACGCCAGATCGGCAACCGCCTTTTTCAGCCGGCTGTTCTCCTTTTCCAGCTCCTTAAGTCGCTTCATCTCCGGGCCTTTCATCCCGCCGTACTGGTTGCG
>JBOHNC010000018.1:0-3325 GCA_050730415.1 Planctomycetota bacterium
GGCCGGCACCGGGAATGCGGCGGGGCCGGCGACCGCTCCCGCGCCGGCCGATCCCTTGGAAGGGCAGGCGATTGAAATCACCGGGCCGGATTCGATCCGGCCGGACGAGCATGTGCGCGGCGTGGTCCGTTTCGCGCGGGTCACCAAGCCGCACACTGTCGTCATCCGCTGGGTCGACACCAAGGGCCGGGTGTGCGCCGAGAAAAGCGCCGACTTCACCTTTCCCGAAGTGCAGGTGCCGTACGATTTCGCCGTCCCGGAGGCGCTCGGCACCGACCATCGCATCGAGGCGTCGGTCGATGGGCAGGCGCAGGCGGTGAGTCATCCGTTCTATATTGAACGCGCCTACACGCCGTGGGTCGACTACAAAGCCTGTGTCTGGGGGCATTACGAGCCGGGCTTCATGCCGACGCTGCGGTCGATCGGCATCAGCGGTTCGATCTGGCAGGGCCAGATGACCGTCGACAGCGATTTTGCGTTTTACCCCGACAACATCTGCTACGAGATTTTCAGCTACTACCACAAGCGCCGCGACGAGGACGACGCGATGAAGGCGGCGCAGTTCAAGCATCCGAACGATCCGTATCTGTTTCACCGCCGTCCCAGCCTGACCGATCCGGGGACGTGGGACAAGGTGAGGGACCGGCTGCTGAGCGTGGTGAACGAAGTGAAGGGGTACCGGCCGCTGTTTTACAACGTCGCGGATGAAATCGGGATTGGCGACCAGTCGGAGCCGACCGATTACGACTGGGAGTATTCTTCGCGCGACGCCTGGACCGCTTATTTGATTTCGCACTACGGCACGCTGGACAAACTCAACGCCGAATGGGGCACGCACTACGAAAGCTGGGGCGCGGTGCGGGCGTTTTTCCCGCAGACCGACGCGATGTACTATCAGCTCTGGCGCGACACGCTGCTGCCGGCGTCGTTCACCGACATTGCCGGCTTCAACAAGCAGTTCGGGACGAAGTATGCCTCCTTCGATGCGGTGGTGGAAGGCTACCGCGCGATCTGCACCGACGACGAAGGCGTGACGGAAGCGGGGTTGAAGCAGACCTATGGAAAGATCGAGAAACTGAATCGGACGTTGGGAACTTCGTTTGCGGATTTCGCGGCGGCGGCGAAGTACATCGCCGATTTCGAGCGTTGGGTGCACCAGCAGAATGGCGGGGACGAGCGCAACTGGAACCTGGCGTGGTGGTGCGATTTCCGCGACTACATGGACGACTACATGGCCGACGGCATCAAGAAAGCGTGCGACATCGGGCGGGCGGCCGATCCGGGCGGGCGGTTCGGCATCACCGGAACGCACCACCCCGGGGTGTTCAACGGACACAATTACGTGAAGCTGTTGAAAGGCATCGACTGCATCATTCCCTATGACATCGGGCAGTCGTACGAACTGATTCGCGGGCTGAAGCCGGACATGTATTTCATGCACCCGACGTGGGCGACCGGGGAGCATTTGCAGCGCGATCTGTGGTATTACTTTTTCATGGGCTGCCGCGGGGTGCTGTTCTGGGACAACGACGAGCCCAACAACCGGCTGATCAACCGCGGCACCGGCGCACCGACCGAGCGGGGCGACAGCGCCAAGCCGGTGCTGAAGGAAATTGCTTCGGGCACCGACCGGCTGCTGCTGGAATCGACGCGCGAGAATTCCGGGATTGCGATCTACCAGTCGCAGGCATCGGAGCGGGTGACGTGGTGGCAGTGCTATGTGAATCTCGGGCGCGACTGGATGAAGCGGCACAGTTGGGACGAATACAAGCACGACGAAAACAGCGTGCTGCGGACGTCGTGGATCAAGCTGATCGAAGACAACCATTTGCAATTTATTTTTGTTTCGCCGGAGCAGGTGGCCGACGGGCGTCTGGCGGCGGAGCACATCCGGGTGCTGATTCTGCCGGAGGTGTGGGCGCTGAGCGACGCGGAGGCGGCCAACATCGAGGCGTTCGCGCGGGCGGGCGGGACGGTCATCGCGGATCAGGACCTGGGTCGATTCGACGAACACGGCAAATGGCGCGCGAACGGCGTGCTGGATCAGTTTTTCGGCATCGATCAGGATGCGATTCACGGCGACCGGCGCAAGCAGGCCGATCCGAAGGCCGGTCCGACGCTGGTGGCCGGCGAAAAAGCGGCGGCGCCGCCGGCGCTGGATATGGAGCTTGGCCCCGGCCTGACGCCGGCCACGGCGATGGAGGATTTGAACACGGGAGCGGCGCCGGTGATGGGGCTGCCGCTGGAAATGAATTCGGGGGCGGAGGCGCTGGCCGGCAGTCAGATGGATGCGGCGCTGGTGGTTCGATCGCACCGGTTCGACACTCAACAGAAAGGCGTGGTCGGGCCGATCCACGCGGAGATGACGCACGGCGTGCCGGCGATCAAGGGCGAGACGATTTTCATGAACCTGGATGTGTCGAACTACAGCCGGGTGCGGCTGACCGATCCGGCCAAGACCGAGAAGCTGGTGGCGCTGCTGCGCGCGCTGTTGCCGCCGGAGGTTCAGCCGCCGGCGCAGATTTTGGATGCGACCACGGGCGGGCGGGAGCCGGGCACCGAGGTGGGCTGCTGGGATGCCGGCGGCGGGCGGCGGTTCGTGGCGGTGTGGCACAATTACGAAAACCTGCAGGATGGAACCGACGCGCAGAAAAAGGCGGCGCGGGAGCTGTTCGAAAGCCCGGAGCAAATCCGGATCGTGCTGGATCGGCCGGAATTTGTGCTGGATCAGCGCACGGGAAAATCGTTCGGGCGGACGCAGAGCGTGGTGGTGGCGCTCGATCCGTGGCAACCGGTGATTCTGGCCTGCCAGGACAGTTCGTTTCAGGAAGCGGCGGTGGTGGGGCCGGCCGAGGCGGCGCGCGGGACGACGGTGCATTTCGCGGTGGACGGGACGCAGAATCCGGCCGGCGCATTGCAGGTGTTCCGACTGGATGCGGTGAACCCGGCCGGGCAGGCGGTGTGGTACTACACGTTTAAGACCTCGACGCGGGACGGGCATGCGAGTTTCGAGGTGCCACTGGCGCTGAATGAAATGCCGGGCAACTGGAAGTTCACGATCACCGATGCGGCGACGCAGAAACAGGTGGAACGGACGGTGGCGGTGAAGTGAAGCAAGGATGAGGGATGAAGCTTGAGGGATGAAGGAAAACGAAGATGCGCGCTGCGGCGCGGAAGAATATTCTGAACTCTGAAGCTCGAAACTTGAAGGGGCGCTTTAGGAACCATTCATGGAGTGCAGGGCGGTGACGGTTCCGCGCGATGGAATGGCGGGGAGGACATGATCGCTTTTTATCGCGCAGAAGAGAGGCTTGGGGCGTGGGGG
>JBOHNC010000019.1:0-3539 GCA_050730415.1 Planctomycetota bacterium
AGCCCCCGTCGCCGCGGCCGGCGCCGCAGGCGCCGCCCCTTCGTCGGCCACCGCCGGCTGCTGCTTCGAACGCATATTCTCCGCCGCCGTGAACACCCGGTCGATCGCCGATTTGATGTCCGGCCACGGCGCCTTGAACGTCTTCACCTTGTACTGCGGCAGGTCCTGCTCGATCTTCGTGATCGCTTTGCGGTTGAGCGGGTTCGCCATCGCCAGGCAGATCAGGTTCCCGACGACTTCAAACGGCAGCAGCTTGCTCTGCGTGCAATATTCGCGGCCCACCAGCAGCGCCGTCGAAATGCTCAAGCCGATCTGCTTCAGTGGCACGTCGGTGACGTTGAACTGCTTGCCCAGCGCCAGCGCAATGTCCTCGGGCTTGCAGGCGCCCATCCGGACCAGAATCTGCCCCAGCAGACTGCCCCGCTGCTCCTGATATTTCAACGCCTTGCTCAGTTGCTCGGGAGAAATCAGGCCGGCTTCCTGCAGAATCTCGCCGACGGGCATGCTGCGCAGCGATGCCCGCGCGGAACGACGCGTACTCATGCGCCTGGCCTCCTGAGTGTCGCGCCCGCCGCCGTCCTCCCGCCATGCAAAACCGGCTCCCGCGGAGCAGTCCTGTCATCGGCGTTTCGGCAACCTTAGACGCGAACCAGAATTTTCGCCGAGCCACAGGCGAAGTCAAGGGCATTTAGCCCCGTGCCACCGCCGCCGCCTTTACTTGCCCCCGCTCTCCTCCCCATCCATTCTCCAGCGTACGTCTCCTATCTTGGCCGCGGCGGGGCCGCAGCCATTGGCCGTGGGTCGCATGACCTGTTCATTACCCACTTTTTTGCGCATGCCCCGAGAGCGCCGGCATCTTGCCGGCTCCGTCTCTTCGCGCCAACGGCGCGAGGTAACAGAGCCAGGGGTTGCCGGAGGTTTCCGCAGGCTACCCCGGGTAGCGGTCGTCAGACCGCCCCGCGCGACCCGAGGCAATCACGGCATCGCCGCCGCTCCACCGCGCGGAACCGCACCCGACCTGTGCTGCACGCAGCGTTTCTACCAAGACCCATGAACCGATTTCGGAAAGGGCCTGCATTTTCTGGGGCTGGGAGCCCGAGGCGAGAACTGAAAGACCCTGGCAACCCCAGCGCCCCTGCGCATCCGACCTTCCGGCCCGCGCCACGCCCACCGACCGCCCGATGCCCCTCCCCGGCCGGCCGCCCGTATACTGGAAGACCGGTTCCCGACGTTTTTCGACTCCTTGCGCCGCCCAGGGCTGTCCCGGTCCGGCGCTCCGGCGAGGCCAATGCCGTGTCACGCGTGCTCAATGTCTCCATCGAGGAACTCCGAGCCGCCAAGCTGCCGCCCATCTGCGCCGCCTCGGGCCGGCCCGGCACGCCGGACCAAATCCCCGCCACCGACCTGACCCTCTACAAACTCGATCCGCTCTGGTTCATCGCCGCCGTGTTTCTGGGGCCGCTCTGCTTCGTGCTGGTCGAACGAGCGCTCACCCGACGCACGGTGCGGCTGCCGATCGACCCGGCGCTGGCCGCCGAACACGAGCAGCGCTGCCGCTGGTCGCTGCGCTGGCTGCACGTTGGATACCTCGCCCTGCTGATGCTGCCGGCCGTTTTCGGCGTGCTGTTCAGCGGCTTTCACGGGCCGCCGCTGAGCTACCGCCTGGCGGAGCTGGTTGGGGGCCTCAGCGTCATCCCCTGGATCGTGGGCGCGTTCGGCGTCTGGCGCCTGTGCACCGAAACCCGCCGCCTGCCGGTGCTTTCCGCCACCTTCGATGCCACCCGCGTTGCCATCGAGCTGCCCAACTGGTGGGTTGCCGACGAGTACCGCCGCGCCCTCGGCCACGCCCTCCAGGGCCAGCCGAAAAATGAAAATCAGCAGGCCGAAGAAGACGCCGTCTGGGAAGCCCACGGCCAGCGCGGCACCTGGGACAGCGCCCGACCGACCGACCCGCCCGCGCCCCCGTCACCGCCACCGCCACCGCCACCTGACGCTGCCGCTGCCGCCCCGCCGGCCGCACCGGCCCCGTCCGGCTCCAACAACCCCATCGCCGGGCTCACCCCGCAGCCGCCGCAGCCCACTTCGGAATCCTTGCATTCTGACCACGACAACTCATAGCGTTCCTTGTATATTCACGCCAGCCGCGACCTACTTTCACCCCCTTGCGCCTTCGCGGTCCGGCGCGCGGGGATCGTCTCAGGAGGGTTCCTCATGGCCCAGACGCTAGTTCTGCCGACGCGTTTCTTCGACTCGGACGGTTTGCCCGAAGTCTGCCTCTTTAGCGGGCGCACCGACAACATCACCGAACGCTCCATGTCCATGACCTACATGTCGCAGGGCGCGCAGCTCCTTCTGGTCCTGCTGTTTTTCGTGATCGGCATTCTGGTGCTGCTGCCGTATTTCTTCATGCGCAAGGTCGTCACGTTGCACATTCCGCAGGCGCCTGGCGCCAAATCGGTGTGGGGGTGGAAACGGCAGGGCTGGCTGCTGCCGTTCTTCTTCGTCGGCGGGTCCGGCTGTGTCATGGCTCTGGTGACCGGCAACTCGGGACCCAACCTGTGGGTAATTTTCGGCTTGGTGCTGCTCGCGCTGGGCGTAATCAGCGGCGTGGTGCTCGGCATCTGGGGGCCCATGACCTCGGTGCGCATCCGTCTGGTCGACGCCGACACGGTCGAACTGAAGTTCCCCAATGCCATGACCCCAGTCTATGAAGCCTACGAGGTGGCCTTCCAGCAGTGGCGGTCGGAACGGAAACGCGGGCGATCCGGTGACCGGAAGCGAGGCCTGGGCGGCGACAGCGGGGACGAATCGTGGGCCGACGACGCCACCGCCTGGGACAGCGGCAAAGCCTAGCCGGCGGCGGCAAGCGCCGTGCTCCGGACGGCGGCCGGCGTGGTATAGTGAGAGCATCCAGGCCGGCCGCGAGGACGCTCCGATGCCCACCGTCACCTTCACCCAGAACTTGCAGCGCCATGTGTCGCTGCCGCCCACGCAGGTGAAAGCCACCACCGTGCGGCAGGCGCTCGACCGCGTCTTCCGCCGCCATCCGACCGCGCGGGGATATGTGCTCGATGAACATGGTGCGCTGCGCTACCACATGGTGATCTTCGTCGATGGGACGCAGATCAAACACCGGGAAACGCTCCAGGACCGAGTCGGCCCGCAGGCCGAAATCTACGTGATGCAGGCGCTGTCCGGCGGCTGAAGCGGAGCTGAGCTCAGTTTACAAAACGAACCTAACTGGTTGACGACGGGTCAGATCGACACGGGGTGGCGGCGGCGGGCGGTTAACCAAACGAACTACGGTGGCATAGGTTATTTTGCGAAACGAACTAAATGCACGCGTGCAATTTATATGCGCATAATAGATCATAACGCGAGGGGCATTGGGCTGCTGGGGGGCAGGGGGAAGAAGAGGGGACGTGCCCGCCGAATGGCGCTATTTTTAGAACGGTGCACTGGAGGGGATCGATCAAGGCGGGTGGACGTTTCCAACGCGGGAAGAGAAGACCTCGCGCCAAGACGCCAAGTCGCAAAGA
>JBOHNC010000020.1:0-6759 GCA_050730415.1 Planctomycetota bacterium
TCGCCCGCCGCCGCGCCGCCGCCCGTTGCCACGTCGCCGCCGCCCGTCGCCACGCCGCCGCCGCCACTGCCTGCCGCGCCGCCGCCCGCCGCCCGCGCCGATTCGCTCCGCGTCTGATCCACCTGCAAGCCCGTCAGGCCTTCGTGCGTCCAGCGCGTCGAGCGCTGCCAGTCGGCGTCGCTGCACAGGAACGGCAGCGCGCTGCGGAATCCGGCCGGGTTCCATTCGCAGTTCACCAGCGTCAGTTGCGCCGGTGCGCCGCCTGCCGGCACCTCGTCGAAGCGGCAAATGAACCAGCAAAGTTGGTGCACTGGGTAGCGGTAGACCGAGTTCGGTTCCGGCTTCATCCGCGCGCGGAACACCCCGGGCGTCACTTCCTCGACGTCGATCAGATTGCCCGCTTCAATGTTGACCACCAGTCGCATGCAGATGTTCCCGCCGCTCGCGCATTTTTCCCGCCGCAAAAACTCAGGATACTCGCAGGAGCCACCGAGCGGAAGCCATTTTCACCGCCGCCCCGCCTGTCGGCTCACCCCCGTCCCGCCTGCCGGCTCACCGCCGCCCCGCCTGCCGGCTCACCTCCGCCCGCCTGCCGGCTCAAGCCAGCCGTGCCAGCGCGCGCAGAAAATCGATCACGCACAGCCCGGTGTGGTAGCCCGGGTCGGCGTCCGGCGTCGCCGGAATCACCGGGATCGGCCGACCTTCCGGCGACACCGTCTGGTAGGCCATCCGGTGCACCTTGCCGTTCACGAACGTCCGGAAGGACCCGTTCGAACAGGCCTGCACCACCTCCCAAAGTTCCCGCTGCGTGGCGGCGTCCAACCCCGGGCACAGCCGCAGGACATGCACCGCCGCGCGCATCGTCTCCGGCAGATTCCACCACGGCAGATCGGCGTTCACCGGCTGCCGCGCGACCAGATCGAAGCTCTTGCAGATCCCGCCCACCGGCGCCCGGAAGCCGTTGCGGAAATTGCGCAGCAGAATCGCCGGAAACTGCGCGCGCGCTTCGGTCAGGAGCATCTCCTGCGCGGGTGTCTTGTGCGGCCGGCGCTCCAGCTCGAACAGAAATTTGCAGGCCAGCCCGACGAACTCCGTCGAATGCCCCGGATCGGACAGAATCCGCCCGTCCGGCTCCCGCCATGGCCGGCTCTGCGCATCGGTGGCCTCGAACATGTCGTACAGTTGAATCCCCGGCGCGCCGGCGGGCAGATTGAGCGGCGGCAATTGGCCCAGGTGCACGTGACGGCTCAGGATATAGCGGATGTACTCGCAGCCGAGGTCGAACCATTCGTCCTCCGTCGGAAAATGCCGCGCGAACAGCGCCGCGCAGCCGATCGCAATCATCCGCGGCCCGTGCGCCGTTCGCCCTGAGCCCTCCGCCGGGCCGTGCTGCGGATCGAACCGCAGGTACTCGCCCTGAAACCGGCCCGAGGCGATGTCGTCGGCGATGAGGCGCATGTAAGCCCGAGACTCCTGCTGCCGCGCCGGCTGCGCCAGGTAGCGCGCCGCCGCCTGCAAGCCCTTCACGTAGAAACAGTCGCCGAAGCCGCAGGTCGCTGGCGCGCCGTCCATCGCCCGCCGCCGCCCGGTCGCCGGATCGCGCTCGAAGGGCTGCCCCTCCGGCGTGAACACGAACGGAACCCGGCCGTTCATCCGCGCGCGCAGCGTTTCCATTGCTTCGAGCACCCGCGCGATCATGGCGCGGGTGCGCTCCTCCAGCGCGGTGCGTTCGCGCGCGGGCAGCACGGTGCACTCCGGCAGCCAGCGCGCGTGCCCCACCAGCGCTTCCAAGCCGCGCCCCTGAATCCAGCCGTAGACCGCCGTCGGCCCCTTGAAATCCTGCGCCTGTTCCTCCGCCGTCGTCGGCGTGGGGAACTCCTCGCCGGTGATCAGGTTCAGTTTCGTGTCGATGAACGGGTAGTCGGCGTGGCGTTCGTGGCGGGTCAGGATGTGATCGAGAATATCCACCACCAGCGCTTCCCAGTCGGCCGCCACGGCGCGCACCGCGCCCAGCGTCGGCGCGGCAATCTGCACGCGATGGAAGGGAGGCAGCGCGAGCGAAGCCATGGATTCTCCCGAACTGGGCCCGCGACCGGCGGCATGCGCGCGCCGGCGGGCGAGGCGATCGGTGGAGTGGAGCGGTCCTTCCGGTATGATACCCCCGGTTCCGGCGCGGCGAAAGGCCTCCGGTGCCGGCGCGGCGAAAGGCCCCCGGTGCCGGCGCGGCGAAAGGCAGGCCCGCGTGGAATGCACCGCGCCGCAGCCGCAGGGAGTGTTTACATGCCGCCGCCCAAGCCCGGCCCGCGCGTCTCGGCCAAAGCCGTCATTCTGCGCAGCGGCCGGTTGCTCGCCATCGAATGCCACGACGCCGCCGGCCCGTGGTATCTGCTGCCCGGCGGCGGCCAGGATCGCATGGAGCCGCTCGAAGCCGCCCTGCGCCGGGAAGTCCGGGAGGAAGTCAGCGTCGAAGTGATCGTCCATCGCCCGCTGTTCATCCGCGATTACATCGGCAGCAACCACGAATACGCCGCCGAAGACGGCAACTTCCACCAGGTCGAAATCATGTTTCTGTGCGACCTTGCCGACCCTGCCGCCGAACCTGCGCTGGGCGCCACGCCGGACAAAACGCAGCAGGCCGCGGTCTGGCTGCCGCTCGACCGGCTGCTCGATTTGCGTTTCTACCCGCGCGCGATGGTCGCGCCGCTGCAAGCGCTCGCGCCGCGCATCGCCGCCGGCGCCCGCGACCTCCCCGCTGAATATCTCGGCGACGTGAACTGACCCTGGCTGAAGCTGTTGCGAGGGCAAAAAAAACCGCGGCAGGGCCGCGGTTCGGTTTGATATTTTGCAGCGTGTCTGTCGTGGCACGGACTGACCAGCCCGTGCCACGTCGGAGGCGCCCGTGGCACGGGTCTCCAGGCCCGTGCAAAAACAAGGCGAGCGAAGCTCGTGCCTTTTTTCTTGCCCCTTCCACGTCACAGGTGCATGAATATGCGCATAATATATCATAATGGCTTTGCTCGGCACCTTCCAATTTCTAATCTCCCCCCCGCCCCCGCCCCCGCCCCTCGCCCCTTCGATTTGCGCCTGTGATTTGCGTTTTGCCTGCCTCTGGCGACAATTGGAGCAGCAGAGGAACAGGGAGACGGAGGTTTTCGTGGCCGCTGGTGTGCATGCCCGTTCAGGAAGCGCCGTGACCGAAGTAACCTTTCATCCGACTCAGGCGATCCGCGACTACCCGATCTGGCTGGTCACTGACAGCATCGAATCGGGCGAGGTCGTCGTGCGTTCGCTGCGCGCGGAAGGCTACCAGAAGCTCACCCTGTACGTCGGCAAAAGCGGCGTCGGGGAGGCTTCCCGCGCGCCCCAGCCCGCGCCGCTGATGATCGTCGTCACCCGCACCGCCGCGGCTGCGCAGAACGTGATCACTCGCCTGCGCTGGCGCGTCAACGCGGTGCTCGTGTATGTCCTCGGCGCGGTCACGCCCGAGCAGTTCCGCGAAATCAACCGCGAAGAAAAAATCGAAGTCTTCCAGGCGCCGATGCCGCCGGCGATCGTCGCCATCGCCGTCGAGCGCTGGTTTGCCGAGCAGCGGTTGCACTCGGAAATGCGGCTGTCGCTCGAAGGCAACGAAGCCAAATTCACCGAGATGCTGACGATGATCTCGCGCGCGATGGAAGCCAAGGACCTGAGCACCTCCCATCACAGCGAAAATGTCTCCCGGCTGGCGCGCCACATCGCGCATGAAATCGGCCTGAGCCAGGAGTCGATGCGGACGATTGCCCTGGCTGCGCGGCTGCATGACATTGGAAAAATGGCCGTGCCTGACGCCATCCTCACCAAGCCCGGGGAACTGTCCCCCGAAGAGCGGGTCATCATCCGCCGCCATCCGCTGATCGCGGCGATGATCCTGGATTCGGTGGAGCAGATCGCGCCGGCCACCGAGGCGATCCGGCACCACCACGAATTCTACGACGGCTCGGGCTATCCTTCGGGCCTGTCCGGCGACGCGATTCCGCTCGGCGCCCGCATCATCGCCGTCGCCGGCGCCTACGACATCATGACCAACCGCACGCCCTACAGCGAGGCGCGCCCGGACGCGGTGGCGGTGGCCGAACTGGAACGCTGCGCGGGCCGGCAGTTCGACCCGCTGGTGGTGGAAGCCTTCGTGCGCTGGCATGACGCGCAGGGGCGCGGCTGAGCCGACCGGCGGTTCGACGGCGCGTCGGTTCAACGCTTCCCCGTTCGTCGGTTCGTTGATTCAACGGCTGTGCGATGGGGCGGTTCAACGGGTTCGGCAAGAGGAGCGATGGCATGAGCGGCAAACAGATCGACGACGATTGGAAAAATCGGGTGGCGGACGAACGGCGGCAGGCGGAGGAGGCCGAGGCCAAGCGCAACGCCGAGGCGCAGGAGTCGCGGCGCTCGCAGGTGCCCGCTACCTTCACGAATTTCCTGAGCGAATACGCGATGCGCGCGATGGTGCTGCTGGGGATGATTCCCTATCCCGGCGGCGAGGAACGGCTGATCGACGTGGGCGGGGCGCGCTTCACCATCGACATCCTCGGGGTCATCGAGGAGAAGTCCAAAGGCAACCGCACCAAGGAAGAAGACGCCTACCTGCGCAACGCGCTGTACGAACTGCGGCTGCGGTTCGTGGATGTGTCGGAGAAGGTGGCGGCCGGGACGCTGAAAGAAGGCCCGCAGGGGAGCGTCGGCGCCGCCGGTGGAGTCGAAGCAAGCGCGCCGGCCGGCCGGTCGGGTGCGGGTATGCCGGGCGGTGAGGGCGAGAGCGGAGGCGAAGGCGGCGCGGGCGCGCGGCCGGGCAAGATCATCCTGCCGTGAACCATGAACTGGCGGCCGTGCGGCAGATTCTGGCCGATCTGAAGCTGCAGGCCGGTGGTGAACATCCGTGCCCCTATTTGGGCAACGGCACCGCGCAGGGGTTGCTGGCGCGGGAGGAGGGATTTTTCGCCGAACGGCTGCCGGCCGGTTTCTACCATGGGTTGCTCGATCTGGGCTTCCGCCGTTCGGGGAAGCTGCTGTACCGTCCGCGCTGCCGGGGCTGCGCGGAGTGTTTGCAGATTCGAGTGCCGGTGGGCCGGGTGGAACTGAACCGCACGCAGCGGCGGTGTTTGAAACACAACGCGGAGCTGACGGTGACGGTGGATCGTCCGCGGCCGGACGCCGAACGCCACAAGCTGTACCGCCGCTACCTGGCGCAGCGGCACGGCGAAGGCGGGATGAGCGACGACTACCAGGGCTTCGTGGGATTTCTGTACGATTCCTGCGTGGAGACGCGGGAGGCCGTGTTTCGCCTCGATGGGCGGCTGGTGATGGTGTCGATTCTGGACCGCGAACCGCTGGCGGTCAGCGCGGTGTACTGCTATTTCGACCCGGAATTGCCCGCGCGCAGCTTGGGCTTGTACAACATGCTGTGGTCGCTCAGCTACTGCCGGGCCGAAGCGGTGCCGTGGTACTACCTGGGCTATTACATCGCCGGCTGCCGGAAGATGAACTACAAGACGCGCTTGCAGCCGTGCGAGGTTCTCGACGCCGGCGGCAACTGGTCGCCGGGGCCGACGCGCACTGCGGGCGAAGTGGAAAATGTTCCGTGAGGCGCGGAATATGCCGCCGGCAAAGGGGCGGAATATGCCGCCGGCAAGGGGGCGCAACCAGCCGGAACTGTTCGGCGCTTGTATTCGGCCGAAGGCGGACATAGAATGGCCGCGCGGGTGTCGGCAGCCTGTCAGGGGGAGGCGAGCATGCAGCAACCAAGTGGCACGCGTCGCACGGCGAAGCGGCCGATGGTGGACCGGCGTTCCAAGCCGCTGAATCTGC
The DNA here is from genome assembly GCA_050730415.1 of Planctomycetota bacterium. Classification (GTDB taxonomy): domain Bacteria; phylum Planctomycetota; class SZUA-567; order H5-PLA8; family JBOHNC01; genus JBOHNC01. The sequence goes on from JBOHNC010000020.1 coordinate 5,839, forward strand.
TGGTGTTGTTCGGCGGCGTGCTATGCGTGGTGATTGCCGTGGCCTGCGCGGTGGTATTCAGCCTGCCGGTTCAGGCGGCGGTGACGGCGCAGCAAAGCAGCGCGGAAACGCAGCGGCAGAACGACCTTGCGACGCAGTCGGCCAGCGTGCAGCAGGACTTGGCCGCGACGCAGGCGGACCTGACCGCGAAGCAGGCAAAATTGACCGAGTTGCAGGGGCAGATGCCGCCGCCGCCCACGCCGGTGCCGGCGGCGGAAGTGGCCGCGCTGCAAGCGCAGGTGACCGCGTTGCAGGCGGAGCTGGCGCCGCTGCGGGAAGCCAACCGCACGTTGAAACAGCAGCGCGGCGACGACGAAGGCACGGTGCAGCTCGATCCGGCCGTCATCAAACGCGTGAATGCGTGGCTGATCAAGCTGGCGCAGGATCAGAATCATTTCGTCTGCGGCACGCAGATCGAGGGCTGGTATTTCACGACGGTGGTGAACTTCCGGCCGTCGTTGGTGGCCTACGGCCGGGCGGAATCGATGGAGCGGCCGGAGCGCTACTCGCGGTTGCGGCTGAGCAGCCAGTTCATCGCGGCGTGGCGGTTCGACGGCGCCGATCCGGCGGAGTTGGGCTTTCAGCAGCAGGGCTTCACCAGCGACAATTTTGAACTGCATCCGAAAGACGGTCAGGCGGTGTACTGCATCTGCCACCAGGAAATTGCCGGCAAGCCGCTGAACAATTCGGTGGTGAGCGGCGTGGTCGGCGGCACCAAAACGATCAACGGCCAGGTGTTCATCAAGACTTCGCTGCCGGTGGAGGAAGAAATGGCCGGCGCGCCGGTGGTCACGGCCGACGGCAAACTGGTGGGCATTCTGATGCCGCGGCTGCCGGATGTGGAGGACTTGAGCCTGGTGATGCCGGTGGGCGATATCGAGT
>JBOHNC010000021.1:0-24200 GCA_050730415.1 Planctomycetota bacterium
GTCCAGCCGCTTCAGCCAACTGGCGATGGTCTTGGCGGCGAGATGGAACACGCGGGCGGTCTGGGCATTCGACCAGCCGCGGCGCGCCTTCAATTCGAGAATGGCCAACCGCTCCGCCGGCGGGTAAAGCGGCCTGAGCTTGGGATCGATCGCCGCCAGCCTCCCATCCATGCCCCCAACGAAACAAACCCATATGCGTATAATATGCGCATATTGGTTTGTTTCGCATTCAACCCATCCCCACCCCGCCCGCGCGCCCGCCTCCCCCAATATGCGCATAATATATCATAATGGGTTTGCTCGGTCAAAACGTCTTCCCCCATCACCCCCTTCCACCCCAATTAGTTCGTTTGGTTAACCGCCCCCCACCTGATTCAGGTAGCCTATGAGACGGTAGCTTCGTTTTGTATTTCCGCCCCTACATCCATCCCATCCTGGCCTCGGACGCCGTCGGCGAACTGACCGAAAACGAACCCGGCCACCACCGCTGGCAACACGGCCTGTATGTCGGGCTCAATGATGTAAACGGCGTCGACTTCTGGACCGTGGGCCTCCACGACAAGCACCGCGCCATCGACCGCTCGTTTCATCCCCGCCCCCTGGCCGAACCGGTCCAGAGCCGGGCCAGGGCCGGGCCGAACAAGCGGGGACGCGCCGATACCGTGAGGGTAGGAACAGTATCGGCGCGTATCGCCCGCAGGAAGATAGACCGCGCGCGGGCTGCCGGCGATCCCCACTGTGTTGGAGCGGCGTCGCAGGCGGCGGGCGGCGGACAAAAATCGAGGTCCCGACGGCGGCGGTCAGTTCCGCGGTTCGGCCGGCTGAAGAAACTCGGGCTGCACCCAATAGTATTTTTGATTCACCGGCACCAGCCCTTCGGGCAGCGTCTCGATGAAATCGCGGATTTCATCCCGCGCCGAGCGGTACCGTTCGAGAATCCGCGCTGGCTCCAGCCGCAGGTTGGAGCCGTTCATGCGCGGCCGCGGATCGACGATGTCCAGGAACAGCACGCGCGGATCGCCCGGCAGCGCGGGCAGCGCCAGGTGTGCGTCGGTGGATAGGGCGATCACGAGATCGAAGCGCCGGTCGGCCACCTCCGCCAAGCTGCGCAGCGGCAGGCGGTGAATGTCGATGCCGCATTCGGCCATGACTCGCACCGCCAGAGAATCGCGCCGCCCGACTGTCACGCCGGCCGCCACGACATCGAGCCGCGTCGGTTTGAGCCACCGCGCCCAACCTTCCGCCATCGGCCCCAGACAGGCATTGTCCGAACACAAAAACAGAATGCGCATGTTTGGCATCACGGCACCACCCCCCCCTCAACCGTCTCCAGGCTGCTACAGGCTGGTCAAGAAAATCACGGGCGCGTCCAGCGTCACGAGGCCGTAGAACCGCGGCAACGCCACGGGCGGCAACTGCGGCGCCGGAATCAGGCGCCAGCCGGCCTCGTCACCGCTCCGGCGCAACCGCGCCACCGGACGCACATCGGGCGGCGCCAAACGCCAAACCCCCTCCGGCAAAAGCTGCGGCGACCGGAGCCCCAAGTAGACCGCCGGCGTGCGCAACATCCGCGACCGATTGAACAGCACCGGCGTTGTAGCTTCGGAAACATCGGCAGTCAAATCAGCGGCGGTTGGCGCGGGGGCGGGCATCGCTTGGTTTCGCTCCGCAATGAAAGTACCTCGACTGTGTTAGGAAATGATGAGCCGGCCATTAAGTTTGGCCGAAATCGCCGCCATTTTTCGGCTCTGCTCGCCCGCACAAGTGCTCCGCTCACGAGCACTACCACGCGCGGCCGGATTTCCGGTTGGGACCCCCTCAGCGCACGCCGGCAGCGTGACCCCTTGAGCATGGGTCCTGTTAGGTACCTAAGATGGCCCCATAGGTACCAATCCATGCCGACACGACCTTCCCGGGGATCGCGTTCAACCCGGCGGCCGACACCCGCGCAGGCCACCGCTGGCGGCAACACCGGCCGGCGGGCCCAGCGGGCGGAGCCGACCGACGTCGCCGTCCGTCCAACGACCGCGCCGCCGACCGCCGGCCTGCCGCTGGCTTTTTCCCGAGCGCTGCCAAGCTACGCGTTGCTGGATCACGCCCTGCGGGACGCCATCATTGCCCGACGGCTGGCCCCCGGCGCGCGACTGCCCGAAGAACGCGAGCTGGCCCGGCAGTTTCAGGTTTCCCGCGGTACCGTGCGGCGGGCGCTCGCGGCCCTGGAAGCGGCCGGGCTGGTGCTTCGCCAGCAGGGGCGCGGCACCTACGTGGCCGAGCCGGAAACACTGCCGGCGGTGCCGCTGGCGGTGATATTCCAGGGCGGCGCGGCGCGGGCGCAGCGCGGCTTTCCGGGCGAAATCTTTCAGGCGCTGCTCGAAACCGCCGCCCAGGAAGGCGTCGAACTGCTCCTGCGCGAAACCGCCGGGCAGCGCGCCGCTGTGGAACCGGGCGGATACATCTTCATCCTGCCCACGGAGCCGGGCGAACTGCGCCGGCTCGGCGCCACCGGGCTGCCGGTGGTCGCCGTCGACTGCCTGGTGCAGGGCCCGGGCGTCGATTCGATCCTGTTCGACAATGTCCAGGCCGGACTGGAAGCCGGTCGGATGCTCATCGCCGCCGGGCACCGGCGGATCGCCTGGATCGATCCGCAGCTCGATCGCCAGGCCGGCCAGGTGCCCGAATCGAACGCTCCCGCGCGGCTGGCCGGCCTGCGCCAGGCGCTCAGCGAAGCCAACCTGCCGCCGGCCACGATCTGGCCGCTGGCGCTGGACGCCAACGACATCCGCCGCGATCTACCCAAGGTGCTGGTGCGCCACCCCGAAGTCACGGCGCTGTGTGCCTTCGATGAAACGGTGGCGTGGGGAGCCTGGCAGGCGGCGCGTGACCTGGGCTGGAATCTGCCCACCGATTTGAGCATCACGACGCTGCGGTTGCTCGACGGCCCGCCCGTGGGCGGCATCGACTGGTCGGGCTGGGGCGCACGCATCGGCGACATGGGGCGCATGGCCGTCGACCGGGTGCTGACCCGCGCGCTCGCGCGCGCCGAATCCGGCGGCGACATGGGTGTCTTCGACGCCGGCCCGGCTGGCGCTCACGGTGACATTGGCGTCGCTGACGAGAACGCGCGTGGCGCCGCCAAGGAGGCCCGGGTCGCCGGCGGTGGCCGTGAGCCCGATGGCGATCGGTCGGATTCGAGCGGCATCCCGCCGCCGGGCAGCGTTCTGTTCACGCCGCACCGCTTGTGCACCGGCACGACGGTGGCCGCGCCGCAGCGAGGTCGGTGACGACGCAGTTGCCGCCAGCCAGCCGGCCAGCCGGTGGGTGGGCGTTCAGGGCGAAACGCGGAAGGTCGCGATGCCTTTCAGATCGTGGTCGCCGAGCAGCAGGGGAATGGTCAGGCCGGTGGCATCGCAGTGAAAGGTCGGCGGAGACCAGCAACCGTAGGTGGTGTACCAGGAATCGGAGCCGGCCACGGGGGTCTCGGAACTCCAGCCTCCCTGCGAGTAGAACAGGGTCGAGTAGAACACCTTGGCGTCGCCGGTCTTGGGATCGCCCTTGGAGCGCCGGACCAGGACGGCAACCTGGTCGCCGTAGGCGTAGGCCTGAGCCTCCGGGCCCTGCAGGCCCTGCTGCCATTTGAGGAACTGGCGTTCGTCGCTCATTTGCTGTCCATCCCAGGTGCTGGTATAGTAGGCGCCCTGCCAATTCCAGAAAAAGTGGAAGGACCGGCCGCGGCCGGGCAGCAGTTGGGTGATCCCGCCCGTGGCCTTGAAGCTGTATAGATCGACCAGTTTGCCGTCGACCAGTTTGCTCCAGCGCATCTGGTCCATCTTGGCGCCGTCCTGGCGGAAGCAATACCAGGCGCCGTCGACGTAGGTGGGGATCAGGCGGGTGCGCCACGAATCGTCCGGCTGACCGGCGCCGATGTTGATCACCGGATCGCCGAAATGATGCATGTCGTAGACGAGCAATTGCGGATTGATCATCCAGCGCGGGCCTTGCTGGTAGGTTTCGCCGCTGGTGAGGATCAGCGTGCCATCCGGGCCGAAGGCGAACGAGGCTTCGGCGCCGTATTTGTCCGGCAGCCGGCCGTTCAGATCGGTGCCCAAGCGCACGGCGTCGCGGCGCGCGGCGTCGAAATACCAATGCGCCAGCGTCACCTTGCCGCGGTCCTGCCGCCAGACCCAGAAGGATTTTCCGTCCAGGTCGGGAATCAGGTCGACGGAGCCGGCCGGCGAACACAGAACCGTCGGGCAGACGCACCAGGCGCCGGTCGGGTCGGTGGCGGCCACCAGGCGGCAGCCGGACGTGACGCCGGGAGGCAGATTCCCCTGGAGAAATGCCAGGCCCACGAAGCTGCCATTGCCCAGTTCCGCCATTTGCTCGATGCCGACATACGGAATGCCGCCGATGTTGGGCGTGAAGGCTTTGACGCCGATGAGATCGAAGCTGGAAATGCGGCTGAGGTTCACGCCGCCGCGCAGCGCGAAGCCGCCGTAGATGGCATTGAGCAGCGTAGCCTGGCTCTTTTCCAGGGCGCTCAGCTTGTCCTGCGCCTTGGCCTCGGCCTGCTTGGCGCGCAGGCTGTCCATGCCTTCGGCCTGGAGTGCCAACTGCGTGTAGGCTTGAACCGCCTTGCGGTACAGAATGACGCGGGCCAGATCGTCGGTCTGACGGTCGCCGGCCCAGCGATCGTAGGTGTCGGCGAGGCTGCTCAGGTCGTCCGCCTTCTGGCGATCATACTGTTCCCCGGACTCTTCGAAATTCAGCAGGGTGTCGATGCCGTCGAGCTGGTCGGGATCGGCGGCGGCGAGATAGGGCCGGGTGGCCATCACGTCACCCCAGTCCTGCACCAGCGTTTTGACGATGGCGGCGTTGATCGATTTGTCGGTCGGCTTGGTTTCACGGTCGTGCAGCAAACGATCCAGGCGCGCCTGACGCTGGACCAACGGCTGAAGGATTCGGATGCGGACCGAAATCGCCTGGGCGGCGGTGGGGTCGTAGGCGGCGACAATCGTACGGATGTGTTCGAGCGTTTTGATTGCCTCGCCGAATTCCCTTTTCTTGAGCTGGATGTCGGACAGCTCGCCGAGCGCCTGCGCGATGCGGCGCTCGCCCGCCTGCTGTTCGGCGGAGGTCTGGACGTAGCGAAGGGCGCTGGTGTCCAGATCGACGATCTGCGCCTGGATGGCTTCGCGGTCGGCGGCGGGGACGGTGAGTTCCTCTTCGCGCAAAGCGACGGCCTGGTCGAAGCCGGCGGAGGTGCGCAACATGGTGAGCAGGTTGACGGCATGTTCGCGCATGACCGAAACCAGCACCGGGTCGAGCTTGGGGTTGCCGGCGTCGGCGGCGATTTTCCGCGCCAGCGCCATGTTGTCGGCGGGATCGCGGGTGCGGCGGGCGGCGGATTCCTCGGCGCCGTAGATGTCATCGAACATTTTCTCGGCGGCTTTGCGCTGATCGGCGCCGCTGGAGGCGGTGCCGGCATTGACGGTGACCGAACCGCCGGATTCGAGCGCGGCCGCGCTGGCTGGCAGCAGGAGCCAGCCACAGGCCAGCAGCAGAGCCATGGGCAGCAGAGACCGGCCGGCGGACGGCGCTGGGATCGAGCGGGAAGGGTGAAATGCGCGGCCATCGGGCGTCGTGAGGGGGTGAGTCATGCTGAATCTCCGCTGCCGATCACGGCACACGCCCGGCGATGGCTCCAACCAACAGTACCATTAGGCCCATCGGAAAGTCACATTGCGCAGAGGGGCACCTTGAATCTGTGGCCGGTGCTGGTGTTGTCCTAATACCATCATAGGGCCAACTGGACCAACCAGCAGCCCCCGAATTGCAGTCTGTTGCAAAAGGCCGGCAGGGTGGGAGAAGCGATCGGGCGTGAAAACTCAGCCGGCGCGGGGTGCCACCAGCGCATCAGCGCGAGCTGAGACCAGCGCGTCAGCGCGAGCTGAGACCAGCGCGTCAGCGCGAGCTGGGACCATTGCGTCAGCACGAGGTGAGACCGGCGTGCCGGCGCGAGGTGAGACCGGCGTGCCGGCGCCGCGTGCGGGCAGGGCGCCGGCGCTGAGGGCGGGCATGGAACGGTGGGCTTCGAGCGCCTGGCAGGCGCGGGCGGCCAGTGCATCGTCGATTGCCAAACCATACAATTCGTTGATGTTGTGAATGCCGCCGGGCGCGCAGGCGTTGATTTCAATCACCCGGCCGCCAATCACGTCCAGGCCGGCCAGCCAAAGTCCCTGTTGGCGCAGGTACGGGCCGACTCCGTCGATCACCGCCAGATCGTTGCGATTGAGCCGACAGCGAGCGCGCGTGCCTCCGACGTGAAGATTGTTGCGCAGATCCCCCGGCGGCCGCATGCGGCGGTAGAGACTGGCACGGCCGTTGGTTTCGATCGGTCGCGCGTCCCACAGCAGGACCCGCCGATCGCCGTCGGCGGCGGCCTGCAAGTATTCCTGCACCAGGACCGGGCCGCGTTCGAGCAGGACTTCCAAGATCGCGTTGAGGTTGTCGAAGCGGCCGCGTTCGACGATGAAGACCTGTTCCCCGCCGTACCCCCGGGCGGGCTTGAGCACCACGGTACGGCCGAGAAACCGCACGCAGGCGAGGATATCGGTGCGGCTGCAACTGATGAGCGAATGCGGGCGCAGTTCGGCGGGAAGATCGAACAGGTGGGATTTTTCGAGGGTGCGGCACAGCCCGGCGGGACGGTTCAGGCAGAGCGCGCCAAGCGCTTCGACCCCGGCCGCCCAGGCAAAGACCGGATTGCCGGCCTGACGCCGGACGTGCGGATTGCAGCGCAACCAGACGGCTTCCAGCACCTGGGCGGGCACCGGCCGCCAGACCGGGGATTCGAGCGCACCGGCCGGCGCGTCCGCAGCGGGCGCGACGGCGTGAAGCGCATCGGAGGTCATCGCTGACGGGCAGGCGGGAAAGGGGGCAACGGCAGCCGGCGCGGCGACCGCCAGCGACGTTGGCGGCGGGGCGGCTTGGGAACGCATGGCGGCGCGACGGCGGCGTTCGGCGCCGGCGGCGGCCTGGAGCACACCGCATACGGCCGCGGGCGTGCGCGCGAACACCGGCAGGCGCACGGCGCGCGCCACGGTGGCCCGGCTTGAATCCCAATCCAGGTGCTGGAGGTCGGTGACATCCACGGCCGCGCCGCGCCGCACCAAGGCCGCGGCGAGGTAGGCGGTGCTGAAGGTGGCCCGCAGCCCATCGACGCGGTTGACGACGAACAGGAAGTGAGCCATTGCAGCGCCTCGCAGCCGGACGCCTCGGGAATTCTAATTGGTGCTCTTGAGGGTCACCAGCGAGAACGACCAGCGCATGATTCTGCCGTCGCCCTGCCGTTCAAATTCGCAGGTCACCACGCCGTCGTGGTTGCAGAAGTAGGTTTCGGCCACAAGGTCGAGCGCGGTGGACAGGCGGGTGTCGCTGGCGGCGTAGCGGCCGCTGGGATCGATGGTCTTGTCGAAGGGAAACACGACGCGCTGCATGCGGTTGATGTCGCCGGCCGGCTGGTCGCCGCGGATGTCGGTGGCCAGCATGTACTGCATGTTCCCGATGTTGTGCTTGGGGTGGTAGGCGGCGCGCTTGACCGTCAGCATCTCGCCGGGCTTCGGCAGGGTGGTGCCGCGCGGGAAGAGCACGTCGAAGTAGTCGTGGTCGTCCTTTTCGCCGCCCACGCGAATGACGCCGAAATTGTGGCTGAGGGTGGTGGCCACCGGGGCCCAGCTGCGGTCGCTGCCGTTGGTCAGCTTGCGCTTGAGATCGAGCACCAGCGCGCGTTCCTGTTCGAGCGCGGCGGTGAGTTCGGCAATTTTGGCCTTGAACGGCGCGGTGTCCTCGCCGGAACCGCCGGCCGTCGTGGCCGCCGAAGTCGCGGCCGCCAGGCGCTGCTTGGCCGCCGCGAGTTCGCCTTCGAGCGTGCCGATCTGCTTGAGCGCCTCGCGCAGTTCCCGCCCGAAGCGGACGATTTCCTGCCCATGCTCGCGATCCGCATGCGCCATCTGGCGTTCGGCTTCGGCCAGGTGGCCCTTCAGATCGAGCACCTGCTTGTGGAGGTCTTCCGAGGCCGCGCCGCGGTTGCGCCCGGATTCATCGAGCTGCCGTTCCAGGTCCTGGACCTTCTGCTGCAGCGTCCCCAGGTGGCGCATTTTCTCCGCGATCTGGTGATCCTTGTCGGCCAGTTGGTGTTGCAAGTCGCGAATTTCGCCCTCGCGGCGCGAAATGTTGCCGTGGAGTTCCTGCAGACGGGCTTCCCGTTCGCCGAGATGCCGGCCTTTTTCCTGGAGCTCCCGCGCGGCGGCTTCCAGCGCCTCCGATTTAACATGCAGCTTCTGGTTCATTTCGCTGATGGTACGGTCGCGTTCGCCGACTTTGCCGCGCAGTTCCTCGGTTTCGGCGTTGGCCTTGCCGCCGTCCTGCTGAGCCGCTTCGGCGGCCTTGAGTTTGCGCTGAAGCCCAGCGATTTCGTCGGCCTGTTCCTGCGTCTGTTTGCGCGCTTTTTCCAGCGCCTTTTCAAGGTCGTGGAGGTTCAGCTTCTCGTGGGACTGCTGCTCCTTGAGGGCCTTGAGTTCTTCGCGGCGGCGGTTGGCGACCTCTTCCAGTTCGCCGATGCGGTTGCGCAGGTCCTGGACCTGTTCCTGGGCCGCGCCGGTGGCGGACGCCGCGCCGTTGCGCGCCTGCGAAAGCTGGTGTTCCAGCTCCTCGGCCTTGCGCCGTGCCTCCGCGGCGGCGGACTGGGCATCGGCGACTTTCTTTTCGAGGTCCCCGGCTTTGCGCTCGCCGGCTGCGACATTGTTCTTGGCCTGCGCCAGTTGCTTTTCCAAATCAGCGACTTTGCGGCCGGATTCGGCGGCGGCGCCGGCGGATTGCGCCTGCGATACCTGCGCGCGATGGGCTTCGTCGAGTTCCCGTTCGAGTGCCTGGATTTTCAGGTTGGAATCGGCGGCCTTGGTCTTGGCCTGAGCCAAATCGCCGCGGAGTTTTTCGAGGTCGGCCTCGGAAGCGCCGCGACCTTCGAGCGCGGCGAGTTTTTCATGCAGAAGCTGTAATTCGACGCTCTGCGAACTGTTGTCCTTCTCCAACTGCGCGGTGCGATTTTCGTGCTTCTGGAGCTTGCCGCGGAGGTCCTTGACTTCGGCCTCCAGCGATTTCCGCTGCGCTTCGACGGTGTCCAGGCGCGCGCGCATTTCGTCGACAGCCGGACCGGCGCGGCCGCCCAGTCCCTGGCGCTGCACTTTTTCAAGTTCCACCGCCAGCCGTTCCCGCTCGGCATCGACCTCCCGCCCGGCGGCGACAGCCTGCTCAAGCTTGGAGCGGTTGCTCTGCGCCAACCCCTGGAAGTGCTGGACCTGCGCGTTGGCCTGGTCGATCTGAATCTGCAGCGAACGGACCTGCTGGGTGAGCACATCCAACTGCTTCTGAAGATCCTTGGAGGTCAAGAGGAAGCGGTTGTTGCAGGTCGGGCAGATGATTTCCTTGCCGACCTGCGCGAGATCGACTTCAAAATCGGCGTGGCATTTGGTGCAGGTGAGGCGGCGCGTGGTGCCGGTCGGCGGTTCGAAATCGAGGTTCAGCGGGCCGGTACCCGGGTCTCCGCCCAGGCCCTGATTTTGCATGCCGATGACGGGATCGAGTTCGCCGTCGAGAGCATTCAGGGTGGCGGTGTCGCCGACGCCGATTTCCAGATCCGGCACCGCTTCGGGCTCGACTTCGAGCGGCGCGGTCTTGCGATTTTCCCGGCGGATCATGCCGCTGGAGCGTGGATCGGCGGCGGGCGCGGGGCGAACGCCGCTGCCGGCCGGACGAATGCCGCTGCTGGACGGGCGGGGCCGCATCTTCTTGTTGTTGCCGCCGGCGGGACGCCCACTGCGCTCCGAAACATCCTTGCCGCGGAATTTCTTGCCCATGGATTCACCCCCTGCGTTTGGACCCGGGCGGTCCGAACCGATCGACTTATGCGTTTGCCGGGGATATTGTCAGTCAATCCCGCGGAAGGGCAAGGGTTCAGCTCGGGCACAGGTGCCAAACCACCGGTCCAGACGGCGGCAGTATAATGGCGGCATGCCAAACACCGTTTCACCGCTATTTTTCCGCGCCGCCGCCGCGGTCCTGGCCATCCGCAAGGCACCCCCGCGCCAGCCGCGTTCGGCGCAGCCTTTGTCTCAGCTGCCAGCGCTGGGAGTTGCGCTGGGCCTCGGTTTGGGATTGAGCTTGGTCCTGGCTTCGGCGCCGGCGGCCGAAGCGGGGAGCGACGGCGGGTCCACGACGGCGCAGTTGCCCTCGGGCAGCGACGCCTGGTTCACTTCGCACACTGGCGGATTCAAGATTCACTTCGCGCCCGGCTGGTTTTTCGGTGCGGGGCCGGCGCCAGCCAACTGCACCGGCTGGGCGCCCGACGACCTGTATTCCAAAGCGCCGGGGACGGAATTCAGCGTGGTGGTGCGCGATCTGGCGCATTCGGACCTCGCCGCCACCGACCAGGCCACCGAAATGTTGAAGCTCAGCCAGGAAGCGCTGCAGAAGACCCTGGCGGGCTATCGCTGGGATGACAGCGGCGACCTGACCATGCCTGCGGGAAACCTGACCGGCACGAAGGCCGCCCCCGGCGGCGCGGCCGCGCCGGCCGGGAAGTATCTCCTCTACACCTTTAATGAGGGTGGCCATGAGCTCGCCGGCGTGGTCTATTTTCTGATCCTGCCCAAGCGGCAGATCATCTGCCACGGGCGCTGCCTGAAGGCCCGGCTCGATGCCATGCGCAAGCTGTTCGATTCGATGGTCCAGTCGATCCAGGTCACCGGCCCGACGGCCTCGCCGTGGACGCGCAGCACGCCGCCGGCCGAAAACGGAACCGGCGCCGGCGCCGCGACGGTGGAGAGTGCCGCAGCAACCTTCCACGATGACGACCTGGGCTGCGCGCTCCAGGTGCCGGCGGATTTTCGGCCTGAACAGGTCGGTGCGGTGACCCTTTTTCATGCTCCGCCGACCGCCGCCGCCGCCGACGCAGGTTCCGATATCGCCGGACCGCAACTGACCGTCTCGAGCGAAATCCTGCCCGCCGCGCTGTCGTGGGATGTCTACCTGGAGACGCTCAAAAGCCGCCTGCGCGAACGGCTGCAAGGCTTTCAGCCCGGCGCCGACACGGCCTTCACTGCAAGTACCTCCGCAGCCGAGCCACCGACCGGCGATGCGGTCGCGGAACCCGCTGCAAACGGCGCAACCACCGGGACGAGCCCCAGCGCGGACACCGACGCGGACCGCGGTGAGGTGCACCTGTTTGAGTACACCCAGCAGGTCGGTGGGAGCACCGTCAAGGCCTGCATGCTGGTCTGGCTGCGGCCGCATGCGGTGCTGGTCGTGACCGGATCGGCGCCTGCAGCCGGCTACGCGGCCGCGCGCAAGGAACTTTTCATGCCCGCGTTTTCGTCGCTGACCTGGACGCCGACGGGAACATCGAATAACTGATCTGTCCGCGCTGGCCTACGACACCAACAAAGTGGCTCTGTGGAATTCATCTCCGAACCGCGTCCTGTCCATCGTTCTGTTTATCCCATGTCGTCCGTCTGAGCCCTCCTTTCCGCTGCCCTGAAAGGGCTGCATATGAAAGTCCAGGGGTTGGCTCGAAGCGCGCAGACCCAACCCTGGGTGGCGGTCGCCAGACCGTTCCCGCGCGATCCGAATCAGAACCACGTCTCCGACCTTCCATCGCGCGAAACCGCCCACCATGTTCAACGAAGGGGATGCATTTCGAACCATCGCCCGCGAGGTTCCGCGCGGAAAAGCGCGGAATTCGCAACATCGTCTCGGACCGCGCGGGCGATCTGGCGACCGCTTTCCCGGGGTTGGTTTTTCGGGCTGCGCCCTTCCCCCATCAGACCGGCGCGCGCGGGTCGTCGGGCGCTCCAGTTTTGTATTCTTCCCACACATATTCCGGGATGAGCCGCAACAGGTCAGCGGCAAAATCGGCGTGCGTGACGAAATCTTCGGGCTCCCATAGCTTTTCATGGCAAAGTAGCAAAACCCCCTGGTCGCCGAGGAACACGCAATACGCCTGGCTCTGGAGCAGCAATTCCATGACCTGCGCGGTGACGATCTGGAAGGCGTATTTTCGATCGGGAGCCTGAACCATGAACCGCTTGGAAAACTCCGTCGACTCAAACTGAATATCGGAACAGTCCGCATGCGGAATTAAATGCGACCACAGACCCTGCGGACGAATCATCAACGGTCTCAGCCGTGCACCATGGACTTCCAAATGGCAATAAGAGAAAACGTGATCGCTGGAAAGGCCGGACCCCCGTTTTTGGGGCGAACCAACCTCATAATGGAAATCCCCCATTTGCAAGTTGAACCCACCCCAGACCCCGGCGAAGCTGTTGTAGGGGTACCGGTTCTCGCCGCGTTGAAAGGGTGGCTCATCGAAACTACGTCCGCAGCGTCCGGATTCGAAGCGAAGACCATAGCGATTGGCCACCTTCACCATCGCTTTGACCCGCCGCAAGGCTCGCTTATTTAGATAGGATGCATACAACCCGCCGCCAACAATTAAAGCGGCCATTGACAGCGTAATAATAGAGTCAAGCGTCTCATTGTGGCTTGGAGGCATTGGCGGCATGGGCATCGTATCGGCACTCCCGGGAAAATCCGAATCATGGCATGCCTACCGATTATTATATCGAGGAGGACTTTTCTGTCAGACCTGCGCGAACGAGCTGCCGGACGACCTCTTTTACTTGCGGTATTCCTCCCACGCAAATTGCGGGATCGTCGTCAGGAATTCGGCGGCGAATTCGGCGTGCACGAGGAACTCCTCGGGATCCCACCGGGCGTGGCGCTCGAGCACCAGCAGGCCTTCGAGCGTCAGGTGAATGGTGTACTGCGGGTGCGCCAGCAGGAAGTTCATCATGCCTTGCGAAATGATGTCGTAGGCAAATTTGCGGTCGGGGGACTTCACATAGAATTTCTTGGAGAACTCCGCCGATTCAAAGTTGATGTCCGCAAACCCGACCAGCGCGGTGAGTTTGTCCCAGAGCCCTTCCGGCCGGATGAACAGTTGCCCGAAGACCGCTTCCGGCGTGGCCAGATGGCAGTAGGAAAAGTGGTGGTGCTGCGTCTGGCGGTTGCCTTTGCTGTCGGTGCTGTGCGTTTCGTAGTGGAAGTCGCCCATCTGCAGATCGCGATCTTTCCAGGTTCCGGTGAGGGTGTTTTCGGCGTAGCGATTGTCGCCCTGCTGGAAGGGCGGATAGTCGAAAGTGCGACCGCCGCGGCCGGCTTGGAACTGCAGGTTGGCTTGCAGCGCCACCGCCTGGAACGCGGCGATGCGTTTCTGGTTGGCCATGTAGCCGTACACGGCGGAGGCAATCAGCAGGATCACCACCGCGCCCATCAGAGAAAGGAAAACAGCCGGTGTCATGAGCAAGCATCCTTCGCAGTTGGCGCGCACGGCATTTTAGCGTCGCCGGCGCGCCGCCGCCGGCATGAATTGAAGATTCCGGCGGCATTTCGCTCACGCGGCGCAGGGGCCGTCGCACCGGATCGTACGAGGCGCTCATTATTCCGGCGATTGTTTTTCCGGGTCGGCGGCTTTGTAGGCATCCCAGACGAACTCCGGAATGCGCTCCAAAAAATTCACGGCGAAGTTGGCGGCGGGGACGAACTCCTCGGTGCGCCAGAGGCGGTCCTCGCCGCAGGTCACCAGCAGGCCGGCGAAATTCAAATGGACGGTGTAGCCGGGACGCTGGACGAGATACTCCATCATCTGCGGACAGATGACATCATAGGCATATTTGCGGTCGAAACTTTGCACGCAGTACATTTTCGAAAATTCCGCCGATTCAAATTGGATGGCCGGCATGCCGGCCGCGGCCAGCAGCCGGTCGCGCAGCGACTCGGGGCGGACCAGCAGGTCGGCAAACAGCGCCTCCGGTATTTTCACGTAGCAGTAGGAAAAGTAACAGTCCTTGTGCCGATCATCATTATTGCCGCCCACCGGGATTTGGTAATGGAAGTCGCCCATTTGGATCGACCGGCCGTGCCAGGGGCCGCAGAAGGTATTCAGCGTGTCGGGCAATACGCCGCGCTCGAAGGCCGGGTACCGCGGCAGGTCGGACTTGAAGTTGCGCAGGTCGAAAAACGGCAGTTGGAACTGCGCGCCGATGCGCTGGAGTTCGAAGGTGCGGCTGAGCCGCCGATTCCAGCGCTGGTTCAGCCGCCAGAAATAGCCGATCAGCGCCGCCGCGACGATAAAGAACGCCAGGAACACCAAGGCGCAGGGCGCGAGGTCGGAAAGAAACGCGACGAGCATGCAAAACCTCCTGCGAGAATTGTAGGGCCACAGAGCGATCTTGCCGGGCAGATGCGTGCATCGACCACGCGCGACGCAACCGCGGCCAGGGCGACATTCGGCGGGTGGGAATCTTGACACGGGGGGGCTTCGATTGAAACTGAATAGCCGGCTTGGCGCGGCCCTGAACTGCCCTGCGCCGAACCGGTTCAGCGGCGGCGCGTTGCGCCGCAGCGGCCCTGCCCCTTTCGATTGACCGAAGCCCGATCTGCATGTTCCGGAGTTCCCATCATGTCCGAGGCCGCTCCCGCGCCCGAGAATCTTCCCAAACGTGATTATTCCCGCTTCTCCCCCTTCCTGCGCAATGACTTCCTGGTGCGACGCATTCATTCGCTGACCGGGCTGGTGCCGTTGACGCTGTTCCTGTGCGAGCACCTGTACACCAACACGCGCTCGACCCAGGGCGCGGCGTCCTTTAACGGCGCGGTGGAGTTCCTGACCGGGCTGCCGCTGTTCATGCTGATCGAATGGTGCGGCATCTACATTCCGCTGGCGATTCACCTGGTGCTGGGCATCTGGATCGCCACGACCATGCACAACAACACCGCCAAATACAAATACGCGGGCAACTGGCGGTATATGCTCCAGCGCGCCAGCGGGATATTCATCGTGCTGTTTCTGATCGTGCACCTGGGCCACTGGCGCTACGGCGTGCGCATCGACTACACCGCTCCCGGCGCCGACCACGCCGTGCTGATGACCTCGCGGCACTACACGCCCTACAACCTGAACGAACAGGGCTTCCCCGTGGAATACAACACCGAATACAAGGCGGCGGCGGAAAAAATGTACCCGGCGGAAGGCATCGGCTCGGCGGCGCAAACGGCGCGATCGAAACAGGCGGCGCACATTCTGGCCTGGTCGCGCGAAGACAACATGTTTTACGCGATGGAAAAGGCGTTTAAGCAGCCGGCCTGGTTCATTTTCTATGTGCTGGGGCTGGCGGCGGCCTGCTACCACACCGGCAACGGCTTGTGGACCTTCTGCATCACCTGGGGTTTCATCCGCAGCCCGAAGGCGCAGCAGCGCTTCAGCGCCGTTTGCATGGCCTTCGGGCTGGCGCTGTTCCTGATGGGAGTGTTCTCGCTGGCCGGATTCGCCTGGGGCCCGACGCTCCGGCCGATGCTCCAGGCCATCGGCTTCCATCACACCATGGCGTGAGCGGATTGGGATTCGGCGGCAGATCAACGAGGAATTCACCATGGCGCAGATGCGAGCGGCGGTGGTCGGCGGGGGGTTGGCGGGGCTGGCCTGTGCGATGCGGATCGCGGAGGCGGGCGGGCAGGTCGATTTATTTTCGATCGTGCCGGTCAAGCGCAGCCATTCGGTCTGCGCGCAGGGCGGCATCAACGCGGCGGTGAACACCAAGGGCGAGGGGGACTCGACCTGGCAGCATTTCATCGACACCTGCAAAGGCGGCGCGTTTCTGTGCCACCAGCCGCCGGTGAAGGGCATGGCCGACGAAGCCCCGGGCGTGATTTACATGCTCGACCGCATGGGCGTCACTTTCAACCGCACGGCCGAAGGCCTGCTGGATTTCCGCCGTTTCGGCGGCACGCTGCACCACCGCACCGCCTACGCCGGCGCGACCACGGGCCAGCAGCTTTTGTACGCGCTGGATGAACAGGTGCGCCGCTACGAAACCGAGGGGCTGATCACCAAATACGAAGGCTGGGAATTCATCGGCGTGATCCAGGACGGCAATGGCCGTTGCGTCGGCATGACGGCGCAGAATCTAAAAGACATGTCGATCCGCAGTTTTCCGGCCGGCGCGGTGGTGCTGGCGACCGGCGGGCCGGGACTGGTTTTTGGCCGCACGACCAACAGCGTGGTCAACCATGGCTCGGCGGCCAGCGCGGTGGTGGCGCAGGGCGCGCACCTGGCCAACGGGGAGTTCGTGCAGATCCACCCGACCGCAATCCCGGGGGAGGACAAGCTGCGGCTGATGAGCGAATCGGCGCGCGGCGAAGGCGGACGGGTCTGGGTGCCGGCCAAGAAACGCCCGGACGGCAGTTGGGCGCCTTTCGCCGATGCGCCCTCGAACACCAAACTCATTCCGGTCGAGAACCGCTACTTTTTCCTCGAAGAACGCTATCCGGCCTACGGCAACCTGGTGCCGCGCGACATCGCCACACGGGAAATTCTGAAGGCCTACCAGGCGGGTATGGGTGTCAACGGCAAGCCGATGGTGTACCTCGACCTGACCCACAAGGATCCGGAGTGGCTGAAGACCAAGCTGGGCGGGATTCTCGAAATCTACGAAAAATTCCGCGGCGTGGATGCGCGCTTCGAGCCGATGCTGATTTTCCCGGCCGTGCACTACGTCATGGGCGGCCTGTGGTGCGACTTCACCTGCGATCCGCATTCTGGCGGGATGATCAAGGGCGACCCGCGCAACCAGCAGACCAACATTCCCGGGCTGTACGCGGTGGGCGAGGCCGACTACCAGTACCACGGCGCCAACCGGCTGGGCGCCAACAGCCTGCTCAGTTGCATCTGGAGCGGCATGCAGACGGGGCAGTCGGTATTCACCACGCTGAAAGCGGGGAAGGACGAACCGTCGGCCAAACTCTACGAGGACGCCACGCGCAAGAATAGCGATCACTTCAAGGACCTCGCCGGCATGACCGGAACCGAGAACGCCTTCCGCATTCACGAGGAATTCGGCGAGCTGATGACCAGCAAAATGACGATCCTGCGCGAGAACGGCGAACTGAAGCAGGTGCTCGACAAAATCCACGAATACAAAGACCGCTTCAAGCGCATCAACGCGCTCGACACCAGCCCCCTGGCCAACCAGGCGCTGCCGTTCCTGCGGCAACTGCACGGCATGCTGATGCTGGGCGAAATCATGACCCGCGGGGCGCTGGAACGCAACGAATGCCGCGGCGCGCATTACAAACCCTACGGCGTGGAGCAGGGCAAAAAGGTCGAATTCGAGAACGACCCGCAGGAGTTAAAAGACACGCCGGTGGACAGCCCCGAATGGGACGCCTTCCACGCGCGGTTTGAACTCAACGACACGGAGTGGCTCAAGACCACCATCGCTTCGGTCGACAGCGAGGGCAATGTGGCGCTGCGCTACGCGCCGGTCGACCTGCGCCACCTGTCACCGCAGCCGCGCGACTACACCGGCCAGGGGAAAAAGGCCTGGGCGGAGTGGCTCAAAACCCGCCGCGCCGCCTACTGGCAGGCCAAAAACATTCCGCCCCCGCTGCCGTATGGCCAGCGGGAGTACACCCGCGCCGACGGGACCAAGGGCCTGGAAGTCGACCCGGCGATGGCCGAACCGCGGCCGCACAAGCCGGCGGAAGGGGCGTATTTCTGGCCGCGGGTGCTGGAATAGGGTTTTTGTAGCGCAGGCTTTCAGCCTGCGGTTGAGCCGGCATCATGCCGGCTCGACAGAACCAACGCCGCCGCAGGCGGCACAAGGATTTCAGGTTTCTGATTTTCGGGGGTGCCGGGGGTGACAACCACCGGCCAGGCTGAAGAAGGATCAACACCATGGCCGAAGCCGCCGCACACGCCAAAAAAGGCCCGCCGCCCAAGGGCAACAAGAGCGCCAGCCACGTCCAGTTCGTGATCAAGCGCCAGGACGCTCCGGGCCAGCGGCCGTACATCCAGGAATTTTCGGTGCCGCGCGTCGACGGCATGAACGTGATTTCGGCCTTACAGTGGATCCGCCGCAACCCCAAAGACGCCAACGGCAAGCCGGTCGCGCCGGTGGTCTGGGACTGCAACTGCCTGGAAGAAGTCTGCGGCGCCTGCACCATGGTGATCAACGGCAAGGCGCGCCAGAGCTGCTCGGCGCTGGTGGTGAATCTCGACGAGCCAATTTCCCTCGAGCCGATGACCAAATTCCCGGTGGTGCGCGACCTGTGGGTCGATCGCAGTTTCATGTTCGACCAGCTCAAAAAAGTCCGCGCCTGGGTGGAAATCGACGGGAGCTACAACCTGGGACCGGGCGCACGGCTGCCCGAATCGCGCGCCGGCGAGAACTACCTGTACTCCAAGTGCATGACCTGCGGCTGCTGCATGGAAGCCTGCCCGCAGGTCTCGCCGGCCGCGTCGAACGCCGAGGACAACCTGGCGAACTTCGTCGGGCCGTTCGCGGTCGCGCAGGTGAAGCTGTTCAACAACAACCCCACCGGCGCGATGCAGGCGCAAACGCGGCTGGACGTGCTGATGGAGCCGGGCGGCATCTCCGACTGCGGCAACGCGCAGAACTGCGTGGAAGTCTGCCCCAAGGAAATCCCGCTGACCAAGGCCATCGCCGACATCAACTGGGACATCACCAAACGCTGGATCAATCAACTCATCGGCAACGAACCGCTGCCGCGGGGGTGATCGCCGGTCCGATTCGATCAGGTGAAACCTCATCCGCGGCTGCGTGCGGCTCCGACCAGCCCGGAAACAAAAGTCAGCGCGCCAAAGATAATCAGCCCGATGTAAATGGTGTGTTCCGAAGCCATCGTCAACCCGATGCCGACGACACACATAATCCCGCCCACCGCCATGCTGCCGAAACTCGCCGCGCCGGCATTGCGTTTTTGCGCCGCCACGCGGCCTCCGCTTCGCGGCCGCACTCCGCGGCCGCCGGCGTTCGAGCCGCCCTTTCCGGTTCCGCCCGTCCGGCCGCCGCACGCGCCCGCATGGCGCGGTGGATTGCCTGCGGCGCTCGTGCCCGGGCGTCTGCGCGAAATCATGCGGCGTCCTTTCGTTGCCTGCGATCGGCGCCCACAGGCGGGCGTTTCGAATCTGTGAAGCGCTGATCTTCGGAGCGGCGAATCAATCGGCCGATATCCTACAAACAATTGAATTCAGGCGCAAGCGTCGATTCCTCCGGACGGGAGAGCCGCCGCGAACGCGACAGCATGCCTCGTCAGGCGAAATCAGGGCCATTCGATTCGAACCCAGCGTTTGAACTTTATTTTTTCGCAGCCTGCGGCGCATCGGCCGGCGGTTTTTTCGACGCTGCCTGCGCGGCGGCCAGGTCGTCTTTCAACCCGGCTTGCTGGTTGGCGTCCAGCGTGATCGCCTGCTGACAGTCGGCGACCGCCCCGGCATAGTCGTGCAGTCCGTCCTTGGCGTAGCCGCGGCCGACGAGGGCGAACGCATCCTTGGGATCCAGTTCAAGCGCCTGGTTGTAATCGGCCAGCGCCTCTGTAAATTGGCCGATCCGCCGCCGCGCCAGGCCGCGATTAACGTACACCACGCGATCTTTGGGGTTGATCGTCAAGGCCTGACTGAAGTCGGCGATGGCCTCGACATACTGCTGCTTTTTCAACCGCGCGAACCCGCGATTGCTGAAGGACTGTTCGTACTGCGGATTGAGGCTCAGCGCGTGGTTGCAATCGTCGACCGCCTGGTCGTATTCCTGCAGCCTGTTGTGCACGTAAGCCCGGTTGTTCCAGGCGGTGCAGTCCTTGGGGTCCAGCGCGAGGGCGTGGTCATCATCTTTCATGGCGGCTTGATAATCGCCCTTCGCGTCCTCGGCGGTGCCCCGGTCGATGAAGCAGGCGGGCTCCTTGGGACCGAGTTTGATCGCCTGGTCGAAATCGCTCATGGCCCCCGCCAGGTCGCCGTCGGCCTTGCGCGCCCGGCCACGCTGCAGGTAGGCCAGCAGATCCGTGGGATTCTGGCTCAGCACCGAATCGCAGTCGGCAATCGTGCCCTTCGGGTCGCCCAGATCCAGCCGCACCTTGGCGCGGTGGTCGAGGGCGGTCAGGTCATGCGGACTGTACTTCAGAGACTGGGTGTAGTCGGCCTCCGCGCCGGCGAGGTCTCCCTTTTTCTCCTTGGCCGTGCCGCGGTTGTTGTAGGCGATCGCGAAGGCGGGGTTCAGGCTCAGCGCCATGTTGTAATCCGCGAGCGCCCCGGCGATGTCCCCCTGGAAATACTTGGCCATGGCACGGTTGTTATAGGCGACGGCGTTACGCGGATCGATCTGGATCGCCTGGTTGCTGTCGGCCTGCGCCGCGCTCCAGTTTTTGAGCGTCAATTGGACGTGCCCCCGGTAAACGAAGGACTCCGCGTCCCGCGAATTGATCGTGATCGCGCGGTTGAAATCGGCCAGCGCGCCGGTGAGATCGCCGCGGCGCTCCTTCTGCAACCCCTCGGTACGCGCCTGCGTGCCGCTCTGCAATTTAACCGCCATCACCACGATCACCACGAAGGTGCCCACCAGCAGCAATCCCAGGGCCGATACGGCAAGGACGATATGCAGCGTGCGCGGCCCCCGGCGTTCCGGCTGCCCGCGGCGACCACCGGCGAGCCGGCGGGAGGGGGCGGCTGGCCGGCTCGATGCCCCCGCCTTCGCGGACGAAGACGCCGCCGTGGGCGCCAGCCGCGACCAGTCAGCCGCCGGATCCTGTCCAGCCGCGTCGGCGACGCCAGGTTCGGGGTCGGAAGGAGGATCGTACGGAGCCATGCCGAATACTCCGGGCCGCAGGCTCGGCCCAGTTGCCGGGAATCGAAACCTACCGGTGAAAGGAATGCGCCACGCGCTATATTGTAGGCCCAGGCCCGCCGGCTATCAGGTCCGATTTTTGCACCCTTCCAATCGCTCCGCCTGCAACGCCCTTGCCAGGCATGCCTGGCAAGGGCGCGCGGGCGGGTGGCATGGGGCCAACTCGATTTCATCAGGTTTGGCTGTCGTTCGCGACGGGGCTGCCGACTGCGATTTCGTCGGCGTTGGTTTTGCGCCGGTAGGCAGCGGGGCTTTGGCCCATGAGCTGTTTGAAAATCCGGTGGAACTGCGGGTAGCTGCCGAAGCCGGCTTCCAGGGCAGCGGTCATCATCGTCTTGCGTTTGCCGCTGCCATATAAACTGAGGAACCGTTCCAGCCGCTGCTTGTTGCGGTATTCGACCAGCGACAGGCCGAGCTGCTGTTTGAACAGTCGGCTGAGCCGCCCGGCGCTCAGGCCCGCCTGCTTGCCCAACGCCTCGACGCTGAGCGCCTCCGTTTCGTAGTGAATCAGCCGGGCGGCTTTTTCGACCGCGGGATGGACGTCTTCGCCGAGCATCTCGCCGGGGTCTTCGGTCTGATCGGCCTGGAAGGCGGCCCAGCATTCGAGCAACAGCCAGGGCAGCGCGGCGTTGTAGCGGTCGGTGTCTTCGCGGGTGTTAAATACCGTGCGGCTGAGCGCATCCAGCCGCTGCATGGCCTGTTTGGTGAGCGTGCGGCAGAAGGACCCGGCCGGTTTGAGCGCCAGCAGGGGCCGGCTGAGGTCGGTGGTGCAGGCGCGGCGCAGAATCGGCGCGCGCAAAACGAGAATCCACATCCCAAAGTCTGGTGACTGGTTGATCAGCAGATGTTCCTGCTCGGGAAACAGCCAGATCATGGCGCCGGTTTTCAGCACGTACCGCCGCTCGTCGACCAAGTAGGCCGCACTGCCGCGCGTCACCAGATTGACCTCCAGTTCCTCATGCCTGTGCATGTGGTAGCCGCGGCCGGTGTATTGGTTGAACCAGAGCGAGCCGTCCCAATGCTCGGGGATCCGCAGCGCTTCTTTCACGCGCTGAGCCCGCCGTCGACGGCCACCGTCTGGCCGGTGATCCAGCGCGCGGCCGGCGAGACCAGAAAGCCGCACAGCTGCGCGACATCGGCGACTTCGCCCAATCCCAGCGGATGCTGCGCGGCGATCGCCGCCGCCCGGTCGGCATCCAACTGCGCCATGGCGCGGGCGTTGAGTTCGGTGTTGACCACGCCCGGCGCAACGGCGTTGACGCGGATATTGCGCGGGGCAAGCTCGACCGCCAGCGAGCGGGTCAGGCCGATCAAGGCGGCCTTGGTGGCGGCGTAGACCGCGCGCCCGACCGCGCCGCGCAGCGCCGCCGCACTGGCAATCGACAGAATCGCTCCGCCGGATTTGCCTTTGGTCATGAGCGGAATCGCGGCGCGAGTCAGGTACAGCGCGCCGCACAGATTGGTGCGCACGGCCGCATCGATGGCTTCAATCCGGGCGGCACTCAGCGGCGACAGCAGGTCCACGCCGGCGTTGTTGATCAGGATGTCGAGCCGCCCGCCGCCGGCCGGGTGCGGCTGCGCCAAAGTGCGGATCAGCGCGGCGCAGGCGGCGGCATCGCCGATGTCGCAGAGTTCAACCCGGATGCGCTCGGGCGCGCCGAGGGTTTCGCGGGCCTGCGCGAGCGCCTCGGCCGAGCGTGACGCCAGCACGACCGCGGCGCCCTGGTCGAGCAATTGCCGGGCGATGCCCAGCCCGATGCCCGTCGCGCCGCCGGTGACCAGCGCCGTGCGGCCGGTGAGGTCGAGATTCATGGTCGCTGCGCCTCCGGCCCACAGGACGGCCAACCCCGTTCGACCCGCTTGGCCCGTTCGGCCCGTTCGGCCAGCGCCGCGCCGCGGTGGAAGGATGGTATCCTGCACTGGAGCGATTATACTTGCATCTTTACTCTCCCGCCCGCCGGCCGGATTCCGGTGCGGCGCAGCGGCCGGAGAGTCGATCCGTTCAGGATTCAGCCTGTGCCCCCAGCCCGCACACCAAAATCGGATCCGCGCGCCGCCGCCGACGACGCCCCTGGCGCCGGTTCAAAAACCGGTGAAGCTGAACGCCCCGATCC
The DNA here is from genome assembly GCA_050730415.1 of Planctomycetota bacterium. Taxonomy (GTDB): domain Bacteria; phylum Planctomycetota; class SZUA-567; order H5-PLA8; family JBOHNC01; genus JBOHNC01. Next base: position 22,931 of record JBOHNC010000021.1, read on the forward strand.
GCGTCAATTGGCTGGGACCTTCGACCGGCTGGAGGAAATCGCCGAGGCACTCAACGACCCCGACACGCCGCTCGACCAGGGCTTGAAACTGTACGCCGAGGGGGTGGAACTGCTGCGGAAAAGCAAGGCCATCGTCGAGGAGGCGCGCCGCCAGATTCAGGCGCTCGACGAGGACGCGCAGGGCCACCCGATTGTTCTGCCCTGGGATGAGGAAGCCGACGCCGATCAAGACGACGACGGCGACGATCAGGATGAGACCACCGCCCCATGAAACATGCCCATCCCGGACAGCACGGACACCATGGACATCACGCCGACGGCGCTGCGGCAGCCGACGGCCCCGCCGCAGCGGCCGTGGCCGGTCCAGAAACGGCGCACGCCCCGGACGATCCGGTCGCTGCGCAGCGTAAGCGGACCGCGACCGCTCTGTTCTGGGTCATCGGCCTGTTCGCGGTGGCTGCCTGCGGCGCCTACATGGCCTTCCTGCCGATGATCCGCGAAAACGAGGCCTTCGGTCTGCTCGACCGCATCCCGATTGCGCTGGTGAAAGCCCAGTCCTACGACGCGGACCACACGCTGTCCGACAAACACCTGATCAACCCGATCACCCAAAAGGCGGTGGGCCTGGACTACGAAGCCTACGTGGGAACGCAGGAAAATTCGCTGCCGGACAACAAAAGCCCGGACCTCGACGCGCGCCGGAACTTCATCGCCCTGGCCGATCTGTGCGGCCGCAATCCGCATCTGGGCATGCGGGTGTTCCGTCAGGCTCTCGCCGCGCCCATGACCAAGGATGGGTTTCCGCAGCGGTTGCTGGCGGGCGAAATGCTGTTTTTCCTGCGGGATGCGCATGACCGCTTCCCAGACGACCCGACCCTCCCGCTGACCATGAAAGACATCTACAGGGTCGCCGAACTGGCCAACGGTGAGATGTACCGCACCGGCGCCGCCCGCCGCAGCGCCGATTTGCTCACGCTGATCCTCGCCTTTCCCGCCAGCCTGCCCGACCGCATCCCGGTCCGCGATCTGAATGGCGCCGGCACCAAGGAATTCGTGCGCGCGGTGTACCTGGTGCCGGAAGAATACGCCGGCGTGAAATTTCGTCAGCCCTTCTTCGAGCAGGGCCAGGATGCGTTGCTGCTGCTGAACTATTACAAAAAAGACAACTTCGTCTGGAACGAGAAAATCAAGCGCTTCATGTTCAGCGGGGCCACACCCGAACAGATCGCGCCGGATACTCCCGACAACGGCGCCACGCCCAATCCAGGGG
>JBOHNC010000022.1:0-19700 GCA_050730415.1 Planctomycetota bacterium
GCGCTGAGCTGCCTCGCGCGCCGCCTCGCGCTGCGCCGCCTGAGCGGCCTGCTGGCGCTCCATTTCGAGCAATTCCGGGGAGACCAGCGGCGCATATTCGCCGGGCGGGACCAACAGGCTATAGAAAGTCTCGCCGTCGAGGAAGGGCCGCATCGAACGCATGCAGAATTTGCCGCGGGTGGCGAGTTTGAATTTATCTTGCATGGGTGCAGGCTCGCGGCGGGATTGCCGACGGCTGTACAGTCTACCACGCGGCCCGCGGCTGCAATCCACGCAAAAAGGCGTTACCTGGGCGAAGGCGGGTCCTCCGGCGGGCCGCTGGAGGCGCCGTCGCGGTCGGCCGCATCGCCATCGTCCTGTGCTTCATTGGGGCGGCCGTTCTCGTCGCGCCCGCCGCCGCGCCGGCGGTTGCGGAAGTCCCGCACTCGCAGCAGCGCGAACTGCCAGGCATCGCGGAATTCGGTCATGCCGGTGATCAGCGCAGCGAGCAGAATCACCGCCAGCGCGCCGAGACTGCTCAGCGCCAGCCCGATTCCCAGGTGCAGCCGCGAGAACAGCTGGGGCTTGGCCAGGTGCGCCATGTCGCGCGCCGCGGCGAATTGCGGCACCAAGTGCCCCACCAGCCGGACGACCCCGTAGATGCCTGCCGCGGCCAGGCCGATCATCACCAGCAGGCGCAGGAAGAAAAATGCCATCTCGCGCCACGGGTAGACCGGCAGGTGACGTTTCAAAACCACTCCCAGCACCACCACCTTCAGCGTGCGCACGATCACGAAGGCCAGCGACACGCCGGCGATCAGCGCCACCGGGTCGGACGGCGTCAGACCGGCCAGGCTCCAAATCCAACGCGCGCTGGCGCCGGAGGTGAGCAGGATCACGAGGGTGATCGCCAGCGTGGAGAAACTCACTCCGATCACCTGGGCATGGACCAGCTTGCGGTTGGAAAAATAGGCCTGCATCTGGAAGGTTTCAACCGCCGCCGCCGGCAGCGCGAAGGTGTTCAGCCAGAAGCTCAACCCGATCCACGCGATCCGGTTGGCCTGGCTGGCTTTGTTGTAGAAAAACAGCGCGCTGGCCGGTTCGGCCAGGAAGAAAATCGCCACCGCCATGGCGCTGAAGCAGGCGATCACCATCCGGGTGGATTTCGTGAGGTACTCGCCCACCGCGCTGCGGTCGCCGCGATCGACCATGTCGCAGAAGTAGGGATACATCGCGATCGACAGTGCGTAGGGAATCAGGAATTTGATCGTCTCGAACAGCCCCTTGCCGTAGGCCTGCGCCGTGAGCACGCCATTGTTGTGCAGCGTCAGCGGCGCGACGTAGAAACGGTCGCGCACCTTGCCCAGCAAAATGCCGATCGCCACCGGCAGCAGCAGCCAGCAGAATTCCTTGAACCCGGGCGAGGAGAAATCGATTTTCGGGAAGCTCGGCCGCGCCGGATTCCACTGGCTCGGCGTGCGCAGCACGATTTTGCGCAAGCCCCACAGATGCAGCGCCAGTTTCAGTGTGCCGCCGATGGCCACGCCCACCCCCAGCGCCTGGAAGCCCAGCGCGTGCGACAGCGTCATCGCGGCGAAAATCACGCCCACCTTCAGCATGGCGTCGCCGAGCGCGGCCCAGAAAAAAATCTTGTAGGTGTTCAGCAGAATGTACGTGATGCTGCCCAGCGACCAGCCGATCAGCCCACCGGCCGCGATGCGCAGCATCTGCGCGGCCGGCGCCAGCAGCGCCTGCGGATCGGTCTTGCCGGCGACAGCCGATGGGTCGGGGCTGGTCAGCCACAGCCGCACCACGAATTCCGGGTCCAGCGCGCACAGCAACAAAACGCCCAGGATGACCAGCCCGTGAAGCGTCAGCACCGTGCGCGCCAGACCCCAGGCGTTGAATTCCCGCTGGCGAACGGCCTCGGGGCTGCTGCCGGTGTCGGCGGCTTCGGCGCCCATCCGTTCCACCGCCGCGCTGTTTTCGTGTGCGCCGTCCTTCAGCGCCATGAAAGTGGCCAGCAGGGCGGGGCCGAGCGCCTCCTCGCCGGTCAGAAAAATCGCCGAGAGAATACCCCCGTAGACCAGGTTGTAGGTGTCGTTTTCCCAGCCGATCCCATATTTGTGCGCCAGGTACACATTCAGGATGAAGCTCAAAATCTTGATGATGATGTGCGCGCCGATCACCAGCATCCCCGCACGAAAGATGCGCTCCCCCAGCGTCCGCTGGCGGCGGGGTGGGGGAATCGCTGCTGCCGACGCAGCCGTCGGCTCCGCCTCGGGGGGCGGCGGTGGAGCATCCGGCGGCGGGGTGTCGCTCATGGGGTGTCCTGGTCGCTCACGGGGCGTACGGGTCCTTCAGGTAGAGCGGCGCCAAGGGATGGATCTGGTCCGGCCGGAGGATTAACCTGCCATGCTTGGCCGCCGTCACACAAGCGCGCGCGGTGACTTCAATCGAACGGGGCCGAACCGCGGCGCGCCAGCCCTCCGGCAGTGTCGGAAACACGCGCTCCCAGGCCGCCCGCGTGTTCGGCGCCAGCGTTTCCACGCCCAGCAGGATGCCTTCCGACCCCTGCAATGTTTCACGCAGCGCCTCGGGATCGGTCATTTGCGGCGCCACCACCGTTTCCGGCCACCCGCCCGGCAGGCAGCGGTACACCGCCGAACAAACCTTGCCGTGGCCGCTGTCCTGCAGCACGCACACTAGCGTGCCGGCCTTGCGCGCAAAAGCAGAGTCTGCAGCCCGTCCGGCCGGTGAAGCGGATGGTGCGGCCGGTTCGGCCGGTTCGGCCGGTGCGGATGGTGCGGATGGCGCGGAAGGCGCGGCGGCAAAATCGGGTGCCTTCCCCGGCGCCATGAATTCCAACCCACTGGCCAGCAATCCGTCGATGGCGATCAGCGGAATCGGCGCCGCCTGCGCCAGCGCTTTGGCGGCGCTCACCGCGATTCGCAGCCCGGTCCAGGACCCCGGTCCGATGTTCACGCCCACCGCGGCGATATCCGCCGGCGCCAGCGCTGCCGCCGCGACCAGTCGCTCGATGGCCGAAACGAGGTCGCCGCCCCGCGTCAGACCGGCCGCGCAAGCTTCGATCTGGATCCGCGGCGCCGCCCCGTCGCCGCCGGCCCGCACGATCGCCACGCCGGAAGCCGGTTCGCCGGGTGCCGCGCCAGGAACCGCGCCGGGAACCGTGCCGGCCAACCGCCGGGATTCAAGATGCCGGCTGGTTTCAATCACCAGCAGAGGCAACAGCGCCCGGGCGCCATCGGCAAAGGGCAGCGGCACGCAGGGCTGGCCGGATGCGCCGGAGCGCGCGGAGTTGGCGGGGGCGGCAGAGTCAGGCACGCGATCAGGCCGCTCCGGGGGCCGCTGCGGCCGTCCCCGCGGCCGCTTCGCCGGCGCCGGGCTTGAAGAACCGTTCGGCCAGCAGCAGTTCGATCAGAAACAGCGCGATCGCCAGGAATAGAAAATCGCGCGTGGCGGCGTATCCGCTGCGCAGCGCATGCAGAACCTCGGCGCTGGAGCCCGGCCCTTCGGAGGCGGCGGTGCCCATCACCGCGCCATGGCCGTCGTTCAGCCACGCCAGCGCGGCGGCCACCGATTGCGGCTTGACCGCCTGCAAGTCGGACTGCGTGGCGTCCAGATTCCCCGCGTACACGTCGCGCCGGCCGTCGCCGCCGACCAGTTCGTAGAATCCGGGCATCACCGCCGTCCAGGCCGCCGGTTGAGCCGCGCTGTGCGTGCACTGCACCGGCCGCCCGTCCGGCGCATAGACCGTGACCGCCCCCGATGCGAGATCCGACCCGCGCGCGGACATCTGACCCAGGCTCTGCGCCACCCCTCCGCTGTTCGCGTTGCTCATCGCCAGCACCATGTCATGCATGCTGACCGGAAAAAAATTGGTGATCGCCAGGTTGCCCCAGCGGCCGTCGCAACTGGTGCCCCATTGCATCACTTCGCCCCGGCCGACCCGGATCGAAACCATGATCGGCCGGCCGGAGGCCGTCGACAGCAGTGTGCGCGCGGATGAATTGTCGGCGACCCGAATGTCGCGGCCGGCCCGCACCACCACCGCGTTCAACATGTCGGCGAACCGCCCGCGAAACGCCGCCATCGCCGGATGGTCGTGGTCGTCGATGCGCACCGTCTCGCCGCCGGACTCGTTGGTGGGATCGCCGAAGCGGTCGCCGAACCGGCCGGGCAGCAGGCCGCCGGTCGGGCCCAGATCGGTTTCCTGCCGCACGCCCAGAATCTGTGTCAGTCGGTCGGTGTCCGTCCCCTCGGCCGGGAACACGATCAGGCCCCCGCCGTTCTCGACGTAGGCTTGAATGCGCTTGACGATATCCGTCGGCAGCGAGTCGACCCCGGCCAGAATCACCGCCGCGTAGGGGGTCAGGTCGAGCTTCTGCAACTCCGCCGAATCGTACAGGTGCACCGAAAATGACGAACGCCGGCCTTTGGGATCGGCGTGGCCGAAAGGATCCAGCGCGGACTGCAAATAAAACGCGCTGCTCTGGTAGAAAATATGCTCGCGCGGATTCGGCACGATCGCCACCGGAATCTGGTCGCTGACCCGGTACACCGCATAGCGCGCATTGTCGACGGCCAGGGCATCGCTGCCCGCCGACATCCGCCCGACGTACGACCCCTGGTCGCGAAAGGTCGTCTCGAAACTCACATCCGCGGTCGAATGGGCCGGTACGGTCAAATCTTTTTCGGCGTGATTTTCCTGCAGCCACAGCGCCGGCTGGTTGGCGCTGGGCGCCGCCCCACCGCTTCCCGGCCCACCGGTTCCCGGCGCGCCGTCTGACGGTTGCTTTCCCGTTCCCGCGGTTCCCGTGCCGCCGGTCCCCCCACGAGCGCCACCCGAACTGGCGGTCGAACCGCCCGCTCCCGGCTGCGGCATATGCCCCCAGTCCCACGCGACGCGCACCCGGATTTCATGGTCGGAGTAATTGTGCAGCCGCCCCGACACCACCACCGGCGACCCGATCAGCTTCTGGCGCGAAGTCAGCGTCAGGTCTTCCAGCGCCAAATTGCTTCGATCGTCCCGGTCGCTTTCCTGCGGCGCCCGCACGTCGAACACGGCGGCTTGAATATCCGACCGCGGATGCTTGCTCAGCACGCTCAGGATCGGCTCCCACGCCGCCTGCCTGAGGTCGCTCAGAATGTACAGTTCCTTGTGTTGCAGCGGGGAAGCCTCCAGTTGCTTCAGCGCGGCGGCGACGGCCGCCTTCAAGTCCGACGGCGCCCCGGCCGCCTGCGCCTGCCACACGAAATCGCGCACCCGGTCGATCCGACCCGACAGCGCCTGCACGTTGGCCCAGGTGGCCGCGGAATCGGGCGCACCGGCGGCGGGCGCGGCCTCGAACTGCACCGAGCTGGGAATCAGGCAGGCCTGCGACTGATCGTTGACCAGGTCGGTCAGCGTGTTGGTGGCGATGTGCTGCGCCACCTCCAGGCGGCTGCGTTTGCGCCCGGTCGGGCCCTCGGTCAGGCTCATCGAGTACCCCGTGTCCAGCACGATCGCGACGGCCCGCGGTTCGCTGGCGTGCCCGATCCCCGCGCTGCCCAGATGCGGTCCCGCCAGCGCCAACGCCAGGCACGCCAGCGCCAGCATGCGCACGATCAAGAGCAGCAGCTCTTCCAGCCGTTTGCGCTTGGCCGTGCGGTTCTGCGACAGCCGCAAAAAGCGCAGACTGGGAAACGGAATTTCAATCGCCTTGCGCCGGTGCATCAGATGCAGGACCAGCGGCACCGCCGCGGCGCCCAGGCCGACCAGAAACAGCGGGTTGGCGAAAAATTGCAGCAGAAACGACATGCAGTTGGGGCTCCGGCCGACCCGGCGGCCGGCGCGAGCATTCCGAAGGCCGCGCGGCCTGCATCTATTCTACGGACAGAAACACCGAACGGCGCCGCGCGTCACTGAAAACCGCCGCCCCAGGCCGCTGGCCTGCCGACGGCCTGCCCGAAGTTCTGGCGGAGCAGAACTCAGCCCTGTCGAGTGCCCGCACTGCTCGCCTCAAGACGACCGCCGCCAGGTGGCGACCGCGCCGCGCCCGCGGCGTTCGATTTTTCCCGTCGCCTGCAACTGCCGCAGCACCCGTGTGACCTCCACCAGACTCAGCTTCGTCGCCGCGACGATGTCGGCCTTCGTGAGCGCCCCGTCGGTCTCGAAAAGCTGCGCCACCGCCAGACCCGGAAACGGCAGTGCCGGGGTCGTCGCGGCGGCGTCGGCGTCCGATTCCGCCTGCGCCGCCCGCCGCCGCAGCCGCCGCAGCCGCGCGAGGTCAACGCTCCGACCGCCATCCAGCGACCAGTCGACGCTCTGCCCCGGCTCGGCCTTCTGGTAGGCCATGGCGATCCGGTTGCGCCCGCGCGCCTTGGCTTCGTACAACGCCTCGTCCGCCTTCTGGAACAGCATTTCAGCCTGGTCGGCGTGGTCGGTGAAGATGGCGATGCCGATGGAATTGGTCACGCGGCGGCGCGACCGCCAGCGGACCTTGCGCAGCGCCTCCTGAATCTTGGCCGCGAATACCTCCGCGCCGGCCTGCCCGGTGTTCGGCAGCAAAATTTCAAACTCGTCCCCACCGAACCGCCCGATCACGTCCGAAGATCGCACATGCGCCCGCAGGAAGTCCGCATATTGCACGATGAATTCGTTGCCGGCGCTGTGCCCCAGCGAATCGTTGATGCGCTTGAAATGGTCGAGATCCAACAGCAGCAGCGCGTTGGAAATGCCTTCCCGCCGCGACTGCCGCAACTCATGATCGACCAGCATCATGAAATGCCGGTGGGTGTAGACGCGGGTGAGCGGATCGGTGATCGCGCGCGTCAGATTGTTCAGGTTCTCGATCGCAATCGCGCCGTGCAGGGCGATCATCTCGAGCAGTTCCAGGTCGGAGTCGTCGAAGCTGCGCGGTGGGGTGGGGTGCTCGATGTACAGCACCCCGATCTGCCGACGCCCGGCGTCAAGCGGAATGCAGGTGGCGGCAGTGCGCTCGATTTGGACCGAAGTCGGCGCGCTTTGGATGAGCTGGCTGGCGGTGATCTCCCGCGCATACACCGACCGGCCGCTCAGCACCACTTCCTCGACCAGTCCGGCGTGAAATCGCGGCGGTTCGCCCGCGCCGGGATCGGCCGGGTCGACATAGGAAGCGGTCTGAAAGTCGCTCACCAAGCTGGTGAGCAGGGCCACCGCGCGCCGCGCGCCGGTCACCTCCACCGCCGCGCGCGCAATTTGCACCAGGAACTGCTCGACCCGCTCACAGGACGACCAGGCACGGACGATGTCCGTCAGCTTGCGCAGGCGCGCAGCTTGGTGGGGCACAGGCAGACTCCGCGGAAACGCGTGCACAGGGCGTCGCCGTGGGGTGGCGGCGCGGGCCAACGCAAATCGGTCAGGCGGTATGACAGGTACCATTCAAAACCGAATCGCCGAAATGGAAAGGGGCTATATAGCTATATAGGCAACAACTGTGCGCACGTGCAGCCGGCCCAGCCCTGGCCCCGACCCGCCCCGGTCCACTTTGGCCCCGCGAAAAAATGCGCCGCCGCCGCGCCCGCTGGATACGCCTCCCGCGCCGGAACCGGACGCGCTGGCTGGTCGCCTCACGCGCGCGCGGGTATAATTGGCCGCGAAGCTGCTGTGTGAATCGTGCGCGAAACGGTCCGGCCGTGACGATCGCGCTGGAACTCCGGTGGTTTCTGTGGCCGCACCGCGCGGTGCAGGAACCCGTTGAAAGGCGTCGAAGGCAATGCCCCGTCACGAACCGGAAATTGAACTCTACCTGGCCGAAATCGCCAAATACAAACTGCTCAATGCCGAAGAAGAAGTTGTGCTGGCGCGCCGCATCGCCGGCGGCGACAGCCGCGCCCGCGACGAAATGACCCGCCGCAACCTGCGCCTGGTCGTCGCCATCGCCCGGAAATATCTTGACCGTGGCCTGTCCTTCATGGATCTCATCGAAGAAGGCAACCTCGGTCTCATCAAAGCCGTCGAACGCTTCTCCACCGATCAGGGCTGCAAGTTCTCCACCTACGCCTCCTGGTGGATCAAGCAATCCATCCGTCGCGCCCTCATCAACAAGGTCCGCAACGTCCGCGTCCCCGCCTACATGATCGAACTCATGACTCGCTACCGCCGGCAGGCTTCGCGCATGAGCCAGGAACTCAAGCGCGACGTCGCACCCGACGAAGTCGCCGCCGCGATGGGCCTCAAACCCGGCAAGTTGCAGCCCCTCCTGCAAGCCCTCAACGCCAACACCCTCTCGGCCGGCCCGCACGACGACGATGACGTCGACAACCTCGCCGAACTGCCCGAAAAAGTTCCGGATACCAACCCTGAATCGCTCATTGAACGCTACGGCGCCAATACGCTCTACGACGCCATGTACCATCACCTCGATTCGCGCGAGCAGCAGATCCTCTGGATGCGCTACGGTCTCGACGGCCAGGAAACCCGCAACTGGACCCTCGAACAGATCGGTGAAGCCGTCGGCCTCACCCGCGAACGCGTCCGGCAGATCGAAGCCCGCGCGCTGGTGAAACTGCGCGGACTCATCAACCAACGCAACGACAGCGACGGCGGCGAGGCCAGCGATTCCAGCGCCAGCCGACAGGCCATCCGCCAAGCCCTCCACGCGAAGCTGAACGAAACCATGGTGAAAAATCTGCAGGACAAAAAGGCCGCCGGCTCGAAAGCCCGCGGGTCGCGCGCCCGCGCCCAAGCCGCTCCAGCCCCCGACTCCGCCGCCGGCCCTTCCGCCGGTCCGGCGCCCGGTGCCCCATCCGCGCTCCAGCCGCTCCAGCCGCCCCAATCGGTTCAGCCGATTCAGCCGGCCCAACCAATCCAGCCGGCCCAACCAATCCAGCCGCCCTTGCCGCCCTTGCCGCCGGTGACCGCCGCCCCGTCGCCCCCGTCCCTGGCGCCGCCATCGGCATCACCCGCTCCGGCTTCGGCCGCCGCGACGCCAACCCCCCCTCGCCCCGGCGACACCCCACTGAAAAAATCCTGATCCCCGCTCCGTCCTCTGCCCCGCCAATGCACCCGCATCGCTGCACCCTTAAATACCCCAGCGAAGAAACGCCGTCCACCCAGGTGGCACGGGCCGATGGCCTGTGGGTATAAAAGCCGGCGTAGCCAGCGCCCTTAAACTCTTGCGCGCGGCGCGCGCACTCTCTTGTACGCCGCGGGTACTTTAATGTCCACGCCGCGCGCACTCTTCAAAGCCATTCCAGCGGACTCCCGCTCGGAATGTGATGCAGCGCAATCGCCTCCGGCAGTTGCGGCCGCAGCCACTCGAGCAAATACACCATCCCGGCCTCCTCGCTGGCGGCGTGCCCGAGCACCACCAGCGCCTTGCGCCGGCCCTGCGTCGCCGCGTCGCGCACATACTCCGGCGTTTCCCATTCATGCGTCTCGCCGACGATCAGCAGCTCGGTGTCCTCCGTCTGCAATAGCCGCGGCAAATGCGTGTAGCCGCCGAAGCCCGGATGCAGGCAGACCCGCGTGACCGCCGCATCCAGTTCCCCCGTCGCGCGCACATACCCGATGCCCAACCGCTCCTTGATGACCGCCGCCAGCGCCCGCGTGGAAATCGCCGGCAGCGTGAAAAAATGGCTGCCCGCGCCGTTCTGCCAGCGCTCCCAGCCCAGCCGCCGCACCATTCCCGTCAGAATGCCGTCCGGCACGGTGCGGTGCCAGAAATCATGGTAGCGAAACACCGCCAGCCCGTGCTGCTCGAAATATTCCCGCTTGGCCTGCACCACCGGATCGCCCGCCAGACTCTCCCGCTCATCGCGGTGGTTGTAGTACACCGGCTCGTGCGTCAGGATCAGGTTGGCGCCGCGCGCCACCGCTTGGCGCGCCACCTCCTGCGTACATAGAAAACAGCTCGCGATGCCGGTGACCGGCATTTCCGGATCGCCGCATTTCAGCGTGTCCACGGTGTCGCCGGGACGATCGCCGGGAACGGCGCCAAGTAGAATCTCGACGATCTGCCGAACGGTGGTGCTCATGGTCGCCCTCCCGCCGCGTCGGCCGGAGCGGCACTCCGCCGCCCCACGGCAAAAAATAGCGCCACCCAGCCCACGATGAACGCCAGGCCGCCGAAAGGCGTCACCGCCCCCAGCCACGGTGTGTTGGTCGCCGCCAGAATGTACAGGCTGCCGGAAAAAAGCACGATGCCCACCAGCCAGCTCCAAGCGGCCACGCACATCGCCCGCCCGCCGCTCTCCGGCCAGAGATTCAGCCGTTCGCCCGCGCTGCTCACCGCCAACAGCGCGATCGCATGCAGAAAATGGTACTTCACCCCGGTATCGAAAATCGCCAGCAGTTCGGCCGCCCGCGTCGCGCCATAGGTGTCGATCAGGTGACTCTTCAAACCGTGCGCGCCGAACGCGCCAATCACCACCCCCAGGCAGCCGAACACACAGGCCAGTCGAAAAAACATCCGTTGCCGGTCCATGGCTGTTGCGTCCTCCGCTGCGTGAGCCCCCCGCGCGCCGGGCCTTCCGTCACGAGCCGCCCCTGCGCATTTATACGCCTGCCCGCAGCCTGCGGAAGCCGCCGCGGCAATTCCGATTTCGCCGTACAATGCATGCACAACACGGAGGTATCTCCCGTCATGGTCCAGGCGCCGCCAGAAAAACAACCCCCGACCCATTCAGAAGAAAATCTGAACTGGGTCGAACGTACCTGGGCCTGGTTCAAAGACCACCCCCGGCTGGTGGTCCTGTGCATCCAGATCATTCCCGTCGTGATGCTGCTGTTCGGTTTCGCGGTGATCGTAATCGTGGAACTCAAAGCCCATGGCGTGTTGCACTGATGGCGGTCGGAGCACGCCACCCATGGGCCGTTTGCACCGCGCTGCTGCTGCTTTTGACCGCGGTTTCGCCCCTGCTTGCTCGGGACGCCGGTTTCGATTTTGAGGCCAATCTCGCCGCGCCGGAAACCGTCACTGCCCGCGCCGCCCGCGCTGACAATCCGGCGCCCTCCCTTGCGTTGGCCCTGAATATCGGCGTCTATCTCGCCCGGCCTTCCGGGCGCGGCCTGAGCGGCCTCGGTGTGAGCTACGATCGCCTGTTCGGCCCCGGCCTCGATGTCAAAATTCTCTACAGCCTGATTCCGGATTCCTGGCGGCGCGGCGCCGCCGTCTCTGACACTTCCCACGGCTGGACCGCGCTGTACGGCTCCTGGGACTACGAAGGCTACCCCGGCCGCACCGTGACCGACGCCGCCGGCGACCGGATTGCCGCGCACACGATGAATCTTTCGCGCGTGATGTTCGGCCTCGACGAAGTCCAATCCTTCGGCCGGTTTGAACTGGGCGCGGTGGTTGGCATCGGCTGGGCCACCCTCGGAACCACGCAGGCCAACATCAACGGCAGCCCGGTCCCGCTGTTCCGACTCACCAATGCCGCCGCCGCCGAAGCCAACCTCCGTGCCGGCGTGCGCTGGGAGCGACTGCGTTTTCCGGTGCCCGGCGGCGTGTCCGCAGAAATTGGCGGCAAACTGAACGCCGCGCCGAGGCTCGACCCCCAAGCCAACCTCGCCGCCCATCCCCAAAGCATGTTCATCTATTACGTCGGTCTGCGCCTCTCCTGGCTTTTCTAGCCACCCGTCAGCCTGCTGGAGCGCTTCGCGAGGGGGGTTGAACCGTTTCTTAAAGTGTAGCGCAGGCTTCCGGCCTGCGGCCCATCCGGGCCGGAGCGGGCCTCTGTGCCCGCGGGCTCTCTTCGTCTTCTCAACATTTCGCCAACCATTGAAATGCGTTGGATCAGTGCGCCGGGGCCGGCGCCGGAGCTGGTGCCGGCGGCGCCGGAACCGTCGGCGCCTGCGGGAAGGGCGAAGCCTTCTCCGGCGCAGTTTCCGGCGCCGGGGTGGGGGATGGGGCCGGAGCGGTTGCGCTGCCGGTGTCTTTTTCCTTGAGCAGCGCCTCCAGTTCCTTGTCCTGCGGCTTTTCCTTGAACTCCTGATCGAGATTCTTGTACACCTCGATCTTGCGCAGACCCAGTTCGGGATGGCGCCGGTCCAGTTCCAACAAACACCGCCGTAGTTGCGTGTCTTCCTGGATGTCGAAGGCCAGTTCTTCGTGGTGGTTGGCTTCGTAGCGATTGCGAGCCTCCGCGCGCAACAGCAGTCGCACGTCATCCTGAGACAGATGCGTCTTGAGCGCGGTGTAGAAATCCTTGAAGCCCGGGTACTGCGACACATCTCCGCCGTCGTAGAAGGCCAGTTTGTCGAACAGCGCGGTATTGGCCGCGTAATACTGCGTGAAATATTTCTCGACCGATTTGTCCGCCGCGATCTTGTCGAAGTCGTCGTATTTCCAGCCGGGGATGATCGGCGTTTCGATCGGGATGTCCGGTTCGATCCCCTTCTGGTGGATGCATTCGCCGTTGGGCAGGTAGTACTTTGCGATCGTCAGTTTCAATTCCGTCTTGTCGCCGGTCGCCGCCATCGGGAAGGGCTGCTGGACCGATCCTTTTCCGAAGGTCTTCTCGCCGACCAGGAAAGCGCGCTTGTGGTCGTGCAGCGCGCCGGAAACGATTTCCGACGCCGACGCACTCCCGCTGTTGACCAGCACCCCCACCGGTTCGCTGACGATCGGGTCGGTCTTCACGAAATATTCCTGCTTCGGGAACACCAGCGGCCGGCCCTGGCTGTACACCACCAGGTCGCCCTTGGGCAGGAACAGCGAAGCCACATCCACCGCGGTGTTCAGCAGTCCGCCGGGATTGTTGCGCAGGTCCACCACCACCGCACGGATGTCATGATCCTTGTTCATCGCCGCCAGCGCTTTGCGGCAGTCGGCCGCGGTGTCTTCGCCGAAGGTCGTCAGCCGCATGTAGGCGATGTCTCCGGGCAGCACGCCGTAGATCACCGACGGCACCGTGATTTCGGCTCGCGGCACCGTCAGCGCCCGCGGCTTGGTCAGACCGGCGCGCCAGAATTCCAGCTTCACCTTCGTGCCCGCCGGGCCTTTCAGCCGCTTGATGATCGCCTCGATCGACATGTTGCGGATGTCCACGTCATCGACCTTGATGATCCGGTCCATGCTTTTCAGCCCCGCCTTGTCCGCCGGCGAACCGTAGATCGGGCTGATGATCGTGAACAGCCCGTCGCGCATGCCGACATACGCGCCGATGCCGTAGTATTTGCCACCCAGCTTTTCTTCGGTGTCCTCCACGTCCTGCTGCGTGAGGTACGCGCTGAACGGATCCAGCGCATCGACCATGCCGATCGCCGCCGCCTCGTACAGTTTCTGCAAGTCCACCTTGTCTTCGTCCACGTAGCACACCGTGATCTTGTCGACGATGTCCCGCAGCAGTTGCTCGCCGTCGGCGCGCACGAAGCCGTTCTTGCCCGGCTCCCGGCGCGGCTCCACCACGCCCCGCAGCCGGAACTCCAGCGAAATATTGCGCTGCAACGTGCTCGCGTAATCGCCCAGCGTGTTCGGGTAGGCCGCCATCTCGGCCAAGTTCTGAACGATCGCCACCCGCGGCGCCTCGTCTTCGTACAACGCCAGTTCGCAGGCGACGATGGTCGCCGAATCGCGGATGTCGGCCTGTTTGCTCGAAAGCAGCGGCACCACCGCCGCGCTCTGGTCGAAATCCACCCGCCACGAACCCAGCACCCGCGCCGCCGTCAGCGCCGAAAGCTTGTCGTCCCCCTTCACCAGTTTCAGCAGCCGCGTGGTGCAGTCGGGGTAGGAGGCCAGTTGCAGCCGCGAGCGCATCAGCACGCCGGAAAGTTCCATCCGGTCCTCTTCGGACAGGTCGGCCGGCGGATTTTCGAGCAGATCGACCAGCGTGTCGGCGCCGATCTTCGCCAGCGGCGTGTACTTGCCCGGATCCGGCGCCTGCGCCAGAATCAGCGCGGCCGAAGCCACCAGTTTCGTCCCGGCGTCGGCCTTGGGCAGCGCCTTTTGAATCACCGGCAGTGCGTCGCCGGGAAAGTTCTGCAGTGCATCGAGCAGCGGCAGGTAGTGCACCCAGCGCTGCGCGGCCGAAGCCTTCGCCAGGCCGTCCAACTCGGTCTGTACCGCCGCACCGTGATCTTCGGCCGTCAGCCGTGGGGCTGAGACGGCGACCACCGCCAGCAGCACGGCCAGCACGGAAACGGCGCGCAGCGCGGGCCGGCGGCAGAGAGCTTGGGACATTCGAATCTCCTGGAAGCGGATCGGTGAAACCAGCGAAGCCATGACCACCAGACGACGTCGGCTGAACCGCCGGAAACCGGTGGTTTCCGGCGCTGCACACGACGCAGCGCCAGCCTGCTAGACGGTCCGACAGGCCGAAAGCTTCGCACCAGCGCACATTTAATTTACGTTGGATTCGGTGCAGCAACAGGGAAATCGCGAAAAAACGCCCTCCGTCCCCATTCCATCACCTACTTTCACCCCGCTCACTGCCGCCGGCCTTTCCGCCTTGCGGTACAATGGCCACCTTTGTTTCCGCGCGGCCGCACAGGGCGTACAACGCGCGGCCGAAAAGCGAGACCTACCCGGTGCCTGAACCTTTCAAACGAGTCCTGATCACGGCCGCGCTGCCGTACAACAACGGGCGGATTCACATCGGCCACCTGGCCGGATGCTACATTCCCGCCGACATCTACCACCGCCACCTCCTGATGAGTGGGGTCGAAACTCTCTTCGTCTGCGGCTCCGACGAACATGGCGTGGCGATCACCTTGAAGGCCATCAAGGAAGGCGTCTCGCCCCGCGAAATCATCGACCGCTACCACCCCGAAAATGAGCGCGCCTTCAAGAAGGCTGGCATGAGCTTCGACATCTACGGCCGCACCAGTTGGCCCGAACACATCCCGCTGACGCAGCATTTTTTCACCCGCCTGAGCGACTGCGGCCACATCGCCAGCGGCGAAACCGTGCAGTACTTCTCCGAAAAAATGCAGATGTTTCTGCCCGACCGCTACGTCGAGGGCACCTGTCCGCGCTGCCACAAAGACGGCGCCCGCGGCGACCAGTGCGACCACTGCGGTTCCACCTACGACGTCACCGAACTGCTCAATCCCCGCAGCGCCCTGCCCGGCGACAACAGCACGCCGGTGCGCAAGACCACCAGGCACTGGTCCTTTCAGCTCGACCACTTCGAAGCGCCCTTGAAAGCCTGGCTGGCGACCAAAACCGATTGGCGCCCCAACGTCCTGGGCCAGGCCAAAAGCTGGCTGACCCCGGCCGAAGGCGCGGCGACCGCGCTGCGTCCGCGCCAGATCACCCGCGACACCGACTGGGGCGTGAAAATTCCCGTCGCCGATGCCGATGCCGCCAACAAGCGCATCTACGTCTGGTTCGACGCCCCCATCGGCTACATCACCAACACCAAGGTCTTCTTCGACCGCCAGGGCAAGCCCGAAGGCTGGAAACCCTGGTGGCAGGACCCCGCCACCCGCCTCGTCCAGTTCATGGGCAAGGACAACATCGTCTTCCACACAATCATCTTCCCCGCCATGCTGATGGGCCAGCAGGAAAATTACATCCTCCCCGACAACGTCGTCGCCAATGAATTCCTTAACATCGGCGGCGAGAAAGGCTCCAAAAGCAAAGGCACCGCGCCGCCCGAAGTCGAAGCCATCGTCGATCGCTTCGGCGCCGACCGCGTGCGCTACTACTTCACCGCCAACGCTCCCGAGGGCAAGGACAGCGAATTCACCTGGGAAGACTTCCGCGAACGCACCAATGGCGAACTGGCCGACGTGCTCGGCAACTTCATCCACCGCACCGTCACCTTCACCCACAAAAACTTCGAAGCCAAGGTCCCCGTGAATAGCGGGTACACCGAGCTCGAATCTGCCGCCATCGCCGGCCTGCTCCGGGGCGCCGCCGAAGTCCGCGCGCTGCTCGACACCTTCCGCTTCCGCCAGGCCCTCAGCCGCGCCGTCGAGGTCGCCCGCGAAGGCAACCGCGCCTTCGACGCCCTCCAGCCCTGGGTCACCCGCAAGCAGGACCTCGCCCGCTGCGCCACCTCGATCCACTGCTGCCTGCAACTGGCCGCCGGCCTGACCATCCTGTTCGAACCTTTCGTGCCCGAAGGCGTCGCCAAAATCCGGCGCTTCCTGAACCTCCCGGACACGGTGCACTGGAGCGACCTCAAGGACGGCGCGATTCTCCCCGCCGGCGCGGCTCTCGACAAGCCCGTCGTCGTCTTCGAGAAACTCACCCCCGAGCAACTGCCCGGGGCCGTCCCGGCCGACGCCGCCGGCAAAGCGGGTTGATCCGCCCAGATGGGCGGACCAGTTACCGCCCAGATGGGCGGACCAAACAGCCTCGCCGGCGCCCGAACCGCCCGGCGGAGGAAGGATCGGAGCGTTCGACAGGTCCACGCGGGGAGCGCCATGAGCCACGAAGTCGAAATTAAATATCGCATCGACGACGCCGAGCGCCAACGGCTGGTGAAATACTTCGACCTCGCCTGGCCGATGTGCGGCAGCATCGACCTCGCCGCCGCCACCGACGGCGCCCCCGCCGATGTCCGCGCTTTCCTCGCCGAGCAGGACCTCTGGCCCGGCGCGGCTTCCGCCGACCAACCGGCGCTCGCGCTGGACCTGCACTCCTGGGTCGTCTACGATCGCTATTTTTTCGACTACCGCCACCTGATGTTCCGCGTCCGCCTGCAAGTCGATGCCTCCCGCGGCGAGGTCCAGGCCGAAATCACCCACAAACAAGCCGACGCCAAAATCGGCGACGCCGTCGATCGCATGGAAATCAACCTGCCGATTTCCGGCCAGGGCGTGCGCGCTGGCGACTTCGAATCCATCCTCCGCCTGATGGAGCTGATGAACTTCCGCCCGATCCTGGTGATGCGCAAGGAACGCCAATACGTGAAACTGCAACTGGGCGCCGCCGCGCCGATCCAGTCGTTGCTGTTCACACTCGACCGGGTGCATGCCGCGCCGCCGGACCCGGAAGAATCCCAGCGCGCGCCGACCCTCGAAAATGACCGCCCCTGGCAGGCCATCGGCGATTTCGTCGAAGTCGAAGCCATGTCCGCCGATCCGCGCAACGTCGATTTCGCCGGCCGGTTGGTGTCCCAGTGGGCGCAGCGCCTCGACCGCGACGGCCGCTGGCAAAAGGAACCGGCCGGGTATTTCACCCTGGCCACCCGGAAATTGGGCTTGCAGTGATCGCCGGCGACCATCCGGCTGCTGGCAGCCTGCCAGGACCGGGTGGCGGAGTTTTTCGACCGCTCGCCGCCGCGCGGCTGTCAGGGGAGCAGGCCTGGAGTAGAATACGCAGCAGACTTTTCGAGGGCGCCGGCTGCGGGCGGAAACGCGTCTGAAAGTGGGACACATTCGTGGAAATTCAGCAGCTCATCAACGCCTTGCAGGAAGCCGACCGCCAATTCTGCGCTCAATACGATTCGACCGGCGCGCTGGACCATTCCCTGGCCTCGCTGGTCGTCTGCGAAAAACTGATCGCCGAAGGCCGCCTCGGCCGCCATCCCACCATGCGCGGCGTCCGCCACTTCTGGGCCACCGATTTTCAGGTCGGCATGATGGCCTACCTCGGCGAAACCCTCAATCTGCACTACGGCCTGCAGTGGGCCTTCTCCGGCAGCGTCTCCCACCCTTTGCTGGTCTGCGACATCGAAGAAAACCTCATGCCGATCGAAATCTGGCCGCTGGTCGGCCGGTTTCTGCGGCTCTCGCGCGAGCCCGCCGGGCCGCTCGCCGAGGAAATCATTTCCCTCGTCGCCGGCCAGGTCCGCAACGGCTTCATGCAGGTCGGCCGCTCCTTCTGGGATTCCGACCGCGTCGTCATCTACCGCCGCCAACTGATCGCGCGCCTGGAACATTTCCTCCCCGACTGCATGATTCAGACCACCAACCATCAGACGATTCTCATCATCACCCCCGACAAACGCGGCGTGCAGATCGTGCTCGATTCCAACCTGCATGAGTACCTCGACGGCAAAATGGAAGCCGAACCCGACCAACACGCCCAGCAGATTCTGGCCCTGATGCTCAAGGAAAATATCGTGCCCGCCGCTTCGGTCCGCGGCATCGAATCCTCCACCCAGTGGGGCGGCGAACGCGTCCAGGAAATGCTCGATTCCAACGAAGTCGTCACCGACGCCGAAACCGTCATCGATACCCGTTTCCCCGTCCCGCCGCAAACCGAGGACCTCGGCGAAATGCCGCCCATGATCGCGCAGGTCCTGGAAGAGCTGGAACGCAACGAGACCGATTCCGCCACCCCGTCCGCCGGCCCGTCCGCTGGCTCCACCGCCGCCAAATCCGCGCCGGTCGCCGCCGCCAAGCCCGGCGCGCCTGCTTCTGCCGCCGCCGCTGCGCCCGCCGATCCAACCGCCCCGTCCACGCCCAAATCGTCTCGACCCGGTCCAGCCCTTCCCGATCTGCCGCCCCTGCAAGCGCTCGAACCGGCCGAAGCCGCCGAAGCCGCCGAGCGGGGTGAACCCGCCGCCCCAGGACGCAAGGCTGACACTACACAAAAGAATGACACCCCGTCGAACGCGCCGGATTCCGGCCGCACTGGCGGCAAACCCGGCGGCCCAGTCGGCCCCGGCGGCCCGGTCGGCCCGGTCGGCCTAGGCGGCCCAGTCGGCAAGACCGGCCGGGGCAAAGAAAAACGAAAAAAATCGGGTTCGAGCGGCGCGTGAGCGCCCCTTCGCGGAGGACGGTCCATGGCGGATGCGGCAGCCCAGCCTCGGCGAATTCAGGCGCTGCGGATCGACCAGCCGATCCTCTGCGACGCCGCCGACAAGGACATCTGGCGTCGCGCACGGGCCCAGTCCGATTTCACCGAACCCTGGGCCGCGCCGCGCGGCCCGATCGTCTGCTCCGTGCGCGTCCTCTGGACCAACGCCTGCCTGTATGTGCGCTTCGACAGCAGCGGCGCCGAACTCGCCGCCACCCGCACCGCCCGCCACAGCGATGTCTGCTGCGACAGTTGCGTCGAAATGTTCATTTCCCCATTCCGGACCGCACCCGAACGCTACTTCACCTTTGAAATCAACGCGCTCGGCACCATGCTCAACCGCAAAATGGATCTCTCCGCCGATCCGGTCCTGCGCGAACCCTGGTGTCCGGCCGGCATGCGCATCGGCCACTCGGTCACCGGCACCCAAGTCGACGATCCCGCCTCGCGCGCCTGGTGCGTCGAATTGGCCGTGCCGTTCGACGCCTTTCGCTGGGGTGCCGAAACCTTTCGCCCCACGCCCGGCGCCGTCTGGCGCGTGAACTTCATGCGCTGCGGTGGCCGCCGCCTCAACCCCTTCCTGATGTGGTCCCCGGCCCAAAGCCCCAAACCCGCCTACCACCAGCCCAAATTTTTCGGCGAACTCGAATTCCTCTGATCCTCCCTGGGAGCGCCGCGATCCAGCGCGGCCTCTTGGATTTCCTCTTCTGTTTCGCGCACCCACGCGAATTCCCTGGGAGCACCGGTCATCAGACCTGTGCCTTACCCACATTTTCTTTGGTGCCTTTTTGTCTTCCAGCCCCGGCTTTCACCCCGTTCTGGAAGCCACGCCACAAGGCCATCTCGCGCAGGATCCTTTTAGCACCGGGGGCGCGACTGGGGGGAGCCCAGCAGAGGGGCCGGAAGGCGCAGCTTGGAGGCCATCTGCTGGGAAAGCGGTGCGCAGCAACGCGCCCGCGCGACCCAAAGCAGATCTACGCGTGCGAACTTCCATCGCGCGGAACCGCACCCAACGTTCAACGAAGGGGATGCATTTCAACG
>JBOHNC010000023.1:0-6449 GCA_050730415.1 Planctomycetota bacterium
TCGCCGCCACCGCCGCCACCGCCGCGGGGAGCGACAAAGCCGCCAAAGGCGCCAAAGTGACCGCCAACGAACGCCAGCGGCTGGCCGCACAGCGCCTCCTCGCCGACCTCGCCTGGACCTGGCACCGCGCCTGGCAGCTCGGCCGCGGCGCCGCCGATCCCGCCGGCGACCCGCCCACCCTGCCGCCGCCGCCCGCCGCCGTGCAAATCCGCACGCGCGCGCTGCCGATGAACCTGATTCACGCCTGGTTCGAAGAAGCCGTCGCCGCGCTGCAATTCAATGTGCGCACCGAGCTGGTCCTGAAAGCCCTCGCCGTCCGCCTGGCCCGCTGAGGCTCCCTTTTTCAGCCGCCGGCTACCCGATTTTTTCGACGAAATGCAGCGGATCGCGCCGCAGCGCCAGCTCCCCCGCGCGCCACATCGCCGGCGCCTCGATCAGAAAACTCTCCGCGCCCGCCACCGTCCCCTTGCGCAGATGTCCCGCCGGCGCCAGCAGGGCTTCGATCCGGTCGTAGCGCTGCGCAAAGCCCTGAAACCCGTGCGTGCGCAGCCGCATCTCAAACGCCATTCCGTCGCCGGGCTTCACCGTGTACACCACCACCGGCCCGTACAGATACGGCGGCGGCTGGAGTTCCTCCACGCCGTGCATCGAGGTGTTCGGTTTCAAGCCGCAGCCGAGCATCAAAATCTGGCCGTCCATGTCCCGCAGCTTGCGGAAGGGTGAATGCTCGCCGACCGGCGTTTTCGAATTGCGATGCGCGTTCAGCAGTGCTCCGGCCTGCGGCCCCACCGCGCAGACCGAATGCGTCGGATGCAAACTCCGCTGCGTCCCCGCGCGGGTGCGAAAAAATTCGCTCAGGTACCCTACGCACGACGGCGTCTGCGCCTGCTCGAACACCGGCTGCTCCGGCGTGACCGTGGTGTAGCTGAGCGCCGGCATCAGCAGCGTGCCGCGCGCGGTGATCGCCTCCAGCAGCCCGGCCATCACCGTTTCGGCGCCGCCGGGGACCGGGCTCAGCGCCTTGAACGACGCATGCACCAGCAGGACACCGCCGCGGCGCACCCCCAGGCGCGCCAGGTCCTCGGCCATGCGCCGCACCCAGCCCGGATCCACAGCATCGGTCATCCCAGGTCTCCTTCCGAGCCAATCGGAATTCGCAGCGCGACCGCCGCGTTCTGAAGCCCGCTGTAACTGAAAGGGGCCGGTCGTCTGACCGGCCCCTCGTCAAAAGCTTCCATCCGCGGCGGCCACCCGCCGGGCAAAGGCTATTCTTCGAGCAGTTGCTGCGGATCGAGGTTGTGCCCCTCGATGTCCTTGAAGTAATTCGCCGTCATCACCTTCAGTTCGGCCGTCGATTCGTCGTCGCACACGATCAACGCCTTCGGGTGCAGTTGCAGCACCGAGACCGTCCACATGTGGTTGACGCCGTCTTCGACCGCCTTCTGCAAGGCGCGCGCTTTCTTGTAGCCGTTCACGATGATCAGCACTTCCTTCGCGTCCATCACCGTGCCGACCCCGACGGTCAGCGCCGTCTTGGGCACTTTTTCCACGTCGTTGTCGAAGAACCGCGAATTGGCCAAAATGGTGTCGTAGGTCAGCGTCTTGATGCGCGTCCGGCTGGTCAGCGACGAACCCGGTTCGTTGAAGGCAATGTGCCCGTCCGGCCCGATCCCGCCCAGGAACAACTGAATGCCGCCGGATTCCTTGATCCGCGCTTCGTACTGCTGGCATTCCTTGTCGAGGTCCGCGGCGTTGCCGTTCAGGATGTTCACATTCTTTTTCTGAATGTCGATTTCCTTGAAAAAATTGTTCCACATGAACGAGTGGTAGCTTTCCGGATGGTCTTCGGGAATGTTGACGTACTCGTCCATGTTGAACGAAACCACGTGCTTGAAGGAAACTTTGCCTTCCTTGTGCAGCTTGATCAGCTCCTTGTAGGCGCCCATCGGCGACGAGCCGGTCGGCAGGCCGATCACAAACGGCTTCTTGGCCGTCGGCTCGAACCGCCGGATCCGCCGCGCCACATAGGCCGCAACCCACCGGCTGACCAGCTCGTAGCTGGGCTGAATAATAACGCGCATGGTTGTCCTTTCCTCCGTTGAACCTTGTGCTCCTCCGGCCGAGGCCGGCCCGGAGCGCCTACTGTAACTTCGCGACCGCCTGCTGGAAATCGGCGACGCGCTTGGCGAGCGCCGCCATCTCCGCATGCAGTCCCTTCACGAACTTGTCGCCTTCCAGCGTGCCGCGGACGGCGGTGAAGTCGGCGGCCACGCGCGCAGCGTCGCCCGGCGGGGTGTCGGCGCCGAACCCGATCTGGATCGCCGGTTCGAATTCCTTCTCGGCGTCCTTCACGATCAGCCGCAGGAATTTGGAGCGATCCGCGCCCACCTGGCCGGCGATCTCGCTCAGTTCCTGCGCGCTCAAGGCCTCGGGATACTTCTCCCGCCGCGCCTTGTAAAGCTCCCGGACATAGGCCCATTCGTCGGCCGGATAAATCGCGTGCGCCTCTTTCAGCGCTCCGTGCAGCGCGGCCAGGCTGTCCACTTCGCCGCCGGCAATTTTCGCTTCCAGCGCGTGCAGCCGGTCGACCGCGACCAGCATCCCCGCCAAGTCCGCCCACTGCGTGCTGTGCACCGCGCCGGTGGGCGCACCGAGCGCCTTCGCCAGACCCGCCTTGCCGCCGCCGATCCCCGTTTCCGCCCGCGCCAGCACCCGCTCCGCCAGCCACAGGTCGATCGCGTTGCGGTAGGTTCGCTCGCCGGTCCGCAGCACCAGCCGCTTGCAGATGGCGCCGTTCAGCTTGACTTCGTCCACGTCTTTCGGGGTGCCGTCGGCCAGTTCGCGCAGAATCTTTTCGCCGTTGACCATCCGCCCCACCGTGAAGGGGCTCACCACTTCGAACCGGATCAGGTCGCGCTTGTCGGCGGCCTTGCGCCGGTCGCGGCTGGGCCACTTCTGGCCATCGCGCAGCGTGCCCACCGTCGTCAGATTCATCCCCGGCACGATCGTGCTTTTTTCGTTGTGCGCGGTGACATAGCTGAACGGAAAATCGCCCAGGTCGAAGCGGCTCATGTTCTTGCCGATCACCACGCTGAAGGGCCCCAGCCGGCACGGCCAGAGCATATACGAAAAGCTGCCGGTCTTCGACCCGCGTTCGACCACGCCCTGATGCAGGGGGCCGAGCTTGTACATGTGGTTGGACTGGTTGGTGCCCGACCCGGCGTTGTAGAAGGAAAACATCCCCGCGATCAGCAGCGTCGATTTGTGGTGCGTCACGGTGTACGGCCCGGCAAAGACCGCCACCGCCTCGCCGTGGAACCCTTCGCAGTTGGCGAAGAACAGCGAATTCTCCGCGCTGAACTGCTTGCCGAGCTTCACGCCCTGCCCGACGAACACCTTGCTCAGGATCGCCCCTTCGGTCACCGACGAGCCTTCCGCGACGATGAAATCCTTGGCCACCACCGCGTGCCCGATTTCGGTCGGCGCGCCGGCCTCCGACAGAATGGTGCCGTTCTGCAGCAGCGTCGCGCCTTCGACCTTCGCCGCCGGCCCGACGTTCACGTCCTTCAGTTCGATCGCCTGCCGCACCACCGCCCCGGCGCCGATCCGCCCGCGCGCCGCCTTTTTGGTCGCCGCGTGCGTCGCGATCAGCCCGTGCAGCCGCTTCTGCAAGGCCGCCTCGCCCTTGCGCATCGCCACCAGGTAGGCAATCTGCGCCGTCAGTTCGTCGAAGATCGGCACTTCCCGCCCGCCGCCTTCGTTCACCGTTTCCACCGCCACGCCGTTGCCGAAGCTCGACCCCGGCGTCGCCGCCATCCGGCCGACGCCTTCAATCAGCGCCCCCCGGTCGATGTTGTAGTTCACGATGCCGCCGGACACGCCGACGATCCGGACGTTGTCTTCCAGCGTGACGTTCGTCAGCGCCGCGTAGTACACCCCGGCCGGCTGTTCCACGCCGCCGGCCGACACCACACTGCCCTGGTTGCCGCCCAAGCGGACCTCGCCGCTGAAGGAGGCCCCCACCACCCGCGCGGGATCGAACCCCGCCGCCGCCTGGACTTTGCTCCAGTCCGCGGCCCGGCAGGCCTGGCTTTCCAGGGTTTTAATTTCGGCCGGCGTCAGCGCGCGGTAGTGCAGCGGGTCGGACATGGTGCGAAAATCTCCTCTCAGACGCGCGTCGGTGCGGATGAAGCACGGAGGCGGCGGCGGTGATGGCGGCGGCCCGGCTGGCGCCGCAACGCAGCAGGCGGGGGATGAAATCTGCGTGCCACATTGTGTCCCGGAGACGCAAAAATCAAGCCGGGATGGCGTGCATTTCTAGCCATTTCACCCGCACCCGCCAGGATTTTGCCGCCCGGCCTGCAAGAACCACACCCCCTGCTTCGTTAACGATTTGGAACGATCGGCTACAATGGTCTGCCAACCGGCAGGTCCGTGCACCGCGCCAGCTGGCTGCTAGAGCGTAAAACGGCTGAATTGGGTTGAACCTGCTGCCGTCCCGCTCCGTTTGTTTTTGGATGAGCCGACCTAAACGGGCGCCGCGGTGTGAGGTGGCAATGAGGAGTAGCAACGTGAAAAAAGCACTGAGTTTGATCTGTCTGGCCGGCCTGCTGTGGGTCGTGATCGGCGGCTGCGAAGACGACGCGGCGATCCAGCAGGAACGCAAAGACCAGGCCGCCGCCGCGCAATATCAATCCGATTTTCAAGCCTGCAACACCACCTTCCAGGAGGCCAAAGCCAAGGAGGCGGCCGGCAGTCTGGACGAAGCCAAAACGCTGTACGGCCAGGCCGCCGATCAGGCCAGCCAATTGGTCAATACCCCCGGCCCGCAGCAGTTGCAGTTGAAATCCATCGCCAACGAGTCCAGCGGAGCGGTCACCCGCCTGGCCCAGACCATGGACGAACAGGCCAAGGCGGCGATCGCGCAGAAAAAGGAGGCCGAACGGCTCGCCAAATTGAAGGCGGACGAGGCCAAAGCCGCCGCCAAAAAGCAAAAAGAAGACAGCATCGGTCACGCCACCGTGGCCATGGCTCCGGTCACCACCGGCGACCCCTCCGTCAAGACGCCGCCCGCGACGACGCCCGGCGCCACGCCCACCGCCGGCGGAGGCGACGACGACGACACCCCGACCACGCCCGGCAAGGCCAATGGCGCCGGCAATTCGAGCGGCGCTGGCGCTCCGGCCGCCCACCTCGACCCCTACAAGCCGCTCGATGAAAAGTCGCCCTTCAAGTGCTACCTGGTCAAGCAGGAAAAGAAGTACTGCATTGGCTATGTCATCGTGAAAAACACCACCGACAAGCAGCACAGCATCGCCCGCTTCCTGTGTTCCTTTGCCACCGCCAAGGACGAACACAAATGGGATGTCGTGGCCTTCTTCAAATATGACGGCTTCAAGACCAACAATTGGGATGACCTCGACGGCGACAACCCGAACGCGATCGGGATTGCACAGGTCGTGCTGGCACCGGGCGAATCGGTCAAGCTGGTCGTCATGAGCGACAAGGCCGATCGCGAAGGCGAATATGCCGGCGCCGTCAAGCTCGACGGGACCGTCCTGTTCGAAGACGGCTCCGAGCAAACCGTCATCAACAACGACTGACCGCGTTCTTCGCGCCATGCCTCCCTGGCGCCTCCGGCCCAACGAACTCCTTTGCGAATAATTGGCGCATCGAGCGTTGGGCTTTGGGCTGTAGGCTTTGGGCTTTGGGGACGGAGAAAAACAGAATCGCGCGGGCTTCCTGCGAAACGAAGCCATATGCGAATAATATGCGCATATTAAGCCCCTAACCCGCGGGGGTAGGCCTGGTTCACCCCCGCGCGTGCGGAACCAGCCGGATCACGCCGCCCCCAGGTCGCGCCAATTCTCGAGCAAACCGGCCGGCAAACGACCCGCCCGGGATCGCCAGTTCCAGCAGCCCCGTGCTGCCCACCAGCGCCACCGGGCGGTTGCTCCCCCGTGCTCCGCTGCGTCGTCCAGTTCCAGTGCCAGCCCGCTCCGCAGCTTCGGCCCCGGCCCCGGCCCCGGCTCCGGCATAGCTCCGACATAGCCGTAGGTCCCACCCATTCCACCGCACCTTCCAAACCGGCTTCCCACCTTCAAACAGCGCCCGATCCGGCTGCCACCCCGCCAGGCTGAAATTGGTGATGCCGTTCCCGAAATGATCGAAATGCAGGAACCCGCCGCGCCAGTGGCCATCCGGCTGCTGTGCCGGCAGCAGATCGTGCGTGGCGCCCTCGCCCGGCACGCGCCTCCGCCAGGTCAGCTTCCAGCGCGCCTCGACCGCGGCGTCGGTCAGCCGCGCCGCCAGCGGAGCAAACCGGTCCCGACCGTCGAAGGTGCGGCCCAACGTCGGCAGGCCCGGCACGGCGGCCGGCAGCCATGCCGACGCGCCGACCGGTGACCGGCGCGACCCGGCCCCGCCACCGCCACCGCCACCTGCACCGG
>JBOHNC010000024.1:0-10848 GCA_050730415.1 Planctomycetota bacterium
CGTGGGGGGTGTTCCTCCTTTTTTTTTGCCAAACCGAAACCAGACAGCGTTTCCCGCCTAAAAATCGAAAAATCGCCTCCTCCCGATGAAAATCCGCCCCCGCCTCCGCACGCCCCCCCCTCCCTCCCTCGCCCATCTCAAGCCCACCTCCTCCAAAAACCGGCGAATGGCTGCTCCTACTTGCCAAATGCAAGTTTATCTTTTAACGTTTCACAGCGTGTTATCCGATGTTCTTTAGGTTTTGTACCGGATTATTCAATATGGTCTTCAACGTTCGGACAGCAACCTGCGAATTTTAGATCTACCGCCCCTTTGACCGAAGAATTTAAGGCCCGGTTTGGTTCCTGCACTTGGTGCGATTTCCGCCCCACCATTGCGCACCGCGCCCCCTGGGAGCCTGTGCCTTACCCACATCGGTCGCGCATGACCCGGAAACCCCGACCGTCAGGTCGCCCTCTTCGCGCCAACGGCGCGAGGGTTCAGAGCCAGGGGTTGCCGAAGGTCTTCCGCAGGCGCACCCCTGGAAGCGGTCGCCAGACCGCCCCGCGCGGACCGAGACGACGTCACGTTTCCCACGTTTTTCCGCGCGGAAGGTCGCGAGCGACGCGCCGAAATACACTCCCCTTCGTCGAACGTTGTGTGCGGTTCCGCGCGATGGAAGGTCGGGTGCATGGTTCTGCTTCCGGGCGTGCGGGAGCGTTGCTGCGCACCGCCAACACAGCACTTGCGCCAAGGCGGCGCCGTGCTGGGCTGCCGTCGGCCGTCCCGCTGTGCGGGACTTCGCAAATAGGCGCGGACGCGCGCAAATGTGGGTTAGGCTCAGCCTGGGAGCGCCGGGTGCCAGCTCGCCTTCTTCGTCCAAACTTCCCCTTCGGCTGCGCGAGCGCACCCGTCACCGGCCGCCCCCGGCATCCCGCGAGCTCTCCGCGCCCGGCTGGGCCCGGCCGACGCCCCCCCAGCCGATCCCCCCTCGCCCACCCCGCCGTGTACTTATTTTTCTTCAGGAGCCGTTCCCTGGCGGATGGCCCGCTACGGCTGCGCGTGGATCGCCGCCGGCAGCATCAGTTCGTCGCCGGCCTTGAGCGCCGCGGCGCCCGGCGCCGGCAGCAGTTCCACCCGTTCCGGCGTGCGATTGCCGATTTCCACCCGCCGCACCGTGTAGCTCGTCGTGTCGCCCGGATTTTTCACGTACACCACCGGCTGATCCTGCGCGTTGAAATCGATCGCGTTCGGCGTGACCGCCAGCCCGCTGTGTTCCTTGCCCCGTTCGATATCCACTTCCGCCGTCAGTCCCAGCCGCAGCCGCGCCTTGATCTTGGGCGGGATGTCCACCAGTTTGATGTAGACTTCGAACGACTGCACAAACGCCTGCCCGCGGCTGACCAGCGCCAGCGGCGACAACTGCGCGTTGCGGTCCTCCGCGTAGGCCTGGATTTGCTCGACTTCCCCCTTCAGTTCCACCTCCGGGAAGCTCGGCAGCCGCACCACCGCCGGCTGATTCACATGCACCCGGCTGTAGTCCGATTCGTCCAGCACCACCCGCACCCGCAACGAGGAAGTGTCGGCGATCTTGCACAGGTCCCAGAAGCGGTTGCGCGTGTCCCCGATCTGCAGCGGCGACAGCGATTCGTCCGAGCCCTTCCAGATGTCCACATAGGCCACGATGCCGCTGATCGGCGGCTTGGTGTCCGCGTCCTTCAGTTGCTTCTGCAAGTTGCGCAGGTCGATTGCCGACGCGTCCACCTTGAGTTTGTACGACAGCAGGTTCAGGTCGATGTTGCGGGCCTGGCTTTCGGCGTCCTTGACCGCCTTTTTGTATTCCAGCGTCTGCCTGAGCAGCGCAAAGCTGCTCTGCCGCCGCACGCTGTCGTCGGCGCCGATCAGGTTGAGTTCATCCAGAATCCGGTCGCGCTGCGCCGTCAGATCCGCCGCCGCCTGCGCCTGCTGTTTGGTTTGCAGCACCTGCAAGCTTTGCAGGCCCTGCTTTTCCAACACCTCGGCAATCCCGAGGTCCTCGGCCGCCCAGCGCCGGTCGCTTTCCGACTTCCGCGCGGTCTGAATGGTGGCCAACTGCGCCCGTTCCTCCTGCGGCGGCGCGAACACCCCGTCCAGCGCCGCCTGCAAGTCCTGCGACAGGTAGGCCGGCCGGAACTGCGCCAATCCAACGTGATCGTCGATCACGTTCTGCGCCAGCGCCGGCACCGGCGCGTCGGCCTGCTCCAGCAGTTCGGAGTGGTCCTTCGGCACCGGAATGGGATCGGTGAGCGTGTCGAGAATCGACTGGCTGCCCTGCATTTTCCACAGGTTAAAGTCCGGCACCGGTGGCAGGTCCGGCGCCGTTTCGCGCCACGAGCTCCCGATCGGCAGGCCCATCGCCAGGTCGCGCGCAATACAGGTCTGTTCCACGTCCATCAGCGCCGACACCACCGTCAGCCGCTGGAGCTCCTTGTTGCGCTGCGCGTAGCGGAACTGCTGCACGAAATTTTGCGTGTTCTGGTCCAGTTCCAGTTCCTTGCTGTCGAGCGATTTCTGCAGGTCGGTCGGGTCGAATTTGATGATCGTCGTCTCCGGCGTCACTTCGGTGCCTTCGTCGATCATCCACTCCACCGTCCCCGAAACGCCGGCGTATACCGGGCGGATGTCACGCGCTTCCAGAATCCCCGCCAGCCGCAGTTGCTCGCTGAACTTGGCTTCGCTCACCGGCACCGCGGTCGGCGCGGCCGGCGACCAGTCGATCCGCGAGCCGTAGTCATAGCCCAGGCCCATCCCGGCCAACAGCAGGAGCAGATGCGCGACGACGATGACAATCCAGCCCATCCATTTCATCGCGCCGCTCCTCCGGCGTGCCCATGCCCGCCGCCGCCCCCGGCCGGCGCGGCCGGCTTGGCCTGGTCGGGCGGCGTCTTGGCGTCGGGAGCCGCCGGCGCGCTGCCGTTCAGCGCCGGAACCGCCACCGGCGCGACCAGATCCGGCGGCAGCGTGACTTCCTGGCCCTCCTGCAGCCCGGCAAGGATTTCCACCTGGTCTTCGGTCCGCACCCCCACCGTCACCTGCGTGCGCACGCTGCTGCCGTCCGGATTGACCGCCATCACGCAGTCCTGGCCGTCCGCCGCGAAAACCACATCGGCCGGCACCAGCAGCGCGTTCTTTTTTTCAAAGGCAACAATGCACACGTCGGCCGTCAGCCCCTGCGCCAGCCGCGGGTCTTCCTTGTCCAGCGCGACCGTCACGTCGAACGTCTGGCGATCGGCCGCGCCGACCCGGTCGATGGTCTGCTGCAGATAGTCGGCGAATTCGTCCTTGCCGGATTCGGCGATCTTGATCACCCGCCCGCTGAAGATTTCATTCGGAAACGCCGGGATTTTCATCCACGCCGGCTGCCCCAGTTTAATCAGGCTGATGTGCCGCTCGTCCACCTTCAGCACCGCCTTCAGCCGCGTCGGATCGGGCAGGCTGTAGACCGGGATCCCCGTCCACACCTCCCGCCCCGGCACGATGGTCTCGCCCCAGTGGCTCAGCACGTGCGTCGTGCCGCGGTGCGGCGAACGCACCACCGAATCGTCGATCCGCTGCGTGTCGTTGCGCAGGTTGCTGTAGCGGTCGGCCAGCGCGCGCTTGTACTGGTTCTCGTTCATCTGGAGCTGCTCGTTGACCCCGGCCAGGTTTTCGGTCAGCTCCCGGACCTGGTCCCGCGCCGCGCGGCAGGTGAGTTCCGCCTGCGCGTAGGTCTCCGGATCGGTGCCTTCGTTCACCTTCTGCATGTTCAGCGTGGCCCGGTTGAGTTCCACCACCGCCGCCAGCCGCGCCTGTTCGGCCGCCCGCACCTCGTTCTGGCTGGAAAATCCCTGCGCCCCCAGCGCCGCCGTGCTGGCCGCCTGCTGCTGCGCCAACAAAAGCGACTTCTGCGCCGTCAGCAGCCGCAACTGCGCATCCAAGTACACGTTCGCCGTCGGCCCGAGTTCCAGATCGACCTCCGCCAGCCGCGCCGCCTCCGCGTCCCACCCGGCCAGTTCAAGTTGCATCTCCAGGCTGCGCTTGCGCTGCCCGTTGTTTTCCACGTCCTGCATGTGCTGCGCCACCTGGCGCACCAGGTTGCCCAGGTGGATCTGGTAGTTGTTCGAAGCGTCGGTGATGTCTTCCTTGAACAGAATGTCGCCCTTCTTGACCTTCGCGCCTTCCGGCTGCATTTCCGTGATCACCCCCCAGCACTTGGCCGGAATGCGCAGCTCGACCAGCGGCGCCAGCGTCCCGCGGTCCTGGACCTTGTCGATCAGCGTCCCGCGGTACACCCGCGTGTGCCCGGCCACCGGAATCGTCGCCGGCGCCCACAGGTCGGTGGGCGGATCGCCGGCCGGCGGATAGGGATCGACCGGTTCGCCGTCGGCCGGCCCCTGCGCGCCGCGCGGATGTTCGCCGCCCCAACCGCCGCCCCCACCTCCGCCATGGCCGCCCTGCGCGGCCGGCAGCGTCGCCACCAACCCGGCCAGCACCACACCGCACCACAGCACCCCCGGCAGCGCGCGAAGACCAGCCAGCGCGCGAAGACCGGCCGGCGCACTGCCCCGCCCGCGCCGTGGAACCCTGCCTCTGCCGGTGTCGCCGTCCATCGTCATTCCTTCATTTCCACCGTCGTGGTGGCGTCGATCCCCGAAATCACCTGCACCTGTTTGTCGTCGAGGTCCAGCACCGCCACCGGACGCAGCTCGCGCTGGTCGCCGTCCACCACCCGCACGTAGGACTGCCCTTCGCGCTCGATGATCGCCCCCCGGGGCAGCGCCAGCACCGGCCCGGTCTGATCCGGTTCAATGTCCACCCAGGCCACCCGCCCGGGCTTCAGATTGCCTTCGTCGGTCTCGAGAATGTCCACATAAAAATTGAACACCCGCACCCCGGTCATGCCGATTTCCTTGCGCTCCTCGGTGTCGTCCACGTCGCCTTTGTCCTTGGCCCAGCGGTCGATCCAGGACACCACGCCTTTGTACTTGCGCCCGGGATTGCTCGGGATGGTCACCGTCGCCTGCGTCACCCCCGGCGTGACCATCCGCACGTAGTTCTCGTGCATCACCCCGCTCACCCGCATCTTGTGCAGGTCGGTGAGCATCATCGTGCACATGCCGTTCCAGACGTTGTCGCCGACGCTCAGCTTGGTCGTCTGCCCGTGGCGAGTGACCAGTTCCACCAACCCGTCGTGCGGCGCGTAGACCACGTGTTTTTCGAGGTCCTCCTGGATGCGGCGGATGTAATCCTTGTCCCACCGGACGTTGGATTCCTCCTGCGCGATCGCCGCCTCCAGCGTTTCGCGCGTGTTTTCCTGCGTCAGCTTGAGATTGACCAGCGCCAGCAGCGCGCGGCGATAGGCCAAATCCGCCTGCGCCACGTCGCTGCGCTGCGGACCGGCCAGCAGCACCCGCGTGTTTTCGCCGGCCCCACTGAGCGCAATCCCAGCCTTGTTCAGCGCGTTTTCCTTCTGCTTCAAGTCCGATTGGCTCGCGTAGCCCGCCGCATACAGCGCCGAGTCGTTCTCGAAATCCTGCTGCGCCGCTTTGAACTGGTCGCGGGTGAGCCGCTGCGCCTCCTCCTGGCTCTGCCAGTCCAGCGGATCGGGCAGATCAATGAGCCGCTGCAATTTGAGCTTGGCCAGTTCAACCTGCGCCGCCTGCGCTTTTTCGTCGGTGGTCAGCCGCGGCACCTGGTCGTCGCGGTTCATCACCGCCTGCCGCAGATTGGCTTCCTCGTTGGCCAAGTCCAGTTGCGCCTTGTCCAGCTCATCCTGCGCCGACTGCGGATCGATCGAAATCAGCTTGTCGCCCTTGTGTACCATCGAGCCGTCTTCGGCCACGAAATCCAGCGTCCCGCGCGTGAACACGTTGATGCTCGTCCGCACCGCCGCCACCAGTTTGGCATCGGCGACATGGATCGTCGGCCGGCTTTGCAGCACCGTCGGATGGATCAGCACCACCTTCGGCCCGACCGACTGCAAATGCAGCCCCTGCCAGCCGATCGAGGCCCCGGCGCCCAGCACGAAAACCGCCAGCATGGTGAGTAAATACCTGCGCTTCATCCCGTTGCGTTCCGGCCCCTGCCTGCGGTCGCCGCCGCCGCCAAGAGACTCGCTCCCGTGCAGCCCGCCCGCCAACCTGCGTTTGACCCCTTTAGATACGCTTGAAAGCCCTGCAAAGTCACTTCATCAGGCCTTTCGCGGTCACCACCACGCCCAGCCCCGGCCCGCCCGGCAGCGTCAGCACCCCCCGCCGGCACGCCACCCCCCGCGCCGGATCGTTGCCGACCAGCAGGTTCCCATCCACGTCCAGCCAGTCCACCAGCGGCCCCAAGTGCGCCGCGGCGGTGATCAAAATCGAACTTTCCAGCATGCAGCCGACCATGACTCGCAACCCGCAGTTGCGCGCCGTCGCGATCATCCGCCGCGCCTCCCGCAGACCGCCGCATTTGGTGAGTTTGATGTTGATCCCGTCGAACCGCCCGCGCAGGTCGGCGATGTCCGCGCCCGTCTGGCAGGATTCGTCGGCCACCAGCGGCAATCCGACGCGGTGCTTCAGCCGCGCCATCTGCCCCAGCTTCTCGGCCGGCAACGGCTGCTCGATGAATTCCACCCCCAGCCGCTCCAGCTTGCCGATCGTCGCCACCGCCGTCTTGAAATCCCAGCCGCAGTTGGCGTCGACCCGGAAAATCTTCTTCGGCGCCGCCTTGCGCAGCACCGCCATCATTTCGTGGTCGCCCGGAAAACCCAGCTTGATCTTCAGGATCGGATATTCCCGCGCCTCCTCCAATTTCATCAGCATTTCGTCCAGCGGCGCGATCCCCAGCGTGAAACTGGTCTTCGGCAGACGCTTCGCGTCCAGCCCCCAAAGCTGCCAGACCGGGCGGCCCAGTTGCTTGCCCCACCAGTCGTGCAGCGCCAGGTCGATCGCGCAGCGCGCGCTGGGCTCCTGCGGCAGCCGCCGCGCCAGCAGCGCGTCGATGCCTTCCGCCTGCCACAGATCGCCCGCCAGCACCGGCGCCGCCCGCCGGATCGCCCGCAACGTCCCCGCCGGCGTCTGACCGTAGAACGCCTGCGGCGAACCTTCGCCGATCCCCGTCACGCCGCCCGCCGTGATTTTCACCCAGACCGTCTGTGTTGCCGTTTTCGCGCCGCGCGCGATGCGAAAAACATGCCGCGGCCGCAAATCGAACAACCCGCTCTCAATCCGTGCCATGCGCTGCTGTCTTCCTGATTTGCCTGCGGGGGAGACAGGCCATTCTACCCCGGCTGCGTGGCTTTCGTGTATCATGAGCGGTTTCAGGTAAGGGGGGGACGCAAAAAGTCCGCCGCTCGCCGTCGCACGCCGCCGACTTTCCGGCGCCACCTTTGGCGCACGTCTGGCCCGCGGCCGACGGCGCCAACCGGGAGCACCATGCAGCCATGCCGGGAACCGCCGTTTTCCCCCGTCGTCCATTGCTCCCCCGTGGCCGTGCCTTCCCGCGCTGCGCCGCCCTGTTCTTCGCGCTCCTGTCCGCCGGCCTGACCTTGACCTTGACCGCTGGCGCGCTCGAAACCCCGCCCCAGCCCGCACCACCCCCCGGCCCGCCCGGACTGACCGGGCCGCCCGGCCCGACAGTCACCGCCGATCCCCCCACCCCGCCCGCGACCTCCGCGCCACATACCGAATCGCTGCAAATTTCCCCCGACGTGCCCATCGTCGACCTGTTTCTGACCGCCGGCCCGTTCACCGAAGCGCAGTTGCAAGGCTGGAATCCCGCCGGCGACCCCGCCGTCTGCGGCGCGGAACCCGCCGGCCTCACCAATCCCGACCATCACCGCTGGTGCCTCAGCAACGCCGGCCGCTACCCCCCCACCCTCGGCCCGCTCCCCGCGCCCACCCACGAAGCCCGCTTCATGCTCGTCAGCTTCCAGCTCACCTCGCCCAAGCCCGGCCGCCGCTACCTCGAAGCCCACACCGAATACGGCCACCGCCTGACCCTCTGGCAGGGCAAGACCTCCATCTATTCCCAGGACGCCAGCGACTACCAGACCAACGGCACCCTCATCACCCTGGGCCAAGCCCCCGACACCTTCACGCTCTCCGTCGAACTGGACACCACCCCAACCCACCTGGAACTCGGTGTCCTGTCCGCCACCGGCGGCAAATCGACGCTTGAAAATGATCTCCTCCTGAGTCTCCCCGCCGGCTACGGCGCCGCCCAGGTCTTCGCCGACGGCCTGATCCTCGCCGCCCCCCACCCCACCCTGCAAAAGGACGGCACCGCCGCGATCAACGTCTGGGGCTGCTCGCCCAAGATGCCCTTCACCCAGCCGTTTTCCCTAGTCCTGCGCCAAGGCGCGAAGGTGCTCCAAAAATTTGACGGTGAGACCCCCGCCACGGTTGAAACCCACGGCCAAGCCCTGTCGGTCCACCCCGACCCAACCGCCGCGCGGATGCCCATCGCCGTCGATGTGGTGATCGACGGCAAAACCATCACCACCCGCACAATCGACCTGTATTCGCTCGACGCCCTGCACACGCAGTTGGCCGACTTCGACCGCCAGGTCGCCGCCGTGCCCCCCGAAAAAACGCCCAATACCCGCTTTCTGCGCGAAGCCATCGACGCCCTGCTGCCCCACCCCACCCCACCGCCGCCCGACAACGCCCCGCCACCGCCCATGCCCGCCGCCGCCGCGACCCACCTGTTCGACCTCTTCGACCAGGACCAGGCCCGCTTCGCCGCCGAAAAAGCCGGCCAATTCCCCTTCGCCGGCCGCACCGGCTACTCCGAACAGGCCTACGTCGCCCCGCAGGATGGCTCCCTGCAACCCTTCCTCGTCTACATCCCCGCCGATTACAACCCCGCCCAAGCCTACCCGCTGGTGGTCTACCTCCACGGCTACGTCCCCAGCTACGTGCCCCACGACTGGATCGACCTGAGCCAAATCCCCGAATTCGTCGCCGTCATGGAGCGCCAAAACTGCCTCTTCGTCGTGCCCTTCGCCCGCTCCAACACCGACTTCCTCCAAGTCGGCGAACAGGACGTGCTGGCCGCCATCGATCAAATGGAACAGCACTACAACGTCGATCGCCACCGCGTCTACCTGTACGGCTACTCGATGGGCGGCAGCGGCGTCTACACCATGGCCACCCACTACCCCCAGGTTTTCGCCGCCGGCGTCGTGCTCTCCGGCCGCACCAACTACTACCTCTGGCACCCGCTGCCCAAGGCCAAAACCCCGCGCTTCGAACAGGTCATGATCTCCCGCGACAACCCGATCGAACAGGCCGGCAACCTGCTCCACTTCCCCATGCAGATCCACCACGGCCAGCAGGACATGGCCGTCAGCATCCGCCACACCCGCGAAATGCAAACCGTCATGGACGGCCTCCACCTGACCTACGATGTCCACGAATATCCGCAGGGCACTCACTTCCTCGGGGTCGATATCCTCGGCCGCGACGAACCCGTCCAGTTCCTCCTGAAATACCACCGCACCCCGGCCGACGATGACGCCTGTTCCATCAAAACCTGGTCCAGCAAATTCGGGCGCCGCAACCGCTTCAGCATCCAAATGACCGACGACCCCACCCAGCCCGCCGAATTCGCCGCGCATTGGGACGGTGCCACGCTGGTGATCGAAAAATGGAGCAACGTCGCCGCCGCAGCCGTCGATGGCCTGTCTGACCTACGCAAAACCCTCAAGCTGCAGACCCCGCAAGGCCTCCAATTGCACCTCGACTGGCGCGCCCCCAACGACCCCAACGCCCCCTTGGGCCAAGCAGCCGATCGCCTGGTCCTTTCCCCCGCCGCCGCGCCCGTCAGCGCCAAGGAAATCGACGATCCCACCAGCCTGCTCAAAACCCCCGACCTCGCCGGCACCGTCGAAGACGCCTTCAACGGCCCGTTCCTCTTCACCTACGGCACCGCCGGCGACGCCGCCGCCGCCGACCTCAACCGCAAACGCGCCGAAGCCTGGGCCCAGGACTGGTTCAACTTCG
Organism: Planctomycetota bacterium; assembly: GCA_050730415.1. Taxonomy (GTDB): domain Bacteria; phylum Planctomycetota; class SZUA-567; order H5-PLA8; family JBOHNC01; genus JBOHNC01. Next base: position 9,984 of record JBOHNC010000024.1, read on the forward strand.
CCAAAGGCCACGCCCAAGTCCTTCCCGACACCGCCATCACCGATGACCTCGCCGCCACCCACAACCTGATCCTGGTCGGCTCCCCCGAAACCCACGCCTACTGGAAAAAAATCCAGCCCCAGCTCCCCATCCCCGTCGCCGCCAACAAAGTCACCCTCGCCGGCCACACCGTCGATCTCGCCGCCGACAAAGGCTTCATGTACATCTACCCCAATCCCGAACACCACCAACACTACGTCGTCCTCCAGACCGGCGTGCGCTACGGCCTCAGCCTGCCCGTCAACCACAAGCTCGACCTCTTCCCCGATTTCGAAATCTACGCCGCCAAAACCATTCCCGACCAGGACGGCATCAACATACCCCTCCTGGCCGGCTTCTTCACCAACCGCTGGACCGTCGATCCCAAGTTCATCGACACCTTCCCGGAGGCCGCCAAATGAGCCCGCCCCGCCCCCCCGAACAGCACGCAAAGCATGTGCCCCTCGCCTTCCTGCTTCGTCCCGGCAGGGACGGGCTTCAGAAATGTAGCCCAGCACGAAGCCGACCGCAGGGAGGCGCCGTGCTGGGAAACCGGATTGCGAGCCAACCCCAGTCCCGGCAGGGACGGCAGATCGAGCTTCGCAACACACCACCGCCGCCCCAACCCAACCGACGCAACCGACCGAACCACCTCCGCCCCCTTGCCGGCGCGCTGATCCTTGCCCTGCTCGCCGCCGCCGGCTGCGGCCAGAAAACCACCACCACCGCACCGCCCCCGGGGCCATCTTCCGCCGCCCACCCTGCCACGCCGACCGACACCGCCCCGCCCCCACAACCCGCCGCCGTCACCCCGCCTGAACCCGCCCCGCCCGCCACGACCTTCCCC
>JBOHNC010000025.1:0-15451 GCA_050730415.1 Planctomycetota bacterium
CGCCACGACCCTCCAACCGTGGGTCATTCGACCCACGGCCAATTGCTGCGGCCCCGCTGGGGCCAAGATAAGAGACGAACGTCGGAGAATTGATGGGGATAAGCCGGGGCAAGAAAAGAACAGGCGCAAAAAGGTACGGAAGGCGGCGGGTACACAGAACCCTGGGGAACTCCGACCGAATCCGCTTGAAGACCGGTCGGCAGTGACTTGGTTTTGTCAAAAATACGCCCGCGTTTTCCGCACGTACTCGCCGTCCTGATTCCACGCGGCGCCGAACGGGTTGCCGTCGTAGCGCCGGCTTTTGGCCAGGGCTACCGTGCCGGCGTCGCAGCGCACTTTTTCGCGCCGTTCTCCGGCGACCAGAATCCCCGTGTCCTGCCAGATGCCGTCGCACAGTTGATAGGCGTCGTCGGCGCGATATTGAAACACCACACCGCGGCGCGGCCGCCCCGACCGGTTCGCCGGCGACCCGTGCAGCGTCAGCCCGTGATGGATGCTGATCCCGCCCGCGCGCGGCCGGATTTCCGCGACTTTGCTGGAATCGCTCGTGTACTGCGGCTCGCGGCAGCCGCCCGTGAACACTCCTTTGGGGTTCAGGTGATTAAGCAACCCCAGCTTGTGGCTGCCCAGCACCATCGACATGCAGCCGTTCTCGGGGGTGGCGTCGTCGAGCATCACCATCACCGCGGCCAGGCTGGTGTTGGTGTGGGGGAAATACGCGAAGTCCTGGTGCCACTGGAACGGCCCCGTGCCCGGCGTCGACGGCTTCACGGCCAGTTTTGAATGCTGCAATTGGATGTCCGGCCCGATCAGCCCGCGCAGCTTGGCGACGATGGCCGGATGCGACGCCAGCGCCAGAAAGGCCGGATGCGCCATGGTGATTTCCAAGGCATGCACCGTCTGCGTTTCCATTTCCCCTTGACGGGAATGCAGGTGGGCGTGCACTTCGGGCGAGGCGGCCGCCTGCCGCAGCGCATCGACCTCGGCCGCGGTCAGCACGCCGTCAAACACCAGAAACCCGTTGGCGTCGTATTCGGCGGCCTGCGCCGCGGTCAGCTCCGGCGCCGCGGCGTCGTGACGGTGCACGGTGGCTTCCACGCCGGCGGGGGTAAAGGCGGGGGCTTCCGAGGCAACCGGGACCATGCGTGCTCTCCTGATCGAGTCCTGTAGACAGAAAGGCGGACAAAACGACGATTGAATCCGAACTGCCTTGGCGCTGCTTACAGAGCCATCGGCGGCTTTGCACTGCGGCCGGTCGGGATTCAGGTGTACAATACGCTGCCAGGGAGCTGCTCGCAATGGGACAAAACAGCTAAAAACGGGCACAAAACGACGATGATGGGCGCGCCGCGGTTTTCCAGAGCAGCCGGAGCCCGCCCGCCACGGATTCGTTCGGAGATTCCCCGCCACCATGCCGCACCTGATCACCGCCGACCATTTCGCCAGTGAACTTCTCGTGGCCTGGCATGAACACCCCGGCACCGAACTGGTCCTGGTGACGCACGGCCGCTGCGCCATTGATCTCGGCGGCCCCGGCCGGCCGTACAGCCCCGCTACTTTGCCCGCCCCACCCGCGCTGTCCATGACGTCCGTGACGGCCGTGACGGCCGCGACGGCCACCTCGGCGCCGCAAGAGGCACCGCGTGCGGAGCCGGCCGCCGGTGCCAACAGTCTATTTATTCTGCCGGCGCGCGTGCCGCAACGTCAGCGCAGCTTTGCATTCACGCGCACCACCTACGCGGTGTTTGACCGGAGCGACAGCGCCTTCGACGAATCGGCGCGGCTGATCGATATCGCCGCCGCGCCGGAGCTGGCGCGCTGGCTGGAGGACCTGAGCGCGCTGTTCCGCCGGCCGGGCCGCGCCGCTGCGACAACCGCCGACGCGCTGCTGACCGCGGTGCTCGAACGGATCAACCTGCTGGAACGCGACCGTCAGATGGCGGTGGAACTCCACCCCGGCCTGGCGCGCGCGCTCGATTTTCTGCGCGGCCGCCTGGCCGAATCGCTGGCGCTGGCCGACATCGCCAGCGCGGCGCATTGCAGCCCCAGCCATCTGACGGCGCTGTTCCGCGCGCGCTTCGGCCACGGCCCGATGCAACACTTGCAAACGCTGCGGATGGACCTGGCGAAGAAACTGCTGCCGCAGCCGTACGCGCGCATTCAGGAAGTCGCTCGCGCCTGCGGCTACGCCGACCCCAAGTATTTCGCGCGTTTGTTCCAGCGGGCCACCGGGCAAACGCCGCGCGCCTGGCGCGGGAGTTCCACACCGCCGGTTAAAAGTTAATCCCCGAACGGACCAGGCAACGCCTGCAACAGCGCGGTTCTTAGCCCGCCGGGGACTGGTTGCCAATTTCTTGGCACCGACTCCATTATAACACTCTCGTCAAGCCAATCAAAAATCACATAAGGTTAAAGATTTGTTAATGTTACAAAAGTTTTTTGAACATTGAGAAGGGCAAGATAAAAAATAGTGGCAGTCGGATTCTGATAGGAGCCTCAGAAAATGCATACTTGTTCGGGCCTTGGTTCGCGGGGGTGAATTGAAAACGAAGTGTGCGGTACCACGCGGGTTGGTTTCCGCGCGATGATACGACGGCGATGCTGAAATCGCCTCGGATCGCGCGGGCGGCCGGGCGACCGCTTCCAGGGGTAGCCTGCGGAAGACCTCCGGCAACCCCTGGCTCTGCTGTGGTCGCGCCGTTGGCGCGAAGAGGCGGATCCGGCAGGATGCCGGCGCTCCAAGGACCCTCGCGAAGGAGGTGGGTAAGGCTCGGGCAGGGAACCAAGACCGAATCCGCTTGATTACCGGGCGGCAGTGGTTAACTGGGATTCGTATAAATCAGGGTGTGCTACCGGCAATCGACCGGCGAGGCTCAGGGTACGACCGTGGTGGCGGGCGCGACAGGGGCGGCAGGCGTTGTGGGAGCGATCGGTGCGATCGGCGCGGTGGGCGCGGTGGGCGCGGTGGGCGCAATGGGTGCGGTGGGTGCGGTGGGTGCGGTGGGTGCGGTGGGTGCGCCGGAATCGGCCGGCGTGCCGGCCCCGGTGGTAGCGGCGGGCGCGGAGGTCGCAGGCGGCGGCGGCACGAAGACCGCCTTGACGCCATACACGATCGGCGGCGTGCCGGCTTCCTGCGCGCCCAAATCCGGTGCGGCGCCGGCGTAGACATCGCAGAAGTTGGGAATCACTACGCCTTTGTCGATGCCCGGACTGTTCGCCGCCTGGGCAAAATTCCCGGTCATTTTCTCGAATGTAAATCCGGCCCCAGGCACATAGATCGGCTTGCCTTTGACGCCGTGCGCTTCCGTCCCGGCTGGGCAGCGCCCGGACAGCAGGTCGTAGTCGAAATCGTCGTCGACGTTGTCTTTGTTGGTGGAAATCGAGTGCGTATCCTTGGACCGGGCTTGGAAAATGTTGTTCCGGCTCTCGCAGTGTTTGATCAGTTTATACTCGCCCCCCAGCCCGTTCGCGCCTTCGTCCTTGGGCTGAAAAATCGTGTTGTTGAACACATACATCTGGCCGGTCATCCATTTTTCGCTGTCGGCGAATCCCATTTTCATGAAGCTGCCGTGCGTCATGCCCCACAAGCTGCCGGGCGGGCTATACGAACGCCCCGTGACATTGCGCCAGATATACAAGGGGCCGATCGAATTGGCCGCGTCGGCGATCATCATCATCGTGTTTTCGATGTAATTGTCCCAAATCCGAACGTTCTGCCCGCCGCCCTCCGCTTCGATCCCGTCGTCGTAGCAGTCGGCGATGTAATTGCAGTAGATGTCGCTGTCGGCGCCCGGCCAGCCGCGGTAGCTGGCATTGAACGCTCCGCCCATGGTGTCGTTATAGTGGTGGCCGTTGGTGGTGAAGCATTCGTTGTAGCGAATCACGTTGTTGCCCTGGCATTCCCAGAAAACAATCGTCTGCGGACCATTGGGGTGGCGACTGTCCTTGCCTTTGTAATGGTCCTCGGCCCAACTGTTGGAGGTCCACGAAGGATCGTGAAACATGCAGCGCTGGATCACCACGGCATGGAGGTCCCGTTCGCGGCTGTAGACGCAAGCCTGCATTTCAAATCCGAACCCCTGCTGGTCCTCGCTGCCCCAGTGGCTCACATCGCAATCTTCGATCACGATGTGGTGGCCGGTTTCGATCCGAATTCCGTCCTGCTTGACATTTTTGATCGTGAACCCACGCAGGATCACATAGCTGGCGTTGACCAGCGCTCCGAAATCGATCTTGTTGCCGCCGTCGATGGTGCAGCCGGTCCCGTCGTACAGCACATAGCCCTCCGGCGTGCCGGACTGTTTGACCGCCAGGGTCGCGGCGCCGCTGGCGCATTTAACCGTGTCTTTCACGGGAAAGGTTTCGCTCCAGGTGGTCCCCTTGAGCGTCGTGCGCAGGTCGGTGCCTTCGAGGGTCAGCACCACGTCGTAGGCGGTGTGCGGCTTCAGGTTCACGATGCTGCCGCGGTAGTCGCCCTTGCATTCGGGGGTCTTCACCGGGTTGTAGCGCATCGGCAGGCCGTCGCGCCAGGCGGTGTCGCCGACGGCGCGGAATTTCACCAGCACCTGTTTGCTCGCCGCGCCCTTTTCCGGCGACCAATACAGGCTCAGGCAGTGGAAGGTCGGCACCGAGGAAGCCGGGGCCTTGGAAGTCGCGGGCGGTAAAGGTTCCGCCGCGGCCGGGGGTGGAGCGTCCGGCGCCACCGGGGGCGCCTCATCGGCATGAACAAGCGGCTTCATCGCGACCAATGCGCAGACGAAGAAAATAGCGGTCAGTATTTTCATGTAGGATCAAACGCCTTCCGTTGCTATACGGGACCCCCACGGGGTGAGCGTGACGGGGCCATTCTACCCGCAATCGGCCAAGGTGGCGAATCCATTTTGGGGAGCGCCTTCCGGCGCAGGCTCCTTTGGGCGGGGCGGCGATCGGGCGGGGGCCATAGGTGCTTTTTTTTCCGCGCCGCGAAATCGGATCTAAGCGGTCGTGGGGAAATAGGTTTAAGTTGCGAAGAGGAGAGGAAGAGAAGAGGAAGAACGGCGCGTCTAGCCTCGCCTCAGGAAGGCGGCGGACCCCTTCGTGTCATTCCTCGCCGCCGGACTCCATATGCGTTTTCTTCGCGCGCGGCAATATTCTACGCGCCGGCCTTTAGTCGCCCGCGCAATTCCTCGAGCGCATTCTGCCATGTGATGTTGCCCGGCGGTTCGGTCCAGAGTTCCAGCAGTTCCGACGGCGGCTGCATGACGCGGTCGAGCGCCTTCAATGCCAGCTTGGCCAAGGCCGGCGTCGCCAGCTTCGCTCGCGCCTGAATCCAACCGGGCAGTTCCGGCCGTTCGCCGGGTTCGTCACGCACGACAAGGTCGATCAATTCCGGCACCGCCGGGGGCGTCGTGGGCGGCGGCAGCGGCGCAGGCAGGTAGCCCCGCAGGCGGGCGACGATTTCAGCCGCCGCAATCGCCCGCGCGCCTTCGGCTTCTTCGAGGGTCCCCTCGGGCGCTTCCACGCCGGTCTCCAGCGCTTCGGTCAGCAGTTGCAAATCGTCGGATTGCAGCAGTTGCGTCAGAAAATCCTGCGCTGCGTCGCTTTCGAAGCAGCCCGTACCCCAAGTACTCATGGATGACCTCCCAGCTCCTGCCGCGCGAGGCAAAATTGGCGCGGCGGTGGGGCCTATTCAGTATACCACTGGGGCGTTCGGCGGTGCCTTGCGCCATCCACCACCCCCCCCGCCCCAGCGCGGCTTGCCCCGCGCTCTCCACGGCACTCGGTCCGGAAATATCCGACCGTCATTTGACGATCAGAGTACCGTGGTACGGTGGGTGGTGCAAAATTCCCGCCGCAGGCAGGGCGGATAGGCTGGCGACGTTTTCATTTCCCTACCGAGGTTTCCGGATGACCCGTCCAACGCTCAAACAATGGCTCTGGATCGTGCCCGGCGCACTGGTCGTCATTCTGCTGCTGCTGCAAGGAGTCCCCTACGGCCACGCTCACACCAATCCACCGGTGAGCGCCGAAGCGCCTTGGCGCACGCCGGCCGTGCACGAGCTGGCTCGCCGCGCCTGCTACGACTGCCACAGCAATACCACCCGCTGGCCGTGGTACTCCTATGTGGCGCCGATCTCCTGGCTGGTGCAGGACGACGTCGATGAAGCCCGTTCCAAACTCAATTTCACCGAATGGGATCGGCCGCACCGCCGCATCGCCGCCGCGCCCGATGAACTGAGCTCCGGCGACATGCCGCCCGGCGACTACTGCGAGATGCACAGCCAGGCCAATCTCACCGATGCCGAGAAAAAACAGTTGATCGCCGAATTGCAGTGGCTCGGCGCCCCCCCGCCGCCGCCGGGTGCCCCCACGCCTGCCACCGCGCCCACCCCACCCGCTCCGGCGGCCAAGTCGGCAGGTGGCTCTGCCAAGCACTGATCGCCTACATGATTCCGTGCAGTTGCTCCAGATACCAGCGGTGAAATCGGCCGATGTCGTCGTGTTCCTCGGGCGCCAGCGGCCCGGGTTCGAAAAAGGGTGAGTTGACACCCGCCTGGTTGTCTTCGCACAGCTTCCAGTCTTGTTCGCCGGTGGTGCGCCAGAACCAGGTGACCCGCGCAGGGTCGAAATCCCGGCCCTCCACGCTGCCGGCCCGCACCAGCCAGGTGGCCTCCACCACGGTGCGGGTGGGCGCCAACGGCACGAAGCGGAACAGGACCGCGTAGTCGCTGGAGCACTCGATCTGCAGGTTGGGAAACACATATCCGCCGACGACGCCGGCGTCCGGGTCGGCCAGCGTACCCATCACCGGCGCGACCGCGCGGCCGTCCGCGCTTTCGCTGACCGCACCCGGCTGCATGAAGGGGTAGCGGCTGAGTTTGTAGTTGGCGCCCAGCGCCGGCGCGGTGCTCAAGCCCAACCGTGCGTAGTGCTCCCGGCGCTCCTGGTCATGCAGCGCGCAGGCCCGGCCGTGCTCGGGCCGGGCGGGGTCGGCGAGCATCATCGCGCTGTATTCGGGATGGCCGAATTGGCAGTGGTAGCACTCGCGGGAATTCTCCACCACCAGCTTCCAATTGGCTTCCAGCGTATAGGTGCGCCGCACGGCGATCTGCGCGTCGTTCAGGCCGTGGGGCGCGAGAATCGTCGTGAAGGCCGCCGCCAGTTCGTCGAAGGGTGGCGGCTTTTTGGCCAGACACACGAACAGCAGCCCGGCGACTTCGCGCAGATGGGCCGACTTCAGCCCCAGTTGCGATTTGTCCAAGTCCTCCGGCATGCGCCGCGCGTTCAGCAGCGCACCGTCCAGTCCGTACACCCACTGGTGGTAGGGGCAGACCAGGCCCTTGGCGCGGCCCTGTTCGGCGTTGCACACCACCGACCCGCGGTGGCGGCAGACATTGTGCAGCGCCTGCACGCGACCGTCCCGGCCACGCAGGACAATCAGCGGCGCGCCAGCCAGCCGCAGCGTGAAGAAGTCGCCTTCGCGCGGAATGCGCGCCGCCGGACCCGCAAACAGCCAATGCCGGGCATAGACGCGCTCGAGATCGGCCTGAAACACCGCGTCGGCGGTGTAGAAGGCGCGCGGCAGCGCGTAGCCGGGTTGTACTTCAGCCAACGGGACCGTTGCAGCGGAGCTGTCGATAAGCATGAGATGTTCCTTGCAAGCTCAACGCGGCTGGCGTGAGGCCTGCACTGAACCTACCCGGTGAATGGGCGCGCGGGGTTACAATTTGGAATCAGATTGTTGTGATTTTCGCTGCGGCCCGTCCGAAGGGCGGGCCGCCAGAGAGCCCGCGGCGATGGAGCATTACACGCCCAGCGACGAAATCAAGTCCGCGCTGGACACGGGTTGGGGCGTGGTCCTGCGCAAACACCGCACGACGACGCCCGGCGGCAGCTACGGACCGGGCACCTCCGACACCGATGAAATCTATATCGTTCTGGAGGGCGCCTCGCAGGTCTACCATGGTCACGGGTGGGAAACCGCCGGCCCCGGCACCCTGAGTTTTTTCCCACGCCGCCAAATCTATGGAGTGGCGCCTGGCGCGCACAGCGACGGCCAGCACAAAGTACTCACCTTCCTGTTCCAAGCGCCCGATGACTGGCGCTGTGCGCTCGGCAATCGGACGGTGAAGCTCTCCCCGCCCTGGCGCCGGTTGCTGCTGGCGCTCGAGGAGCGCTGCGAATTCGATGCCCACGGCCAGCGGGTGGTTCCATGCCAGGACCTGCTGCGGCTGCTCGACAACCTGGCGCTGGTGGAATCGGCGCGCGCGCGCGGCGCGGCCGACACGCCGCATTCCGCCTCGGCGGCAATTGCCGGCGACGCCCGTGACGGCTTGGACACCGTGAGCACCGCAGGCACCACGGGCGCCGCGAGCGCCACGAGCACCGGCGCCGGTCGCCAGCCGGTCGGTCGAACCGAGATCAAACGGCTCGACACCGCCGCCGGCTGGATCGAACAATGGGTCGCGGCGGAGGAAATCATCCAGGCGCGCGGCTGCGACGGCCTGACCGTGGATGAACTGGCCGAGGCCGTCCATGTTTCCGGGCCGACCTTGCGGCGCATCTTTCACGCCGCCTGCGGCTGCACGCCCAAACAGGCGCTGACCCGGTTCCGCATCGACCACGCCCGCCGGCTGCTCGCCAGCGGAAAATGGAACGTCACGCAGGTGGCGCAACGGACCGGCTACAGCAGCGTGCAGCGCTTTTCGGCGGCTTTCCACGCCGCCACCGGCGAATCGCCGGCGCAATTCGCGCGCCGCGGCTGACCCCGGCCGCGCCGGGACTTCCGCGCCGATCCAATCCAAACGCCGGTGACCTTCTTCCATCCCTTGGCGGTACCATGGATCGCCAACACCCTCCAGCCCCGCGACTCCACACGCGGTGACCGGGAGCATCCAATGATCCCCGCCGACCTATTGTTTCGCTGCCGCCGCCCGCTTTGGCTGCGCTCACGCCGCAGCCTCGCCCTTCTGGCCGCGCTGCTGACAGGTGCGATTTTCGCGACGGCGCGCTCCGCCGCCGCCGACGCCCCGACCAACGCCCCGGCCGCTGCGACCCCGGACGGGCCGCCCTACCGCGGCGCGGCGGAAACGGCCGGCCCCAATCTCCTGCCCGCCGGCGACTTCGAAGGGGACGCACTCACCCAAGGCTGGAACTGGACCGCAGGCTCCAAGGTCCTGAAAGTCGCGCCGGCCTCCGGTCGCACCGGCGGCCACGGCGTGGAACTGATCGCCGACGCCGCCACCGGCCGCGGCAAATTCCATTCGATTGAAATAACCGTTCCCGCCGACAGCGCCGTCCGTGTCACCGTCTGGGCCAAAGCCGACCATCTGATCGGCGGCGTTTGGGGCAACCTCGAACACGGCGACGACGGATTGGGCAAATTCGATATCGCCGGGGGCACCTACGATTGGACCCGCACCATCTTCCGCTTCACCGCCCAAGTCAAGGGCGTGGCGCCCGGGCAGCCGCTCCCCTTCGCGCTGTGGTTCTACGTCTACGGCACCGGCCGCCTGACGCTCGATGACGTCGCGGTCTCGATCATCACCCCCGATACCGCGGCGGAGGCCGCGCGGGAAAAATCCGCCGAAGCCCAGGCCCTGGCCGTCGCCGCGCAAACCCACCTGGCCGACCTGGGCCTGGCCGCCACCGCCGCCACCCGCCACATCTTCCGCGACCGCCCCTGCCTGGCGCCCTGCCAACCCCGCGTCTCCGTCGACCTGTGTCGGCACGAACTGGAGGACGCCCAGGTCCTGGTCTTCGCCACCGGCCAGCAGAACCTCACCGATGTCAAACTCTCCCTCGACGACCTGCACGGCCCGGGCCAGGCGGTCCTGCCGGCCTCCGACGTCGAAATCCTGCCGGTCGCCTACGCCGACCGCTCCAAGGCCCCGCCGGTGCCCTGGTACGAAGGGCCCTCTTCAAACTGGTGGCCCGACGCGCTGCTGCCCAACCGCTCGTTCACCGTCCAGGCCGGCACCGTCCAGCCGGTGTACCTGCGCTTCCACGGCCCGGACGACACACCTGGCGGCGACTACACCGGCACGCTGTCGGTTCATTCCAGCGCCGGGACCGCGACCCTGCCGGTGACGGTCCATCTCTGGCCGATCGCCATGCCGGTGCGGCTGGGGATGCGCTCGATCCTCGTCGCCGGCAAGGCCGACCCGGCCTACCTCGACCTGTGCCTTGAAAACCGCGTGCCGCTGGCCAACATCGCCGAAGGCATGAGCTGGACCCAACCGCTATTCCCCGTCAAGGGCGACAGCTTCGACTTTTCGGCTGTCGAAAAAAAGCTTCAGTACTGCTTCGATCACGGCATGAACGCCTTTATCCTCGCCAGCGCGCCCAAGGCCGGCAAGTGGGGCTTCCCCAAGGCGTATTCGCCGGAGTGGCAACACACCATGGCCCACGTGGTCAAGGAATACGCCGCCTTCCTGAAGTCCAAAGGTTGGCTCGACCGCGCGTTTTTCTACAACATCGACGAACCGCCGCCTGCGCTCCTGGCCGACTGTAAGACCATCAGCAAGCTCGTCAAAACGGCCGACCCGGACGTCAAAGTCATGCAGTGCGTGAACGATCCGGGCGCGGCCGAAACTCTCCGCGGCAGCGTGGATCTTTGGGACATGTACATCCGCCAATATCACGAAGACCAGGGCGACGCGCGCAAGGCCGATGGCGGCGAAATGTGGTGGTCGGTCTGTATCTGGCCCGGCGAACGCCCCAACCTGTTCGTCGAAGACCCCCTGATGGACGCCCGCATCGTGGGCTGGGCGGCGATGAAATACGGCATCGGCGGCTTCGAATATTGGGACCTCACCGCTTGGGACAAAGACAACGCCAAAGACGATGCCTGGATCACCTGCCCCGGCGGCGTCCTCACCACCGCCTGGCAATTCACCCGCGCCCATTCAGGCGACGGCTATCTGGTCTACCCCGGCTCCAAGGACACCCCGGTGAACTCGCTGCGCTTCGAAGCCTTGCGTGACGGACTGGAAGACAACGAACTGCTGCGCCAGTTACAGGCCAAATTGCCGCAGTTGTCCGCCGCCGATCAGGCCGAGGCCCGGAAACTGATCGACGGCGGCGACGGCCTTGTGACCACCTGCTTCGTGTACTCGACGGTGCCCGAACGGCTGGAACAAACCCGCCGGCGCGTGCTACTGCTGCTGAACGACGATCGACAGCCCTGAAGCCGCCGGCCGCAACCCGAACGAACTTGACGGCGACTCAGTTCGCCAGTTCTTTCGCCAGCCGGGCGCGCAGCCGGTCGACCTGCCAGGCGTGCAAGGTGGTGAACGTCACCGCGTCGGCGTTGTCGGCGTTCGCGCCTTTTTTCCGGCCCGCTTCGAACGGCATCGCCTCCAGCACCATTTCCTTGATCTGCGCCCGGTTCAGGTGTTTCTTCTGCGCCACCAATTCAAGGTACTCGATGAGCTGCTCCACTTCGCGGCAGGCCTCCAGCCGCATGTCGGCCACGCACGGCAGCCCGAAACGGTGCCCGTTCACCATCAGCGCATTGCCGCCGCCCGCGCCGCCGTCGTTTGTGTCGAGCGCCCCGTCGCCGCCCAGGCACTGCCAGGGCAGATCGGAATGGCCGCCGTCCAGGTACACCCCCAGCATGATGCTCACGCTGCCGGTGTTCGCGGAGGCGTCGTCGTTCAGGCTGCCGTAGTTGTTGATCTCCACGCCGGTGTCGTCGTGCAGCGCGTGCAGCCGCGCGAATTCCACCGGTCCGCCGAAGGCCCCGTACTGCACGTCGATGGCGTCTTCCATCACCCGGCCTTCCCAGTTCGGCCGGGAAATGTCGCCGCGAGCGACCCAGATTTTCGGATCGGCGTGGAGTTCCTCCCGCCCCTTGCGCCAGAGCCGGTCGAAGAACTGCAACGCCTGCCAGTCGTCCCAGAACATCGGTTCGTCGGTCGTCCACCACAGCGAATTGGTGCCGTAGTTGATGCGGTGCGTTTTCTTGCCGCCGTAGAAACATTGCATTTCGGTGTGGTCCCAGCCTTTGGCCTTGAAGTGCTCCACGAACTGCTTCTGCACCGCGAAAAACGCGGCCTTGTAGCCGTCCGACAGTGCATCGCCGATGTACGGCGCCGTCAGGTAGTTCTCGTTCAAGGCCTCCACGCCCTTCGAGTAGTCCGGCGCGCCGCGATGGGTGCGCATCCAGGAGCCGTTGTAGCGGTAGGATTCCTTGCTGAGCGGGGTCGGCCAGCCGTCGCTGAAGGGCAGGTACATCACTTCCAGCGGCACCGGCCCGCGGCGTGAATCCTTGAAGGCTGCGCCGGTGAACAGCGCGCCGAGCGTGCGGTCGTAGTCGCTCCAGTCGCACTGGATGTCCGCGCCGGCGCCCGACAGCTTCGGCGCAAACGGCGCGTCGGTGTTGAAGACGCAGCGGTAGTCGTGCGCGAGGCGATAGTAGTCCACCGCATCGCGCGGGAACTGGTAGGTGTTCAATTGCGGCCAGAAACTCAGCGTCGGCGGAAGCGTGAAATCGCCCACCGTCACCTCGATCGGGACGGCCAGACTTGCGTCCCCCGCGGCCACGGTCAGTTCGCCCTTGTATTCGCCCGGCGTCGCGTTGGGCGGAATGAACAGATCGATGGAGAGGCTCTGGTTGGTCTGTTTTTCAAATCCGGCCTTGCCCATCCGCTCGGGATCGGGAATCGCGAACGCCGCGCCGGGTTTCAGCGGCACCCGGTAGGCCGGCTGCCAAGTGCCGGCGTGGTTCTTCGCGTACCAATTTTTGAACAAGTCGAACTGGTTGGCGGAGATGGAGGCGTCGGCGCCTACGCCATCTTCGGTGCGGATGCCGGGACAGACCAACGGCCCGGCGGGTGTGACGGTCAGCTTGTCGAGGGATCCGCCGGTCAGATTTTCCAGACACAGTTGGCAGGTCACCGTCTCGCCGCGGCCACCGTGCAGGTGGATGGTTTTGCCCGCCCAAACCGCGTTGCCCTGCGCCAGCGGTGCGTCGGCTTTTTCGGCGCCGCACAGGGCCTGGGTGCCGTCCGGGCCGATTTTCACCATCGGCGGGTAGGCAAACACTCGGAGTTTCCCGGCGATTTCCACCGGCCCGCCGTCCGCCGCGTCGCCCGCCGGAGGCACCAGCTTTCCCAGCGTCGGGGGCATTGGAAGCACCGGCGAAACGGTTCCCTGCACCGTGGTTGGCGCCGAAGCATTGCCCCCACGGCCGAGCGCCACCGCTTCGACCGAGACCGCCTGGCCGGGCGTCAGGTCGGTCAGGTAGAAACTTGTCGGCCCCTGCGCATCGGGGTGATGCACCCGCCAGCGCGCCACCGGCTCACCGTCCACCTTCAGTTTCCAGCAGCACACCGCCGGATCGGCGGCGAAGGTCAGCTTCACCGCGCCGGCCTCGAAGCCCGCCTTTTCAGGCGCCGGCGCTGCCGTGAACTGCGGCGCTGCCGGAGCCTGCGTCAGCGGCTTGCCCAGCTCCACTTCGAGGTACGGTGCGTTGCCGTTCGAATGGGAGCTATAGACGAAGTTGTTGAAATTCTCGATGGTGCCGCCGTCCATGACGGCGAGGCCGTCGGTATCGCCGTTGACCAGCGCGTAGATTATTTTCGGATCGACCTCGACGGAAATCCAGCCGTTGGGCAGTTCCTTGCGCTCGTAGGTGCAGCACAGCGTCTGGCCGTTGCCCATGATCACATCGCAGAACTGCGAGCCTGGGAACGACCAAGCTTTCTTGGTGGTGGCGTCGGCCAGGTTGTAGGTCGCGCCGTCGGCCGGCCCGTAGCCCTGTGTGGAATTGCCCTCGACCCATTCCTGGTTCACGGTGGAAACGCGGATGTAGCGCAGCATGTCCTTGCCGGCGCGGCGGAGGAACAGTTTGGCGCTCAGGATTTCCCGCCCGCGTGCCTTGGTGACGACGAAACGAACCGCGGCCATCTCCTGAATGTTTTTGATCTTGAACCGGTCGCATTTGCCGGCGCTGGTGTTGCGTTCGTTTTCGTTGGCATCCGACAGCCAGATACTGGCGGTGGACGGCAGCTTGACGGTCTCGGCCGCGGGCAGGATGGCCGGTCGCGCGCCTACAAGCCAGCACAGCGCGCAAACGGTGGCCAGCGCGGACGGGCGGAGGAGGGATCGCATGTGGTTCTCACCTTTGCATGGGGCTGTCAAAACGTGGCCGAAACATACCTCCCGGCGGTGCGGTCAGGGGCCGAGCACCCGTTCCTTGACCTCGCGGATCTTCTGCACCGATAGCCAGGTCCGCAGCAGGTAGCCGCAGTGGCGAAAATTCTCCTCGGTCGGCTCGGCCCACGAAAGTTCGTCGCCGCCGGTGGGATGGACATCGTTTTTGTAGAACATCGTCCCGTCCCAGCTCAGGCCGGGCCGCAACGCCAGGACCGCGGCGTGGAAGTCGATCAGCGGCAGCCGGCGTTCGCGCGCCAGCTCGCGCAATGCGGCGTTGTAGCTCAACGCCAGTTCCAGCGCGTGAATGTGCGGCGGGATCGTGGACAGAATCGCCACCGTCCCGTTGTGCTGGAACAGATCCAAAATCGCCGCCATGTTGGCCAGGTAGGCCGCCACGGCGAACGGCCGGAAGGCGTCGTTGCTGCCGAGCATCAGAACCGTGAACTGCGGATTGTAGGCCGCAATCAGCTCTTCGGGCTTGGGCAGGCCGCCCTTGCCGCCGGCCAGAAACTGCTGCGAATCGACGCCGCCGCAGGCTGTTCGCGTGGCCATCTCGGAAATGGGATCGGAGGCCAGAAACCAGCCGTCGGTGTTGTCGTTGGCGCCGCAGTGCATCCAACGCAGGATGGCAGCGTCGGCGGCGGTGTGGCCGCGGCCTTTCTGCGCCCACTGGCCGTAGCGATCCGAAACGGTGATCGAATCGCCGCAATGCAGCACCATGCCGGAGGCGCCGGTGAACCGCTGGAGCGTCCGGCGCGCGGCGGCGGTGTAGTCCCAGTCTTCTGGCGTCAGATCCATCGGTACGTCCTGAAGCCCACCTGGCTGCTCGTTCGTGCGCCGCAAACCTGGCGACCAGGCCGACGGTGGAGCGATTCGCAAAAAATGCGCAGCGGCCGATTGGTTCGAACCATCAACCTTCTAATCAAACCATTGCTGACCCTAAACCGGCGCGCTAAAGCAAAGTCACGCGGAAAGGTGGTTTTAATTATACCCGGCCACACAAGCCGCCGCCGCCCTGTCGGAATGCACTTGGGGAGCGCCGGGTTCCCGCCCGGCTTCTGCATCTGACCCGTTCAATCGGCTCTGCAAAGTTGCCCACCCCCTGGAGGCTCGCTATCCTGCCGGCTCATGCGCGAGGAGGCGCGGCGTTCCCAGGGGAATGGATTAGTACTACAACGCGAGTTTCGTTTGAGCCGCCGGAAAACGGGAATGCGGACCACGGCTTCACCGCGGATTTTTGTCCACGGGCCATAGGCCGAATGGCGCTATTTTTAGAACCGTGCGTTGGAAGGGATTGATCCGGTCGGGGTGG
>JBOHNC010000026.1:0-11339 GCA_050730415.1 Planctomycetota bacterium
GAATCCGTCGGTGCAAGTCAACGCCACGCAGAGTTTCAGCGCCAGCGGCAAAGATCAGTTCGCCACCGTGCTGGCGGTGCAGCCGGTCTTCACCTGGACCGTCTCGGGCGGCGGGACGATCTCCGGCGCGGGACAGTTCACCGCCGGCGCTTCGGCTGGCGGGCCGTTCACCGTCACCGCGACCAGCGGCGCAAAGACCGGTACGGTACAGGTCACGGTCACCGCACTGCCCCAATACGCGACGCCCAAGGTCGGCGGGTGCGAACTCACCGCAGCCGACGGCGATAGTCTGCCTGGCACGCTGGCCCTTTTCATTTTCGGCCTGCCGTTGCTGATCCTGACGCAGATTTTGGCGCGACGAGAAAAGTGGCGTGATGAAATGAATGCATCGAGTCGATAACATTACCCAGAAAGAAGCCATCCATACCCATGAGCATCTTGCAGTAAGCCCCACTGCGCCACGTCCTCAGGGCCAATTTTGAATACGGCGATGGTGAACCTCGCTTTCACGGCACTTACCGTGTGGACGCCGCCGTTTGGGGCGATCTTGACCGGTCCCGCCGACGGGACTCCAAGACCGCCCACAACCAATCGTCAGACTGAAGCGGCACTCGTCTAAATCCGGACTTCCTTGCCCGCGGCGGTGCTGGCGTAGTTACCGTCGATGCCGTCAAGGATCTTCCGCCCCCACAGCGCGTCTTCGCCGCTCGTCGCCCATACTCAGCTTTGGCATCCACGTTCGCATCCGCTGGCCTTTTTCGCGAAGAATTTCCGTTGACCGAGCAAAGCTAACCTCTGCGCCTAGCTGCTAGAAACTTTGGCAGGTGCCAAAATCTCGGTTTTAACTGGGCGGTCTTTGGGCCGCTGTTGCCGATTTCGATTTCGAATTTTGTGCGCTCCAATTTCGAATGTTTTCCCCGCATATTCCGCAAAATTCGCGTTTCGCAAGGATAGGTCGCTGAAGTTGCCTCTTGAATGGGTGGATCTCAGCGCAATGCCCAATGCGCACAGCCGCCTGGGCCAAGTTCATTGCGGTCACCGGGAACCCGCCTGCGCGTGGCACGATAATTGTACGTTCATGGCTGAGTGGGGGCCGAATTCGGTATACCTCGCGGCGCCAACCTACGGCATGGTTTGCTCACGCTGGCGGTTGGGGCCGATTTCCGGGACCGGCAGGCCTGGGTGGCGCTGTCTTCCCGCGCCCCAGACCCGCAGCTCGTCGCATCCAAGCCGCCAGCAATCGCCAAGCACCGTTGGAGGGGGTCGTCACCTGCCATGTCCACCACTCCCCTACCCAAGACCGCCGCCGAACAGATGGGCCGAATTGTTTCGGTCCGCAGCAGTGTGGTGGACGCCCAGTTTCTGCATGGTCTGCCGCCGATTCATACAATGATGTACGCGGGGGAAGACCGGCGCATCCGGATTGAAGTCCAGACCCAGATCAATCAGGCCACGGTGCGCGGCATCGCACTCACGCCCACCGCGGGTCTGGCTCGCGGGTCGAGCATCGTTGCCAGCGGGCAGCCGTTGCAGGTGCCGGTGGGCGAGCGTGTGCTGGGCCGGGTGCTGAATGTCTTTGGCGAAAGCATCGACCGCAAGGAGCCATTGACTGGCGGCGAGTGGCGCTCGATTTACCAGCCGCCGGTCGAACTCAGCCAGTTGGCAATCCTGTCCAAGATGTTTGTCACGGGGATCAAGGCGATCGACCTTCTGGCGCCGCTGGAGCGGGGCGGCAAAGCCGGGCTGTTCGGTGGGGCGGGCGTCGGCAAGACGGTGCTTGTGATGGAGCTGATCCACAACGTGATCGGGCGCAATGGCGGGGTCAGCCTGTTCTGCGGGATCGGCGAACGCTGCCGCGAGGCCGAGGAACTGTACCGTGAAATCGCCCAAGCCGGGGTACTCGACCGCACCGTCTTGATTTACGGCCAGATGAACGAACCACCAGGCGCGCGTTTCCGGGTCGGCCACGCAGCGCTGACCATCGCAGAGTATTTCCGCGACGTGCAGCATAAGGACGTGCTACTCCTGATCGACAACATTTTCCGCTTCATCCAGGCCGGCTCCGAGGTTTCCGGGCTGATGGGCATGCTGCCTTCGCGGCTGGGCTATCAGCCCACCATGGAAACCGAACTGGCGGAACTGGAAGAGCGCATCTGCAACACCTCTGGCGGCGCGATAACCTCGGTCCAGGCGGTGTATGTGCCCGCCGACGATTTTACCGACCCGGCGGCGGTGCACACCTTCGGGCACCTGTCGGCGAGCATCGTGCTTTCGCGCAAGCGCGCCAGCGAAGGGCTGTTTCCAGCGATCGACCCATTGCGATCGGGGTCCAAGCTGCTGGTTCCGCAGGTGGTCGGCGAACGCCACTACCGGATCGCCCAGGAAACCCGGCGGACGCTGGCGCAGTACGAGGAACTCAAGGACATCATCGCGATATTGGGACTGGAGGAACTGTCGCGCGACGATCGCACCACGGTGCACCGCGCGCGGCGGATCGAGCGCTTTCTGACCCAGCCGTTTTCGGTGACCGAGCAGTTCACCGGCAAGCCGGGACGCATGGTAACGCTGGAGGATACCCTCGACGGCTGCGAGCGTTTGCTGCACGACGAACTGGCCGACCAGCCGGAATCGGCGGTCTACATGATCGGCAACCTGAACGAAGCGCGGGCGCCACGCAACGGGATCCAGCCGGCCGCGCATCCGGCTGGCGCCGCCGCGGTCGCTGTCGGAGGTCCGTCAACATGAATCTGAAAGTGCTTCTGCCCACGCGGATCCTGGTCGATGAACCGGTCGCCAAAGTGGTGGCGCACGCCTGGAACGGTGCGTTCTGCCTGCTGCCGCACCACGTCGATTTCACCACGGCGCTGGCCCCGGGACTGCTCTCCTTGCTGACCCCGGACGGCCGTGAAGAGTTCCTCGCAGTGGACGAAGGCATTCTGGTCAAATCCGGCGCGGAGGTCCTGGTCTCGGTGCGTCAGGCGCTGCGCGGAGCGGAGCTGGGCGCACTACACAACATGGTCGAAACTGAGTTTCGGGTTGTCGATGAACGCGAAAAGGGCGTCCGCACCGCGGCGTCAAAACTGGAAGCGGAACTGGTTCGGCGCTTCGCCCAATTGCAGGAGCTGCGATGACGCCGCCCGCAACAAAGCCCCCCACTCGCCCCGATTCGCAACGGTTTCCCCACCAGGTGGGGCGGCAGGAATCGCGCAAACTGGAGGCCCGACGCGACCTCCATCGCAGCGTGTGGTTCGGGCTGGGCATGTTCGGCCTGGTTGGCTGGTCGGTATCGGTGCCCGTGCTGGGGTGCGTTGCGCTGGGCGTCTGGATCGACGGCCGCCACCCGGGGCGAATTTCCTGGACGCTGACGCTGCTGTTCATTGGCGTGGTGCTGGGTTGCCTGAACGCCTGGTATTGGATCCGCCGCGAAAGCGGCCGGAATTGAGACTGCCGCCGGTCGCCGGGCCGGCCTGGAGCGAGGAGCTGCAATGCTGAACCTGATTCTGTTGGGCGCCTTCGCCGCCGGGATGGCGCTGGGCGCGATGTTCTTCGGTGGCCTGTGGTGGACCGTGCGGCGGTTGCCCACCTCGCGGCATCCGGCGCGGCTGGCTTTCGGCAGCCTGTTCACGCGGCTGGCACTGGCGCTGGCCGGTTTTTTCCTGGTGCTGGATGGCCAATGGCCGCGCGGATTGGCCTGTCTGGCGGGGTTTCTGGCGGTGCGGATGGTGTTGGTCTGGCGGCTTGGCGCCCCGCTCGCGCGCCCCGCCAAGCAGAAGGAGGCCCGGCCATGAGTGGCGGTTTGGAACAGATCAGTACCGACCAATTGGTCTACTGGCGCTGGAAGTTCGTGACGATCAACCAGACGCTGATCGCCACCTGGGGGGTGATGGCGGTGCTGGTGCTCGGTTCCTGGCTGGTGACGCGGCGGCTGACCAGCGGTTCCAAGCCCACGCGGCTGCAGAGCCTGCTTGAGGTGGTGATCGAAAATATCCGCGAACAGATCCGGGCGATGGCCGAGGGGTCGGCGGGCGCCTACCTGCCGTTCATCGGAACCTTGTTTCTGTTCATTGCAGTGGCCAACCTGTTGGCGATCGTGCCGGGCTACGAGGCGCCCACCAGTTCGCTCTCGACGACCGCGGCACTGGC
This sequence comes from Planctomycetota bacterium, assembly GCA_050730415.1. GTDB lineage: Bacteria > Planctomycetota > SZUA-567 > H5-PLA8 > JBOHNC01 > JBOHNC01. The sequence goes on from JBOHNC010000026.1 coordinate 4,144, forward strand.
GATCTGCGTATTCATCGCCGTGCCCCTGTTCGGGATCGCTTCGCAGGGCGTGGGCCGGTACCTCGCGGAGTACCTGAAGCCCTCAATCTTCATGCTGCCGTTCAACATCATCGGCGAAATCTCGCGCACGCTGACGCTCGCGATCCGCCTGTTTGGCAACATCATGAGCGAGGCCAAAGTGGTGGCAATTCTGTTGGCGATCGCGCCGTTGTTTTTCCCGATTGTAATGCAGGCACTGGGCCTGCTGACGGGGCTGGTGCAGGCGTACATTTTCGCCGTGCTCAGCATGGTTTACATCGCCTCGGCCACGCAGGTGCGCAAGCGGCGCGAAACAGGCCCTCCGGTGGCGACACCGGCAGCGCCCAAGGGAGGGAACTGACATGGATCCACAAACCCAAATTGCCGTGGCTTCGATCGTCACGGCAGGACTGACGATCGGGATCGGCTCGATCGGCCCGGCGCTGGGCGAAGGCCGGGCGCTGGCGCAGGCGCTGATGGCGCTGGCCCAGCAGCCGGATGAATCGACCACCATCACGCGGACGCTGTTTGTCGGCCTGGCGATGGTCGAGTCGATGGCGATCTACTGCTTCGTGATCAGCATGATCCTGATCTTCGCCAATCCGTTCTGGAACCACGCGATCGCGCGCGCAGGAGGCTGATGCCATGCTGATCGACTGGTTTACGGTTGGCGCCCAGATCGTCAATTTCCTGATCCTCGTGGCGCTGCTTCGGTACTTCCTCTATCGGCCGATCACTCGCGCGATGGATGAGCGCGAGCACAATTTTGCCAGCCGGCTTGAAATGGCCGAACAGGCCCGCGCCAAAGCTGCTCAGGAAGCCGAACTGCACCACCGAAAAAATATCGAGTTCGACGCCCAGCAGCAGGAACGGCTGGCCCAGGCCCGGCGCGAGGTCGAACAACGCCGCGGCGAACTGACCCAGCAGGCCCGCGCCGACGTCGAGGCGATGCGGCTGCGCTGGGAGGAGTTGCTCAACCAGGAAAAAGAAACCTTTCTCAGCCGCTTCCGCCTGCTGGCCGCGCAGCAGACCTGCGAACTGGCCCGTGACGCTTTGCGCGACCTGGCCGACGTCGACCTCGAAAAGCAGGTGTTTGATGCCTTTCTGCGTCGATTGAAATCGCTCGCACCGGACGCCAAAATAATGCTGCAGAACGAACTGGCGCAGGCCGGTGGCGAACTGCTGCTGACCAGCACCATGCCACTGGCCGAGCCGCGCCGGGCTGCGCTGCGCACGCTGCTCTGGGAGGAATTCCAGTCCCACCAGGAACCGCAGTTCACGATCGCGCCGGCGCTGGTCTGCGGAGTCGAACTGCGGGTGCGCGGGCACAAGCTGGCGTGGAGCGTTGAAGACTACGTCCAGGCGCTGGAAGGGCGGCTGGTGGAATCACTGGAAACCGAGATGTCCGCCACCCATCGCGCCCAGACACCGTGAACCGGCCGGCCGGCGCCAGCCACCGCAGTCGCCTCCGTGAGGACCCATGTTCGATCGCATCCCGTCCGCCATACCGTCCCCGCCGCCAGCGCCGCAGCCGGCTGCCCCTGCCAGAGGCCTGCTGACCGCAGCGCTGGAAGACGGGCTACAGGCCCTCGCGCATGCCCGGCGCAGCTGTCCGGCGGAGCTGAACCTGCGCGAAGTGGGCACGGTAACTTTCATTGGCCAGGGCATCGCGCATGTGGCCGGCCTGCCGGGGGTGGAGTCGGAAGAGCTGGTGCAGTTTGCCGGCGACCAGTTCGGTCTGGCGCTGAACGTTGAAGAGCACGAGGTGGGAGTGATCCTGCTGGACAGTGACCGAGGCCTGGCGGTCGGCACCGAGGTCCGCCGCACCGGGCGAGTGCTGGACGTCCCGGTGGGCGACGAACTGATCGGACGGGTGGTCGACGCGCTGGGGCGGCCGCTGGACGGGCGCGGCGCGCTCTCCACCGGGCGGCGGTGGCCGATAGAACGCGAGGCGCCGGCAATCATAGACCGCGCGCCGGTGACCGTGCCGCTGCAGACCGGCATCAAGGTCATCGACGCGCTGGTGCCGGTCGGGCGAGGGCAACGGCAGCTCATTCTCGGAGACCGGCAGACCGGCAAAACCGCCATCGCTCTCGACACGATCCTGAACCAGAAGGGCCAGGGCGTGTTCTGCATCTATTGCGCCATCGGCCAGCGCAATTCCGCAGTGGCCGGCGTCCTGGCCGACCTGCGGAGCACCGGAGCCATCGACTACACCCTCGTGCTGGTCGCCACCGGCCAGGACCCGCCGGGCCTGCGCTACATTTGTCCCTACGCGGCAATGACGATGGGCGAATACCTGATGGAGCAGGGCCGCGACGTGCTGATTGTTTTCGACGACCTGACCCGTCACGCCCGGGCCTACCGCGAACTCTCGCTGATCTTGCGCCGTCCTCCGGGCCGCGAGGCCTATCCCGGGGACATTTTCTACATTCATTCGCGGCTGCTGGAGCGTTCCACGCATCTGATGCCGGCGCGCGGCGGTGGGTCGTTGACGGCGCTGCCGATTGTCGAAACGGAATCGCAGGATTTGTCGGCGTACATTCCGACCAACCTGATTTCGATCACCGATGGCCAGATCTATCTTTCGCCGACGCTGTTTCAGAAGAGCCTGTTGCCGGCCGTTGACGTCGGTAAATCGGTCTCGCGCGTGGGCGGCAAGACCCAACTGCCGGCCTACCGCAGCGTCGCTGGCGATCTGCGGTTGGCCTACTCGCAGTTTGAGGAACTCGAAGCGTTTGCCCGTTTCGGCACCCGGTTGGACGACGCCACCCGCCGGACGCTCGACCACGGCCGGCGGGTGCGCGAGATCATCAAGCAGACCCAGTTCAATCCCTTGCCGGCACCCGAACAGATCGCCGCGCTGTTTGCCGTCGCACGGGGGTATTTCGATGCGCTGCCGTTGGCGGCGGTTGCCGCGGGGGAACGCGCGATCCAACGCGCGGTGCGTGAGGAACTCGGCGACCTTTCGGCCCGGATGCTCGCGGGCGATGAATTGCGTCCCGAAGACATCCAGCAGTTGGCGCGGACGGTGCAGACAGCTTTGGTGGCTGCGTCGGTTGCAGCGCAAGCCTCCCCGGCCCCGGCCACCCACCCGCAGCCTGGATGATCGGCCATGGAAACGCTCGAAGCCCTCCAACAACAGCTCGTCGTGGCCACCGAACTGCGCGGCGTGATAAAGACCATGAAGACCCTCGCCGCGGTGAACCTGCACCGCTACGAACGCGCTGCGGAATCCCTGGGCGAATACGCGCGGACAATCGACCTGGGCCTGCAGATGATTCTGCGCAATCGGCACGAGCACAAAGCGCCCGCGCTTCCGCCGACCCAGCGCGCACGCACCGGCCTGCTCGTTTTCGGCTCCGACCAGGGCATGTGCGGGCAACTCAACGAACAGGTCGCCACGCTGGTCCTGGCAACCGTCCGCGAACAGGGGTTGGCGCCGGACCGCCTGCGGCTGCTGGTCGTTGGCGCGCGTGTCGCCGGACCGCTCGAAGACGCCGGGCTCGCGCCCGATGCCGTGCTCTCCGTCCCGAGCGGGCTCACGAGCATGGGCTGGACCGTTCAGGAGGCGTTGCTGCGGCTGGAACGCTGGCGCGCGGCCGATCGCGTCGAGACCGTATTTACGATCGCCAGCCGGCATCTGGGCGGAACTGCCTATCAGCCGGAATGCCAAAGGCTGCTGCCACTCGACCAAGCCTGGCTGGATGCACTGGAGAAAAAGGGCCCGCCCAGCCGGACGATTCCTTTGTACACGCTGGCCTGGGACTCGCTGTTCGCGGCGCTGATCTACCAGTATCTGTACGTGTCGGTGCACCGGGCGCTGACCGAATCGCTGACCAGCGAAAATGCCAGCCGGCTGGGTGCCATGCAGAACGCGGAAAAAAACATCGACGACCGCGCCGAGTCGCTCACGGTCGCCTGTCATCGGGTGCGGCAGCAGTCGGTGACCGGGGAACTGCTGGACATCATCTCCGGTTTCGAAGCCCTGATTCGCGGCAACCATCCGCAATGAAACGCCAGCCGGGCTGTTGCGCCCTGGGCTATTTGCCAGAAAGGCGCTCGTTCGACGTGCCGAGGGTTGCGGTTTGCAAGCCTCGCCGCACATAGTCCGAGAGGAGCAGGGGTCCAAGCACCACAACGCGACATTCGCGAATCGCCGATCAAACCGCCGTCGGCATAGGTGGCACGGGCCTAGGGCCCGTGGACAAAAATCCGCGGCGAAGCCGCGGTCCGCATTCCCGTTTTCCACCGGCTCAAACCAAACTCGCGTTGTAGTCCTAGGCGATCGCTACTTCTGCAGGAAGGTCACTGCTGCGGATTCGAAATCTTAACCAGCGATATGTACGTGCACAACTTGGGCCAATTGTTGGAAGTACGCTCGTAGCTCAAGCGCCGTTACGCTATCTTCCTTGCGTCCGACCGCTGGCCCTGCCTGGGGAGTCAAATCATGCAGGACCTCGACGATCGTTCGCCCTTCCATGAGGAGAATCAAGAACTCCACCCGCTGTTGGGGAGCCAGCGGATCGATGACATGGACCTTGTGAAAGCGTAGATTGCCATCATCAGCATCATTGGACAAACGGAATCGCAGCGTTTGAATCAGATGCTGGGAATTCAATCTGGCGGCGGATTCGGACGAAGGCGGTGGGAGAGGAGGACTCATTGCTTTACCCCAACCGGTGAGGCGACCGGCGCTTTTGGTACGTGCATAAATCTCACCGGTGCATCTGGCTGTGTTGGGAGCATTTGGCATGCCTATATCATCTATATGCTTTTGTAAGAATATTCCCTAGGTGGTCTGTCATTCCGGCTGGCCTGATTGACGTAAAGAAGTGCAGTAACTGCTAACAATTTATGCGGTCGCAGCTATATTTCTGGATGGCGAAAGGCCGCAATTTGTTGCGGCCAGATGTTTGTCGAAATGGTGGCAATGGGTTTGGAGGGCGCTTCGGAACGGGTTGCAGCGTAGCTAGGGATTGCGTGATATTTCTTGGCAAACACCGGCGGAAAACGTGGCGCAATGCCATGGTCGCAAGCAATATTGCGCGAGGTGCGTTTTGTCAATTTATTGGGCATTTCCAAAATGATTCAACATTGGCCCTTGTATTGCAATGAACTGTGCGCGGTGATCTAGGCGACGAGTTAGGCACCTGAACGAAGGCAGTTTGAATTCCGTTGCAGGAAGGGAAAATCCGATGAATGAATTAGCCATACGCTCCAAGTCAGGCTCTGGTCAGGTGCCGACTGCGACATTGACAGCAGTAGAATCAATTGCGGATAAGGGCACCGGGCCTTCGCACGAAACCATCGCCAAGCGTGCCTATGAACTCTATGAAGAAAGCGGCTGTCAGAACGGCCGATGTTTGGACCATTGGCTGCAGGCCGAACAGGATCTGGCACCCAAGGTAAAGAGCAGCGGGATCGAACCCAGGCGCAACCGTCCCGAGCAGCCCCAAGCTGCCAAGCTGCAGAATGAAAAGAGCGCCGTTGGCGCATCCAATTCGCACCGCAGCAAAGGTTCGAAACGGACCTGAACCACGCAGCGCTCAAATGTTCCTTCCTGCTGGACCCGTGGTGATGGGAACCGGATCGCAGTTCCGCGTGCGTGCGCCCTCGTCGGCCGGCGGACCTCGCGCGGGCTGCGTACGGGGGCCGATCGGCTCAAGTGCGGGCGCGCAGCACCTTTGAGATGGACACCTTCCGGCGCTGCCGGCGCTGCCGGCGCGGCTTGAACGCGGCGATCGGTCGCTGACGGCAGGTGACCACCGGTCTGTGCAGTCCCGCAGCAGTGCTGTCGCCGCGTGCGCCGCGCTCGACGGGCGCGGCCGGTCTGCGCCGAAGAAGTTTGCAGTGTTCGACCCTTCCTCCCGCTGCGTGCGAATGAAGCAGGAACGCTTGCCGGCAATTGGTATCGAGATTGCTTTGACCCCCTGCCGCTTGAGGAAAACGAGTGGCATTGACGGCGGCCGCGGAAATTCCGCGCGGGCGCGCCGCCACGCAATGGAGCGGGGAGTGGCGTGCGTATAAAGGGGTGCTTGGCGCTCCTGGTATTTCCAATGACGTGGGGGATGGGAGCGGAGCAGCCGCCCGCGACGAATCCGTCTCCGCCTTCGTCGCTGGCGCCGAATCCGGCGCCCGCATCCACTCCCGAGGGAGGAACGCCCCCTGGCTCGACCGAAATTGGCTTTCGTTGGCCGGCACCGGCGAGCCGGCCGGGAATACGCCCGACGGCACCTACGATGCGTTGGATCCGTGCGCGCCGCGAGCGGTCGCCGGGAGGGCCGGCGGCTGAAGCGGGGCGGCCGCGAGGTTGGCGCTGGCGGCGGAGACTGGCGCGACTGTTGGTTTTTTCGCGCGCGGTGCGCGGTGGAAGAGTTTGCTCAGGTAGTACTGCCCGCAGAACCAGGTCGAACTGACAGCGGTGCCGATGGCGCCGAAGATGGAAATGCCGACCGGGCAGAACTTCTGGCCGCAGCAAGGGCAACTGCCGCCGAGCGCGTAGAACAGCGCAGCGCCCAACCCCATCGTCAGCATCTTGAACCAGCGCCGGAAAACGGAGGGCGGCTTTTCCGCGGCGGCAGGCGCGGGAGCAGCGTGCGCTGCGCCGGGCGCGTGTGCGTGCGAATGTTGGTGATCGGCGTGGTCGGCGTGGTCGGCGTGGTCGCAGCAGGAGCACCCATGCCCCTGGCCATGATCGTGGCGATGTTTGTGATCGGGTGCGGGCGCGTGCGGCGCGAGAGTGGGCGGGGCGGCGGGTTCGGTGAGTGCGGGTGGGGCCATCGGGCATGCTCGTCTGGCAAAGGCCGGAGGGTCGCGGTAGAAGCGCTGCCGCGGCGCCGGCCGAAAACAATTCATCAATTGTAGGTCGCGCGCGGGGAGGCTCAAACAGTTTCTTGGAAATCGCCGTGACGGGAGGGGCGAGGGCGGAGTCAAACGTGAACCGGATCGGGGCTGGGACTGAGCGTCCCGACCTGGAATTCTGCGGGAGCATCGATGCGTCCCTGACGGTGCGGGGTTTGGAATCCACGCATGACGGTGCTCGAATCGCCACGCCCCGCCGCGAGCACCCCCTCAAGAACGCCCCCCCGTCCTGGGAGCGCGGGTGACCTCACCCCCTCTTCGCTCGATCCGCCCATCCGGCTCCGGAAGTCTATCCATTCCCAAGGCCCGCCCGA
>JBOHNC010000027.1:0-14474 GCA_050730415.1 Planctomycetota bacterium
GTCAAAGACCTCGCCGGCGTCGGCCCCGTCGATCTGACCGTCCGCGACGGCAAAAATGAAGAAAAACGCCACTGGGAACACGGCATCGAAGTCAGCCAGGTCTGCGTCGGCTCCTGCACCAACTCCAGCTACAACGACCTGATGACCGTGGGCGAAATTCTCGAAGGCAAAGCCGTCGCCGAACAGGTCTCCATGACCGTCTCGCCCGGCTCGCGCCAGGTCCTCACCATGGCCACCCGCGACGGCGCGCTCGGCAACATGATCTCCGCCGGAGCGCGGCTGATCGAAAATGCCTGCGGCCCCTGCATCGGCATGGGCCAGGCCCCGGCTTCCGGGTCGGTCACCGTCCGCACCTTCAACCGCAACTTCAAGGGCCGCACCGGCACCCAGGACGCGCTCAGCTTTCTGTGCAGCCCCGAAACCGCCGTCGCCTGCGCGCTGACCGGCCGCATCACCGATCCCCGCAGCCTCGGCGCGCTGCCGCCCGACGTCAAACTGCCGAAGAAATTCGTCATCGACGACCGCGCCATCGTGCCGCCCGAACCGGATGTCGAGAAAGCCGCCGCGCTGGAAATCCGCCGCGGCCCGAACATCAAGCCGGTGCCGCAAGCGCCCCTGCCGCCGGCCCAACTCGCCGCCAAAGTGCTCATCAAGACCGGCGACAACGTCACCACCGACCACATCATGCCCGCCGGCGCGCAAGTCCTGCCGCTGCGCTCGAACATCCCCGAAATCAGCAAATACGTCTTCACCCACGTCGACGCCACCTTCGCCAAGCGCGCGCTGGCGCACAAGGAAGCCGGCGGCAAGGGCCTCATCATCGGCGGCTCCAACTACGGTCAGGGTTCCAGCCGCGAACACGCCGCACTTGCCCCCATGTACCTCGGCATCGCCGCGGTGCTCGTCAAGGACTTCGCGCGCATCCACCGCAGCAACCTGATCAACTTCGGCGTCGTGCCGCTGACTTTCGTCACCCCCGCCGACTACGACCGCTTCAACCTCGACGACGAAGTCGAATTCCCGAAGTTCGCCGAAGAACTCCGCGCCGGCGCCGACCTCACCGGCCGCAACAAAACCAAAAACTTCGAATTCAAATGCAAAAGCGGCCTGTCCGGGCGTGAACTGGAAGTGGTGCTGGCCGGCGGCACGCTGAACTTCACCCGCCAGACGGCGAAATAGCCGCGCGCTCGCGACCCGATTCCCAACCTGCCCGCCCGCTGCAAAAAGCGCAGGCACCCGAACGCACTCACTGCGCCAGCGGCTGGATGCTCTTGATCATTTCGTCCACCAGGGTCTCGGTCGAATTGACATCCTCGAAAATAAACACCGCCACCACGTAGCGATCGCGATTCTCCGCGCCGCTGGTGCCCGCTCCGGCCGCTCCGGCGCCCCCCGCCGCGCCGGCCCCGCCGGGCGCGCCCTGCGCCGAACCCGTCACATGCAGCGTGATGAAATACCCCGCCGCGACCACTTCGATCTGCCCGGGCTCCGGCGTGTCCAAATCGGTATAGGCGGCCGGCGGCAGCGGTTTGGGCACCGCCAGCCGTTGCTTCACGATCGCAAGTTCGTCGGCGCGTCCGACATCAAAATGCGCAATGGTGACCGGCCGCGGCGGCAGCGCATCGCCGGTCTGCTGCTTCTGCAAAACCGAATTCCAGAAATCGCTCAAGGCGTTCAGCGCATCGCTCTGCGTCTGCTGGCGGCCTTCCCGCGTCACCAGCGCCACCTGGCCCACCAGGGACTGGTTTTCCCCCGCCCGCCCCTTGAAGCGCAGTTCATGATCCTCCGGGCTGCGCGCCGACACCCGGAACGGCTTGGGCACGATCATCGAAATACCCAGCTCGCTGAAGTTCTGCCGGTCGTTGCGCTGCAAGGCCGCCACGGCCGGCGGCGGCGGCAGCGGAGTCGCCTCTTCTCCGCAGCCGGCGGCGCACAGGAGCCACACCGCCAGAGCCAACCCCACGCCAACCGGCGCGCGACGCCGCCAGCCGCCGCATTCCGACCCGCCGGTCGGCTGCGACCCAAACCAACAACCCACGCTGCTGCCGCGCCCGATCGCGGCGCGCCAGATCGCTGCTGGCCGGCTCGAAAATCGGCGGCGGCGGCGCCTGCTTCGAGCCACTCCCACCGCCGCGCAAGAAGGTTGCTTCATATCCTGAATGATACCGGCTTTCCCGCCCGGTGGACCGGCGCACCGCCTGGAACTGCGGCGCCGTGTTCCGCCGCGCCCACTGCTTCCCACCCGCAACGCCGCCCGCCTTCCGCACGGGTGCAGCGCATGAGCACTCCCTGGGCGGGTCGCAATAATGCACTCTGCCCCCCGCCCCAGGCCTCCGTCGAGTATTTGCCGTGACATGTTCTTTCACATTTTTTACCCGTTTGAATTCATCACGTTAGAAGATATCCAAAGGAAATCGATGCGCCCTCAGTCATTGGCGTTGAAGTTGCCTTTCTGGGCCTTTAGAGCCAAACTCGTAACCCCGCTGTTACGGTCAGCTCCTGGAGCCATACACATGAAACCCCTGACAGCGCGTCGGTCGACCGGATGGTCGCGTCGAGGCAGCGCGTTGATGTGGGCGTTGGTGGCTGTGACTATCGTCGGCGGTTCCGTGACATTGATGTTGTCCACGACCCGGGACAAGCAAAACCGCACCAACATGACAACGACGGGGGTGAGTTCCCAGTACAACGCCGAAGGCGCCGCGGTCGAACTCGAAAAATATCTCATCGCCGACTACAAATTCTCCTACTCCACCCGACTCATTCCCCCCGACGTCTGGCTGCGCCAGCTTCGTCTGTGGCAGGGCCTGCCGGCCGTCACCGGCGACAGCACCACCGTCTCTCAGGCCGACATCGTCCGCTTTCTGTCCGGCGACACCGGCACCGCCCCGTGGAAGTCCAGCTTCGCGCGCATGAATGTCTACGTCTCCGGCACCTCCGATCCGACCCTGCTGGGCACGCCCTGGGCCGACATCACCGCCGTCGGGCCGGGCTTCTGGACCGATCCGTCCACCGGCAAAAATTCCGACAGTTACATGGCCGGCTGGACCTTCCACCGCATCGACGAAAACGACGGGTACAAAGCCATCGAACAGGTCACCATCCGTGTCGCCTTCGGCCTGCAACAGGAAATCCCGCCCATCGCCGGCGCCACCAAACACGCACTGCTGTCCGAACGCCTGAGCTGTACCATGTGCCACGTCTCCGTCTACGGCAACGTCGGCATGTTCGAAAACTTCACCCCCGGCTGGGGCGCCACCGGCTCCGGCTATACCTCCGAAGTCCGCGGCAACGTCTACTCCACCTACAACATGTCCGAAAACAATACCGAGAATCCGCTCGCGCCCTGGCACGATCATTCCATCATCGGCCCCGGCGGCTATGACAGCGGCGACCCCACCAGCCCCAGTTGGGTCACCAGCATCCGCCCCCGCATCAACGCCGCCCAAATCACCACCAATCCTTTCATCCTTAACGGTATGCCGGTGCTGATCGACGGCTCCGAAGCGCCCAACCAGCAGGTCAAGGTCTTCGACAACTACATCAACAGCGGGTACGCCTTCGAAGTTCAAACCCAGGTCAACGTCCACACCCCCAGCAGCGACAAGACCCGCCTGGTCGTCTACTCCACCGGCACCGAATCGACGTTCTCCTTCTGGAGCGCCACCATCGTCGGCGCCAGCTCCACGCCCAACGTCCTGTACGTGCAGGAATACGACGGCGTCATCAACCAGGCCATGACCGACTCGCTGACCGCGATCGGCGCGGCCATGGTCGCCAACGTTTCTCTCGACATGATGCCTGACAGCAACGGCGACGGCATCCCCGACTTCCCCTCCATCAATATCGCCTTCGTCGCCTCGGCCCTGCAGGGCCAGATCTGGTTCGACAAGGACCCCAACGGCACCGTCTCGATCACCATGCCCGACGACAGCACCGGCCCCGAAAGCTTCACCCGCCACCAGCTCACCGTCGTCCGCAAATACGACTGGAAAACCGACCCCGGCAGCGCCGCCGACCCGACCCTGCGCATGGGTTTCTACGACGTCGCCTCCAACCCTTCCGCTCCGAACTACCTGCGCGACAACATCACCGCCTCCCAACTGCATTCGGTCAAGGATGAAAACGGCGCCACCGTGCCCTGGGGCGGCCTGACCACCGTGCCCAACCAGCTCGACCCCTACAACGCCCAGGCCACCTTCGGCCACACCATCCTGATCGGCACCATCGACAACCCGATTCACCTGACCGGCGACAACTTCATCAACGGCGACCTCATCATCAAGGGCTACGTCACCGGCCGCGGCGCCATCTACGCCAACGGCAAAATTCTGATCGCCGGCGACATCTACTACATCAACGGGCCCGAACCCTTCGATCCGTTCGACGCCCGCTGGGGCGGCAACGCCACCACCGGCACCTACGGCTCGCCCGTGGCCTGGGCCAAAGCCCAGGAAGGCGCCTACACCGACGAACTGCGTCTGGCCGCGCGTACCAGCGTCATCATCGGCGACGGCACCCTGTATACCTACATGAACGCCGACGCCATCGTCCAGAACGCGCTGTGCGGACCGACGCCCAACGCCGATCCGCTGGCCGCCATTCCGCCCGGCGTCAACCGTCAGACCGGCCAGTACGGCGGCGCGACCAGCACCGCCGCCGCCACCGCCTGGGGCCGGCCGGCGCAGTTGCCGCACCATGAAATGGGCGCCTACAACTTCATCAACAACAACCTCGACCCCAACTCCGCCGGCCTCGCCGATCCGACCGTCGACGGCATCAGCAGCAGCGTCTACACCAATCCGCCGACCGGCTACCCGGTCTACTACAGCCGCTGGGGTGAAGAACTGTGGGGCCAGAAAATCTTCGTCCCCACCAGCCCCATCAGTCAGTACGTCTACGTCCTGGCCTGGGCCAACGACCAGGGCGTGGTTCGCGACGACTCCGGCGACGGCTGGTACCGCCTCGACAAGGAATTCGTGGTGATGTACACCAACGTCGGCATCTGGGTCCCCGGCTACACCGTCACCACCACCGGCGGGACCACGACGACCACCACCAGCAGCGGCTACGACCCCACCGGCGGCGGCGGCACCGGCACCACCACCACCACGACCACCACCGGCAAAACCACCACCTATCCGGGGGCCTGGCAGAGCCCTTCCACGTATTCGTATATCAACAAAAACGACTACTCGCTGCAGGCCAGCTACGACGGCAACTCGCTGTACATCGAAGCCGCCAATCCCAACGCCAGCGCGCTGTACACCGCCCTGAAAGGTCAGTTGGCCCAGCAGTACCTGACGGTCTCCACCGTCAACGACGGCGTCCAGCCGATCATTCAGCCGCCCAGCGGTTCGGCCGGCCAGGTGAAGCTCGTCAACCTGGACAACCCCGCCAAGTCGACCAACCAAAACGTCTTCGCCACGCACACCGTCACCGGCGTGCGCGTGGCACTCGACAACTTCGCCACCACTCCGCTGACCACCTTCAGCAACTCCCTCACCTACGACCAGAAAACCCAGACCACGACCCTCGCCGTCTACCGCGGCGACCCGACCAACGGCGGTTTGCTGGTGCTCAAGGTCAGCTTCCAGGGCGAACAGTCCGCGGCCCAGACCTACCTCCAGCAGGTCTACACCGACTACGCCAACTCCCTGGGCAAACTGCTGACCCAGTGCAACCCCACCAAGTCCGGCGCCATCGACACCACCGAACGCAACGAAGGCGCGCTCCAGGCCAGCAACTTCCTGCCCATCGACACCGGCAACACCATGTGTAACGTCGTCCAGTGGATCAGCGACGTCGACTACCGCAAACTGCTCGGCGTCATGATCAGCTACTGGGACAAGGACGACTCCATGTCCACCGACCAGACCGCCATCGGCCAGGGCGTGCTCGGCAGCCAGCAAAGCTACGAACTGCCCTTGGTCTACCCCAAGGCCGGCGCCAAAGACCCCATGGCGGCCGACAACTACTACGGCGGCGACTACTGCTGGCGTGGCCTGGAATACAACTATTCCAGCAACGACATCAGCGCCGCTCAGGGCACCTACGGTTCGACCGCCGTCTCCTCCGACGCCATCACCCCGATGTCCAGTTCGCTGGCCGGCTACGAGGATGGGCAGAGCACCACCTCCATTCTGGCCCACTGGGACACCGTCGAATTGAAATACAACGTCCAGTTCCCCGACTACAACTTCCTCGGCAAGGCCAGCAACACCGCCTTCACCGCCCTCAAAGGCAAAAACATGTCGGTCGGCCTGTGGCCCGAAATGGGCGCCTACCCGGTGGTGCTCGACAGCACCAAGTCGCGCCTTGACGGCAAAACCCACCTCGTGGCGCCCGACCTCAGCCAGTTCCCCAATCCGGCCACCGCGCTGACAAACCGCACCGAACTCATCACCGAAATCCAGGGCCTGCTGCGCAACAACCTCTACTACCAGGCCGACCAGGCCAACTATGACGCCATGCTCACCGGCGCCGACGTCGCCCCCAGCCCGGAAGTCAGCCACAAGCTCTACAACCTCATCGGCGCCCAGCTGCGCACCTACGTGAATGGCAAGTACACCTACCAATACATCGCCGCTTCCGCCCTGTTCAGCCGTTTGAAACTGGGCAGCACCACCACCTACGAGACCGTTTCCTGCCCGATGCTGCAGAAGTTCTTCACCAACCTGCAGTACCCGAATTACCAGGGCACGCTCACCGCCTACGCCTGCAACACCACCAGCGGCTACGCCTACAGCTACGATCAGGGCTGGGGCGGCTTCTGGTTCCTGACCCACGGCCAGCCGCCGCGCGGCTGGGTCGACACCGTTCCGCTGGTCAATACCCCCTCGCTGTGGGTCTATGACGCCGCCGCCGAACAGTCCCTGCACGACACCCGCGTCTACGCCGGCGCCTCCGCGACCCAACTGAGCAACAACTACTACGCCACCGATGTCGGCTACGATGAAGTCGGCGGCGACGGCCACGTCCGCTTCGCCGCCCCGATGGCCATGAACTTCCCCGGCATGAAGCGCCACCTGATCGAACGCGCCCTCCAGTTGGGCTGGAACCCCGTCACCCACACCAGCGACCTGGTGCTCGCCACCAGCTTCACCAACAAAAACACGCTCGACGAATTCGGCCTGCCGCACCTGTCGCGCCGCTACGACATCGACGGCGACGGCATCCCCGAATACTTCGCCACCGACCGCATGTACGACACCGACGGCGACGGCAAGGCCGACAGCCCCTTCGACATGTGCCAGGGCTTCATTCCCTTCGTCCGCCAGGTCAACAACATCGACGCCTACGTCTACGCCGGCCAGCGCATCGGCGGCTCCCACCTGCCGGGGTATTCGAGCTGCCGCGTCTTCGGCGGGCTCGCGGCGCCCACCATGGCGGTCATCGCCGACGCGCAGGAAATGGCCAACGTCAACGCCACCTTCCTCGACAACAACGTCTACCAGAACACCACCTACACCATGTCCGCCGCCAACCAGGCGATGGGCATCCAGACCGTGACCTTCCCCGGCGGCAATCACACCGGGCAGGTCGCCGGCAGCGGCCTCGAAACCATCGCCTCCATGGCCATCTACCGCAATCCGATGGTCCGCCTCGATCCGCTCCACAACTACACCACGCCCAAGCACAACCCCGCGCACTCCTTCGTCCTGCGCTGGGACAACCACGACGGCAAGGCCGACTGGCCCATCGTTCAGGGCACCGCCAAAGATGGCAGCAGCGTCAACCTGCGCATCGGCGAATCCTACGACCGCACCTTCGACGCCTTCTGCGTCGACTACGACTACCGCCTGACCCAGCAGTCCTCCGTCGGCCTGCCCGGCCTGGGCAACCAGACCATTCAGATTCCGACCGGCATTCGCCTGTACTACGTGCACGGAGGTTTGGCGCACTAACCGGCGGTTCAGGTCTTGGACAAGAACCGTTTTCCACGCGCAGGCGGCCGTCCCCACGGGCCGCCTGCGTTGTCGTTTCAAGCACCTAGTTTCTTCCCGCCTGCAAGCGGGAAAATGAAGCCGCGCGGAAGGCCCCACCGGCCGCCGCGCGGGCTTTCAGGAGGATCGATCCCATGGCTGCTACCAACGCACCGGCTGGTCCCATGCCGCTGATCCGGCTCGGCGCCGCCGTGCTGATTCTTGCCCTCGCCGGCGGCGTCGTCTGGTGGCTCCTCACCGCGTCAAAATCCCACGCAGCCGAAGAAAAACCGCGCTCCGAGGCCGACTACCTCGCCTCCCGCCCCGGCGGACCGGCCAACCCCCTGCCCCCCGACAAACTGGCCGCCGTCACCACCCCCGAAGACGACCTCGTCCCTCCGGACGGCGGCAACGGCTCGACCGTCGAACTTCAATCCGACAATCTTCACGCCGCCGACATCGCCAACGGCGATCAGAAAAACCTTGAAATGGGCGTCACCTACACCATCAACGGCAAAAAAGGCCCCGTCAGTTTCCGCCTCGATCCCGGCGCCTTCAGCCTGCAGGACTGCAAGTGGATCGTCGTCACCAGCGACCCGTCCGGCAAGGAACTCGGCCGCGTCCCCGGCCTCGACCGCGAGCAAGCCCGCAAAAAAATGGTGGAGTTGAACAAACCCAACGTCAACGTCGCCATGATCCCCGACCCCGAGCAGCCCGCCAAATTCATGGCCCAGAACCAGCAGGTCGACATCATCATCGACGGCGACCCCGTCAAAGTCCTCAACGACGGCATCAAAGAAGCCTTCAACCTCTCCGGCTGGTTCGTCCCCGCCAACGAACAATAGCCCCAGCCCAAGTGGCACGGGACGCCGTCCCGTGATTCGATGTAGATGTCTTTTGCGTTCGTCCCTTTCACCCAACCAAGTTCACGTCTTTACCTCATGGTTTTTAAGATTTAAAGGCGCGCGCTTCGCGCCCCGTTTCATGCAGGGGACAGCGTCCCATGCCACAACGCGGGTGACATGTTTAAGGCCCTCTGCCAACGCTGAAAAACGCTTCTGAAATGTCCGAGGCATTGTGGCACGGGACGCCGTCCCGTGATTCGTCGAGTCCATCCTCGGCCTTCGGGCATGGGAACGCGGAACTCCGCTGCCAACCGCCCGGCTCTAATCGCGTCACCCGTCGTAGGCAATGCTTAAAAACGCGCCATTCGGCCGATGGCCCGTGACCAAAACAGCCGGCGCAGCCGGCGCCTTATTTTTCTTGCGCGCGCCGCGCGCACTCTTCCGTCCTAATTAGCACCTCGCCGACCCGAACAGCCCCCGCGCATTGGCGCTCGTCTGCGCCGCCAGCGCCTCGAAGGTCTCCCCCCGCAGCTTCGCCAGAAACCGCGCCGTGTGCAGCACCCGCGCCGGCTCGTTCGGGTAGTACTTGTTGCCCCTCAAAGGCTCCGGCGACAGATACGGCGCGTCGGTTTCGACCAGCAGCCGTTCGCCCGGCACCGCCTGCGCCGCCGCCTGGATTTCCCGCGCGTTTTTGTAGGTCACGATCCCGGAAAAACTCACGTGCAGCCCCAGTTCCACGCAGGCCCGCGCCAACGGCGCGTCACCGGTGAAGCAGTGCATGATGCCTTTCAGCGGCTTCCCCCCAAGCCGCGCCTGTTCGCCCCGCAAAAGCGCCAGCGTCTCCGGCGCGGCATCCCGGCTGTGCACCACGAACGGCTTGCCCAGTTCCGCCGCCAGCGCCATCTGCGCCCGGAAGCTTTCCGCCTGTTTGGCACGCAGCCCCAGATCGCTCGCGTGGTGAAAATCCAACCCCGTCTCGCCGATCGCCGCCACCTTGGCGCTTTGCGTGGCCAGTCCTCGCAGCGCGCCGATCGTCTGCCCATCCCACTGCGCCGCCTCGTTCGGATGCAACCCCACGCCCGCGAACACCGCCGGCCGCCCCTGCCAGGCTTCCGCCCGCGCCACCACCTCCCGCGACTGCGCCACATCGGTCCCGATATCCACCAGCACCTCCACCCCCGCCGCCGCCGCCCGCGCCAACACCTCCGCCCAAGCCTTCACCAGGTCGGGCGAACTCACATGGCAATGCGAATCGATCAGCGCGCCGGTCCCGGCCGGCCCGCCGTCGGAAATAGCGGATGAATCAGTCACGGCAAAGTAGCTCCTGGCGGTCCGCCGACGCACTCTCGCCGGCAATTTTCCCGCTCCCGTTTATACCGCCCCCGCCGGGAATTGGTGCGGCCGACCCCGCCGCGGACCGATATAATGAACCTCTGGCAACAAGGATTCACCGCATGTCCAAAGCTCCCCGCGACGATACCTGGCGCATCTTCCGCATCATGGCCGAATTCGTCGAAGGTTTCCAGGGCATGGCCGACGTCGGCCGCGCCATCACCATTTTCGGCTCGGCCCGCACCCGCCCCTCCGACCCCTACTACATCACCGCCCGCAACCTCGCTCACCGCCTGGGCGAAGAAGGCTACGCGGTCATCACCGGCGGCGGCCCGGGCATCATGGAAGCCGGCAACCGCGGCGCCAAAGAAGCCAACGCCACCAGCATCGGCGTCAACATCGAACTCCCCTTCGAACAGACCGCCAATCCCTTCATCACCAAAGCCATCAACTTCCGCTATTTTTTCGTCCGCAAAGTCATGTTCCTGAAATACGCCAAGGGCTTCGTCATCTTCCCCGGCGGCTACGGCACCATGGACGAACTGTTCGAAACCCTGACGCTGATCCAGACCCGCAAAATCGAACCGATGCCGATCGTCCTGATGGGCAAAAAATACTACGCCGGACTGATCGACTGGATTCGCGATACCATGCTGGGCGAAAAAATGGTCTCCCCCGACGATCTCGATATCTTCCTCCTCACCGACGACGTCGAGGAATGCATCGCCCACCTCAAGGAGAAAACCAAGGCCCTCGGCGACAAAGATCGTTTCCTGGAAATCCAGACCTGGGATTGACGCGCGCGCTCCCGGCTTAAAATGTTCCTTCTCGATTCGCGGGTGTAGCTCAGTGGTAGAGCACAACCTTGCCAAGGTTGGGGTCGAGGGTTCAAGTCCCTTCACCCGCTTATTTTCGAGTCCCTCCCGAGCCCGTCCGGCCCACGGCTCCCCCGGACCCACCGGTCCCGTCGGCCCCTCCGACCTTTCTGCGTCACGGGCCCCTCGAAGGCCCCCGCCTGTGCCGACCTATCTGTACCGGGTCAGTTTCCAGCCCTTCGAGCAGGAACTGGCGCTGTGTGAGGCCGCCGAGTGGCTCGGCCTGCCCGCCGCCCATACCGAAGCCGACGCCAATGCCGGAGCCACTGCCGGAGCCACTGCCGGCGCCGGCGCCGGCGCCGATTTCATCTTCGCCGACCGCCTGATCGACCTCACCAACGCCGCCTACCTCGCCCAAGCCGTCGAACTCTACGCCCGCGCACCCGACTTCGACGGGCTCCTCGAAGCCGTCCACCGCACGCCCCCCGGCTGCAACCGCTACCGCATCGAAACTTTCGACTCGCTCACCGCCCAACGCGAACCGCGCGTGAAAAAAATCGGCTCCGTCGGCGTCGCCCGCGCCCTCGCCGACTGCCTCCCCGGCAATCCCGACCTCGAACACCCCCAAACCACCCTCTGGGCCCTGCGCCTGCCCGACGAATGGATCTTCGGCCGCGTCGCCGCGGAATATGCCCAGACCTGGAAACACCACGAACCCAAACCGCGCTCGTTCTCCAGCGCCCTCAAAGGCCGCCAAGCCGCCGCGCTGGTCAATCTTGCCGCTCCACCCCACCGGAACGCCCGCACCTTTTTGGATCCCTGCTGCGGCGCCGGCACCGTGCTGGTCGAAGCCGCCGCCCGCGGCCTGCACGTTCTCGGCTGCGATCTGTCCGCCCGCATGGCCGAAGACTCGCAGATCAACCTGCGCCACTTCGGCTACCCGCCGAATGTCCGCTGCGCCGACGCCACTCAGCCCGGTGCCTTCGATTTCCCCCTGGGAGCGCCAACGTTCACGTCGGCTCTTGGCTCGGCCTGGGACCGCCGGTCTTCAGACCGGCTCCCGGATTTCTCTTCTTCACCCACCCCTGCAATCCATTCTGACGCAACGCCCGTTCGGTCTGATCCGTCCACACTGCCCACGCCTTCCGTTTCTTCCGCAACGTCCGCGCCAACCGCTCCGTCTACGTCATCCGCGTCATCCGCACCGTCCGCTCCGACCACCCCAAGTATTTTCGACGCCGCCGTGGTCGATTTCCCCTACGGCCACTTCTCCCCCGCCGCCCCCGATCTGTACGACCGCGTCCTGGCGGCTCTCCGCCCGCGCGTGAGCCGCCTGGTGGTGGTCACCCCCAAACCCTCCGCCGAACTGCTCGCCCGCCACGGATTCCAAGTCCTGCGCACCGCCACCACCCGCAAATCCCGCCTCGTCCGCCACATCGCCCTGGCCGAGTAGCAAAAGAAAACCATTGGATTAGAAAAGTGTGCCCTGCCTCCTCGACTGGGGTTCAAGATTTGGCCACCGCTCTAGAAATGGGCGGGCAGAAATTCGCCCCAATTCGCTGGGTTCAATCTTATTCAGGCCACCACCGTACACGCGACCCTCTCCCAGAAGTTCCTTTCCACTAACCTCGGTGAGCAAATCATGTACCTGCGCCGCTCGTTCCGGATAACGCATCAGCATAGTCCCCAAGGTGGCGCGAGGGTAAATCATTAAATACAGGTTGGTGGCTATTGCCTTCGACTTATTCCAAATGAACCTGAATGGCTGCTTATTTTCAGCCGCTCGCCCCATGTACGTGCAAAGGAATAGCGCAGGTATTTTCAAAGATCGATACAAATGTTTCCGATTATGGGTGCACACCGCCCAATGAACCAGAGTACGAATTGGAACTGTGGCGAGCCAAAACACCAGCAGTAACGGGTCGATTAATTGAGGGCACTCAGGGGTCATGGATGCGCATGAACGACAAATTGGGTATCGTGGGACTAGGTCGGTACAAGCAACTGCACGAGCTACCGGGCAGCGATAAAACATGGAATTCTGCGTTTAATGCACTGCATGACGCCCATGAAATCTTCGCGATCGGTTTTTCTATGTCCTACTACGACACGATGACCCGGCTGCATTTCGGTTCCGTGATGCACCAGCGTAAAATCCCACCTCATCGAATCAGCATCGTCGATCCCAATGCTTGTAAATTGGCGAAGGACTTCTCCGGAGTCTTTCGCGATCGCGTGTGCCTCGTTGAGCAGCAGGCAGAACGAATAAACTGGGATGAGTTGTTGGGATCTTGAACGCGCTTATCCAGAATGCTCCCAGTTCCCCCTCTCCGACTTCCGGACCATGTCACGCGACTCTTGGTTTACTGCCCGACGCCCCCCGGCCGAAGCGCGGTATAGTAGGGGGCGGTTTTCCCCGTTCTGGATGTGCAAATTCAACCCGCGAGGACCGCCGACGAATGTGGGATGTCTTGAAATGGAGTCTCTTCGGCCTCGCGGTCCTCGGCCTGCTCGTCGCCGACCTCCGCCGCGGCCGAGACGCCGCCCGCATGCCCATGCGCACCGCGCTCCTGTGGTCCGGCGCCTGGATTCTGATCTCGCTCCTGTTCGCCGCCTCCATCTATCTCGGCGCGCCGGACGGCTCCGAACAGTCCCTCCAGTTCCTCACCGGCTACCTGATCGAAAAAGCCCTCAGCGTCGACAACCTCTTCATCTTCCTCATCATTTTCCGCCACTTCAAAATATCCCCCGTCCAGCAGCATCGCGTGCTGTTCTGGGGCGTCTTCGGCGCCATTTTCATGCGCACCGTGCTGATTCTGATCGGCGTGGAACTGCTCCACCAATTCGAAGTCCTGTACTTCCTGTTCGGCGCCATTCTGCTCTACGCCGCCGCCCACATGGCGCTCCACGGCGACACCAAGTTCGACCCGGAACGCAGTTGGATCGTCCGGCTGGCCCGGCGCTGGCTGCCGTTCACCCATCACCCCGAAGGCGACCGCATGTTCGTCCGCATCGACGGCCGCCGCCTGTTCACCCAGCTTTTTCTGGTCCTGCTCGTGGTCGAAATCGCCGACCTCGTCTTCGCCGTCGATTCGATCCCCGCCGTCCTGGCCATTTCCCCCAGCTTCTTCATCGTGCTCACCAGCAACATCTTCGCGGTCCTCGGCCTGCGCGCGCTGTACTTCGTGCTGGCCGGCCTGATCGACCGCTTCCGCTTTCTCGACGCCGGCCTCGCCGCCATCCTCGCGTTTGTCGGCGGCAAAATGCTGCTCGCCCCCAAAGCCCATTTTCACCAAGCCTGGACCCTGGAGCTCCCCACCGCGGTGACGCTCGCGGTGATCGGTGGTATCCTGTTGATCGCGGTGCTGGCCTCGTGGCTGGCGCCCATGCCGCAATCGGACCCGTCGCAGGCACTGCCGGCCGACCCTCCGCCCGGCCAGGCCGGCGGCTCGCCCGGCCAGTCCGGTCCAACCGGCGCGGCCTCCGCGCCGATCCCGACCCCCTCGTCCGAAGCCGTCCGCGAACCGGATGAACCCACCGCCTGAAAGCCCCCACCC
>JBOHNC010000028.1:0-3342 GCA_050730415.1 Planctomycetota bacterium
ACGTGCTTTTGGACAGCAACTTCTATGCGGTGGCGAAACAGGGGGTCGGGACCGGGGTACAATCCAGTCTCCAAGGGGGCTTTTTGCCCTACCCCCCTCAATTCAGGCCTGTTTTGGACAGTAGTGCCATCCGATGAAATACTACCCAGACACCATCACGGGCGTGGTGGAAAAGATGTATTGTTCCAAGCCCAATTTTTGCGCCGGCGTGATCCGGACCGCCATGGAGGAAAAGCCGGTCCGGTTCCGCAGCAAAATTGCGGTCGTCGAAGGTGCATGGATCACGCTCGATGGCGATTGGGCGCATACCGAGCCCTACGGCGAGCAGTTTGTGGCGGAAGCGGTGCGCTTCCAATTGCCCGACTCCGACGACGGCCTGGAATTGTATCTGGCGCAGTGCCCGGCGTTCAAGGGGATCGGCAAGGTCAATGCCGCCAAACTGATGCATTTTGCGGCGGGGGCAACGCATGTGTTCAGCCAGACCTTGAAAGAAGATCTGAAACGGATGCACAATGAAACCCGCATTCCGATGGCGGTGTTGATCAACCTGCGCAACGTCTGGCAGGCCAACGCCTCCGAAAACCGGGTGCGCATGTACCTGGCCTCCTTCGGCCTCACCAACGGCCAGATGGAAAAACTGCTGGGCCAGTTCGGGGAAGGGATCGTTGGGATTTTGCAAACCGATCCCTACCAATTGATCGACCTGGTGGACGGCTACGGGTTCAAACGCGCCGATGAGATTGCGCAGAAAGTCGGCGTCACCAAGGAGCATTCAGGCCGGATTGACGCCGGGATTCTGTATGCGCTGCAGACCGAAATCAACGCTGGCCACACGTGGACGGGTGGCGTGGATCTGATCGATCTGACCAACACGCTGTTAGCCTTGGACGGGATGGGCAGCCGCAAGCTGATCCAGATCCGTGCCCGCGTGCTGATCGACCAGGGCAAAATCACGGCCGACGGCCAGGCCCTGTCGACTCCAGAAATCGCCGCCGCCGAAAAAACCATCCACAACACTATCAAAGAGCACGGCTGGAGGTACGCGCAGGTCGCTGGCCTGGCGGGCGACGCGGTAGACCTAGACGGCGCCCAACAGGACGCTTACAAAACAGCGCTGCGCTTCCCGATCAGCGTGATCTCCGGCGGGGCGGGTACCGGCAAGACGTACACGGTGGCGCGGTTGACGGCAGCCTTGATGAAAGCCGGGCTGAACGTCGCCCTGTGCGCGCCCACCGGGAAGGCGGCCAAGCGGATCGAAGAACTGCTCCGCAAATACGGCGTCGCCGCGCCCGCACAGACGCTGCACCGGCTACTGGGGTACGACGGTCGCCAATTCCATCGGACCAGCCTGTCGGAAGAATCCGGCGGTGAAGACAACGTGTTGCCAGGCTACCAAGCCGTGATTCTGGACGAGGGGTCGATGGTGGACGTTCCGCTGATGGCTGAGCTGCTCACCCGGATCGACTTTTCGAAGACGCGGCTGGTCATTGTCGGCGACCACAATCAGTTGCCGCCAGTCGGGCCCGGCAATGTGCTGCGCGACATCCTGAAGCACCAACTGGTGCCGGCAGTGGTATTGAGCAAAGTCCACCGCCAGGCGGGCTTACTCAAGGTGAATTCCAACCTGGTCCTGGAGGGCAAACTGGCACCGGCGGCCGGGGCGGCGCATGGCTGGCAGGTGTTGGACGGCTGCCGGGAGCCGCTGCAAATCCAGACCCAGCTGCGGAGCCTCTTTAAGGATGACATGTTCCAGCGCATCGGCTTCGATCCGCTGCGCGACGTCCAGGTCATCACGCCGACCCACAAGGGGCCGCTCGGCACCCGCGAAGTCAACCAGATGCTGCAGTTCCTGTTCCGCGGCGAGGTACAGGGGCGGTTTACGACCGGTGACAAGGTCATTCAGACCTCGAACGACTACGAATCGGCGTGATGAACGGCACGATTGGGTATGTGACGGCGCACACGGCGAAAGGCTTTGTGGTCAAGTTCGAAGGCGCCGGGCAGCACACCATCGAGGGGGAGAAGCTGCACAACGTCCAGCTGGCGTACTGCCTGACTGCGCACAAAAGCCAGGGCAGCGAATTCCCCTGCGTGGTGGTGCTCTGCCATAAGTCGCATTTCTTCGCGGATCGCAATTGGCTCTACACCGCCGTCACCCGGGCGTCGAAGACCTGTTTCCTACTTGGCGACGCGTGGGGCCTGCGGAACGCGGCGTCAAAAAACCGCACCATCCACCGGCGCACCCTGCTGAGTAAATGGGCCAAGGGCGATGGCGTTGTCGCGAAGTCGGCATCCAGCGTTGAGGTATCCGCATGAGCAATCCTCCCGTCAACCTTGAAGTCGTGCCCGAAATGCTCAAGACGCTTCCACAGTGGGTCTGTTGGAAGTGGGGCGTCTGGCGCGGCAAAAAAACCAAGGTCCCTTACAAGCCGAAAAATGGCAGCAAGGCCTCGACGACCGACCCGGCCACATGGGACACCCTCGAGTGCGCGCTGGCCGGGTATGCGCGCGGTGGATTCGCCGGCATCGGCTTTGTGTTCGCCAACAATAACATCATCGGTATCGACTTGGACCACTGCATCAAGGACGGCGTGCTGCATCCGGACGCCGAGCGGATTGTGAAGACCTGCAACTCGTACACCGAGTATTCGGTATCGGGCGACGGCCTGCACATTCTGCTGTTGGGCACCAAGAACACCGATGCCTGCGTCAAACCGGAGATGTCCTGGGGCGGTGAGTGCGCCGTCTGGGAAGCCGACCGATTTTTTGTCATGACCGGCCGTCCGTACGGAGAGTACCCGGCCATTCCGCAGTCGCGCCAGGCGGAACTCGACGCGGTATGCGCGTTGGTATGGCCGCACCATACCGGCCCGGACCCCAAGGTGGTTCAACAGGTCCAGGACCTCAAGGCCCAGGGCCTGACCGTGCGCGACATTGCCGAAAAAGAAAATCTCAGCACGGGTGCCGTGGTGAAATACCTGAAAGTCGGCGAGGCGCCGTCGCCCGCAAGCCCGTCTGACGCTGACCACACCTAACCGACGGGTGGCGAAAACGAAGGCGGAGAGCGTGAACAAGCAAACGAAGTGCGCGAACATGCATCCGGACTGAGTGAACAAGCATCCGGAGTGCGTGAACATGCGGCGAATTCCCACCAGACCGTGAACGAATTTGACGATGTTCACGCAGTCGGCATGAACGTTCACGCAGTCGCGATGGATGTTCACGCAGTCGGCGTGGATGTTCAACCGGTCGCGATGCCGGTTCAGGTCCGGCCCGCACAGGTTGCGCCGCGCCCTATCCCCGTATTTACCGACGACGAAATCCTCGAAATCCTCAAAAAAA
>JBOHNC010000029.1:0-6567 GCA_050730415.1 Planctomycetota bacterium
GGTCCGGGCGGCGGCAGCGGTGCGCCCGCATCGGCGCCATCTGGCGCGTCGGCCGCGACCAGCGCGCCGCCGGCCCACAGCACCAATGCCAGGGCCCAGGTTCGAACCCCCCGCTGCCAAATTCGCCCACATCCAGTCATTCGCATCCCTGCCGTCCACCTGTCATCACCGACCTGCTTCATCCGATTCAGACGCTCGAACTGCCACCCCGGTTAGAGGCTCATCCGCGCCGTTGGTGCGCGGCTTTCTCCGCCGCTGCCAGCGCCTTCCGCCAGAAAGCCACCCGCAATCGTACCAATCGTGGATGCGGACTGCCCTCTGACCGATACTCCGTCAGCAGACCGTCCGCCGCGAGCAACCTCCGGAAGCCCCCCGAGCCAACCGCACCGCCCGCCTTGCCGGCCTTGCTCGCCTTGCCCCTGCTTGGCGCCATCGCGCCAAACGCCGCATGCGCTTCCAAATACGTCGCGTCCGGCAAATCCTTCAATTCGCCGCCGGCCGATTCGGCCCGCCGCACCAGCCCGCCGATCACCCGGTGAGCCTCGCGAAACGGCACGCCCCGCAGGACCAAATACTCCGCCAGCAGCGTGGCCTCCATGAAGCCGCCCCGGCAGGCCTCCGCCATGTGCGCTCGGTCGAACTGCATCGCCGGCAGCATCGCCGCCAGGATCGCCAGCGAATCCTCGGCCACCTTCGCCGCTTCAAACAACAGAATCTTGTCGTCCTGCAGGTCGCGGTTGTAGGTCAGCGGCAGGCCTTTGGTCTGGAGCCACAGCGCCTGCGTGGCCGCCGCCAGCCGGCCGACCTTGCCGCGCAGTAGTTCGGCGATGTCCGGATTGCGCTTCTGCGGCATCATCGACGAACCGGTGGTGAAGGCGTCGGCGATTTTCACGAAGCGAAATTCGCGGCTGGCCCATAGCACCATGTCTTCGCCCAGGCGCGAGAGCGTCAGGCCCACGCCGGTCAGGTTCTGCGCCAGTTCGACCAGATGGTCGCGCGCCGCCACCGCGTCCATCGAATTGCCCAGCACCGCCTCGAAGCCCAACTCTTTCGCCACGAAGCGGCGGGAGATGGGCAGCGAAGTCCCCGCCAGCGCGCAGGCGCCCAGCGGCAGCCGATTCACCCGCGCCCGGTTCTCGACCAACCGTTCCCGGTCGCGCGCGAACATTTCCACGTAGGCCAGCAGGTGATGCGCCGCGCTCACCGGCATCGCGCGTTGCAAATGCGTGTAGCCGGGCATCACCGCCTCGGTCAGTTCCGCGGCCTGATCGACCAGCGCGCGCTGGACGGCCATGATCGCGGCATTCACGCGGTCGATCGCGGCCCGCGCCCAGAGGCGCATGTCGAGCGCCACCTGGTCGTTGCGGCTGCGAGCCGTGTGCAGCTTTCCCGCCGCGCGCCCGATCCGCTCGGTCAGCGCCGCTTCGATGTTCATGTGAACATCTTCCAGTTCCGTCTTCCAGACGAATTTGCCCGCCGCGATATCGCGCGCAATCCCCCGCAGCCCGCTCTCGATCTGCTGCAAATCCTGGCTGGAAATCAAGCCGCACGTCGCCAGCATCTTCGCATGCGCGATCGACCCGGCGATGTCGAACGGCGCCAGGCAGGCGTCGAAGGAAATCGACTCCGTGAACGCCTCGAGCCGTTTGTCGGCCGCGCCATCGAACGCCCCGCCCCACAGCTTCTGCGACGGGGCTTTGCCCGTCTTCCGACTCCGTGCCATACGCCGCCTTTCGCGATACAACCCCGTCCGCCGAAAACCCGCATTATACGTTCGATTCGCCCCCCGGGAGGGCCGCGCCCTCCTCGCTTTGGCCGTCGCGCTGCAAGCGCGAGACTTGATACCCAGGGTTCCGCCTTGGGAACCCTGGGTGATTTGCATCACCCCAGGCCCCCGAAGCCTGAAATGGTTCCAAGCGTTTAATCCCGCCCGCCTCCGCCCCATTCCCCTTCCGCCGCCGCGGCGTAAAATCGCATGCTTCACCTTGCGGCCCACGCCGCACCCCGTGTAGCTCGCTTTCACCGCCTCGGAGCCTCCCCGTGAAGTCCCGCACCTCGAACCCCACCCGCTCCCGATCCCGCTCTGCGACCGCGCCCCGCGCCAAGCCCAAACCGGTCGTCAAAGCCGCCCGCTCCAAATCCACCGCCGCGAAATCCGCCGCCAAAGCGTCCCCGAACAAGCCTGCCGTAGCCACGCCCAAACGCCCTTCCCGCTCGATCAAAAATCGCGACCCCAAATCCCCCACCCCGCGCCAGCTTTCCACCGACATCCAGGCCACCGCCAACGCGCCCATCCTGCCGATTGAACCGGCGCCCCAGGCTGCGGAAAACGCGCCCGTACTCAACACGACCCTGCGGCCGCCCGCGCAAGAAAAAGAAAGCGCCGGCGCGTCAAGCCGCGCCTCCCAAAGCGGCGGACACCACCGTGTCACTCCCCCGCCGCCGCACTCCAAACCCGAACCCATCGCCGCCGTCCCTTCTTTTCCAGACTCACCTCTCACCTCCTCACCGGTTCACCTTTCTCCGGACGCCGGCCAGCGGCCGCCGTCCGGTCCGCCCCCCGGCTACATCCGCGTCCGCGGCGCCGCCGAACACAACCTCGACCACCTGAACGTCGATCTCCCCCGCGAACGCATGATCGTCGTCACCGGCCTGTCGGGCTCGGGAAAATCCTCCCTCGCCTTCGACACGATTTTCGCCGAAGGCCAGCGCCGCTACGTTGAAAGCCTTTCCACCTACGCCCGGCAGTTTCTCGACCAGATGGAAAAGCCCAACGTCGAATCGATCGACGGCCTGACCCCCACCATCGCCATCGAACAGCGCACCGGCCACGTCACCCCGCGCTCGACCGTCGCCACCACCACCGAAATCTACGACTACCTGCGCGTGCTGTTCGCGCGCCAGGGCCATCCCACCTGCCCCCAGTGCGGCCGCAGCATCGTGCCGCAAACGCCGCAGCAAATCGCCGAACAGGTCATGGCTTACCCAACCGGCAGCAAAATCATGCTGCTCGCGCCGCTCGTCCGCGGCCAGAAAGGCTCGCACAAGGAAATCATCGACCACGCGGTCCATTTGGGTTTCGCGCGGCTGCGCGTCGATGGCGCACTCAAGGACGCCCGCGAAAAAATCGACCTGCCCAAGACCTTCCGCCACAGCATCGAAGCGGTCGTCGACCGGATCCTCGTCAAGCCCGACGCGCGCAGTCGAGTGATTGAATCGGTCGAGATGGCCCTGAAAGTTGGCGAAGGCCTCTGCATCATCGCCGTCGCCGAACTGGAAAAGGGCCAGGAAATCTGGAAGGACCAGGTCTGTTCCGAGCACTTCGCCTGCCCCGAACACGGCAGCGTGCTGTCCGAACTCACCCCGCGCCTGTTCTCCTTCAATAGCCCCTACGGCGCCTGCGAAACCTGCGACGGATTGGGCTACCGCATGGAACCCGACCCCGCGCTGGTCGTGCCCGACGAGGAACGCTCCATTCCCAAGGGCGCGGTCAAAGCCTGGCGCCGCTGCGGATCGGGCATCTACTGGTCCTACGGCCGCGCCGCGCGCTACCTCTGCCGCATTTTCGGTGTCAGCCCCGAGACCCCCTGGAAAAAACTCCCCGCCGCCGTGCGCAAAGCCATGCTCTTCGGCTCGGCCGGCGAAAAAGTCGAAGTCACCGAAGAATACGAAGGCATCATTCCCAACCTGCTGCGCCGCTTCCACAAGACCGACTCCGAAGCCCAGAAACTGGCCATCCACGAATTCATGTCCAACCACGACTGCACCGCCTGCCATGGCGCGCGCCTGAAGCCCGGCGTGCTGGCGGTCAAAATCGACGGTCGCTCCATCGCCGAAGTCTGCCACGATTCCATCGACGAAGCCGTGGCCTTCTTCAAGCAACTGCGGCCGAAACTCGAGGAAGCCAACCTGAAAATCTGGCAGCCGCTGCTCAAGGAAATCGAAAATCGCCTCGGCTTCCTGTCCAACGTCGGACTCGGCTACCTCTCGCTCGACCGCACCTCCGCCACGCTCTCCGGCGGCGAAGCCCAGCGCATCCGGCTGGCCTCGCAGGTCGGCTCCAAACTGGTCGGCGTCACCTACGTGCTCGACGAACCCACCATCGGTCTGCACCAGCGCGACAACGACCGCCTGATCGCCACGCTGCAAGCGTTGCGCGACCTCGGCAACACCGTCCTGATCGTCGAACACGATGAAGACGTCATCCGCTCGGCCGACTGGATTCTCGACCTCGGCCCCGGCGCCGGCCACCAGGGCGGCAAAATCACCGCCCAGGGCGACATCGCCGCGATCATGCACTCGCCCGAATCCCTGACGGCCAAATATCTCTCCGGCGAAATGGCGATCCCGATTCCCGAAACCCGCCGGCCGCTCAGCGCCAACCGCGCCATCACCGTCAAAGGCGCCGCCGAAAACAACCTGAAAAATATCGACGCCGCCTTTCCACTCGGCGGCTTCCTCTGCGTCACCGGCATTTCCGGCTCCGGCAAATCCTCGCTGGTCAACGAATGCCTGCTCAAAGGTCTTCAGCGCAAAATGACCGAACTGCGCGTGCTGCCCGGCAAGTTCCATTCCATCCACGGCCACGGCCAGATCGATTCCATCATCGACATCGACCAGTCGCCGATCGGCCGCACGCCGCGCAGCAACCCCGCCACCTACACCGGCGTCTTCGACGAAATCCGCCGCCTGTTCGCCAAAGCCCCCGAAGCCAAAATCCGCGGCTACGACGCCGGCCGTTTCAGCTTCAACGTCAAAGGCGGCCGCTGCGAACACTGCCAAGGCCAGGGCGTGCGCGTCATCGCCATGCACTTTCTGGCTGACGTCCACGTCATTTGCGAAGTCTGCAACGGCGCGCGCTACAACCAGCAGACGCTCGAAGTCCTCTTCAAGGAAAAATCGATCGCCGACGTGCTGGCCATGTCGGTCGAAGAATCGCTCGAATTCTTCGCCAACCATCCCGCCATCCGCCCCTACTTGGAAACCCTCTTCGATGTCGGCCTCGGCTACATCAAGCTGGGCCAGGCGAGCACCACCCTGTCCGGCGGCGAAGCCCAGCGCATCAAGCTCGCCTTCGAACTGGCCAAACGCCCGCGCGGCCACACGCTCTATATTCTGGACGAACCCACCACCGGCCTGCATTTCCACGACATCCGCAAACTGCTCGAAGTCCTCCACCGGCTGGTGGACCGCGGCAACAGCGTGATCGTGATCGAACACAATTTGGACGTGATCAAAACGGCGGATTGGATCATCGACCTCGGCCCCGAAGGCGGCGCCGGCGGCGGCGAAATTCTCTTCACCGGCCCGGCCGAAAAAATCGTCGCCTGCCAAGCCAGCTACACCGGCCAATATCTCAAACGCGTCCCGGGCTTCGTGAAAAAAACGTAAGAACCGGGCGGGGGCACATGACCGAGCCGCGTTGCCTTGAAGGATTGCCGGGGATGGATTCGACGAATCACGGGACAGCGTCCCGTGCCACAATGCCTTCGACATTTAACTTGCGAGTGGCGGAATCGAAGAACGCAGATGAAATGCCCGCCGCATCGTGGCACGGGACGCTGTCCCGTGCATGAAAAACTCCGCGGCGCAGCCGTGGTCCCTATCCCGTTCCTTTTGTTCCTACCGCGAATTAGCGTTGAAGGGTGAATGATGCGCCATTCGGCCATGGGCCCGTGCCACTTGCGCCGACGACGGCTTGAACGGCAATTCGCGATTTCGCATTGTTGAGCGATGTGCATCCCTACGGGCGACCTTCATCCCAACCGGGACGTTCGCCGAGCGGTTCCTCATGGACGGGCGCGACCGGGACCGCCCCGACTGGCAGCAGCGCCTTGCGTGCCTGCACCAACTCTCGAATCGCGCGGCGTCGGTAATGCATACCCACGCTGCAAGCCACCGGCAGCAGCGACAGGAATATCACTGCGTAGAACAGACAAACAAAAGCGCTGTCCCCAACCTTGCTCGAATAGAATTCGATCCACGGTGATAGAAAGGCGATCGCCACCCCCGCCACAATTCCGCTGGCCACCACACGCTCCCACAGATTCATCGACAACCAGCGCGGCGACCAACCCTGCATCAGCAGTACAACCAAAGTGACGCCGCCAGCCTTCCTCAGTTCCTCCGGCGTCAGGGCACGCGCCATCGGATCCAGCGCAAATGCAACGATCATGCCGACCCATGCTGCCGGGAACATCCAGGACAGCGCGTACAGCCGCCACATCGAAACATGCCAACCGTTCCAGCGCTCCCGTTCCGCGGCAGTCAGAGACGCTTCCTCCGCCAACCGATCCCGCCGCGTGAACCAGCTCACCACATCGCCGCTCGCCCGCCGGCCGCCAGCGCCCGCCTCCGCGCGCTGCGCATCGCGCCCGGCTTCCCGCCACTGTCGCGCCACCAGCCAGCCGATCGCCAGCATCCACAAAGCCCACCCGCCGACCAGCACCCAATTGCTGCGGACGATCCGCAGGTAACGGTACATGGTAAGAAAGACGGTAAGCTCGTGGTTGTCGGCGACATCTCTCAACAGCGGAACCGCAGGCGTCGTATTGGTCGGACGTGCAT